>JADLBZ010000155.1 GCA_020847415.1 Planctomycetota bacterium
CATTTGCGGACCACAGCGACGAACTGGGCGCCGACGAGATCGGCTCACTCGACGACGAAAGCAGCTTTGGCGAAGTCCCGCGGCTGGTCGAGCCGGTGGCGCCCTCCTACGCGGTGCCGGATTCCGCCGAGGATTCTGTGCTGGAGATGGAGCTGCCCCCGCCCGCGGCCCAGAGCGGCGACAGCCTCTTTGAAGAGCACGAGCAGAAGCATGTGCCCGTGCTGGATTCTGAGCCCCTGATCGTGGGCGAGAAGACCCCCAGCGTGCTGGCGCCAACGGGCTTTGAGACGGAAGGGCCCTCCGACACGCTGCTGGAAGTGGGCACGGCCACACCGCCGGCAGACCCTTCGCGCACCGAGCCCGGCTATCGCGAGATGCTGCAGCGCGCCCAGCCCGGCGCCAGCCGCAAGTCCGGCGACACTGTCACCGGCGAAGAGGACGCCCGGCCGGCTCCGCCGCAGTTTGCCCTGCGCGGCAGCAAGGGCGCAAACGTGGATTTTGCGGCCTTTGGCGGCGATGACGAGCCGGCCCGCCCCGAGGAGCTTTCCGGCGCCATGCAGGACAGCGCGGTGGGCGAGGTCATGGAGCAGGCCGACGACGGCTACTTCGGGCCGCCGGCTGACCTGACCCGAACACCCGACGAGGTGCTGCACGAGTCCATTGCCCCGCCGCCGCCCTCAGGCAACACGCTGTTCACGGCTGAGCCCCTGCCGGCGGGCGCTGCGCCCTCGGGCGACACGCTGTTTGACTCGGAGTCCCTGAAGGTGCCCGTGGGTGGCGCCGGCGAGCCCGAGGATTTTGCCGCCACGAAGGCGCCTGCCGCGCGGGAACGCGGCCCGGTGTCGGAAGTAAACGACAACTCGGACGTGGACGTCAGCGTGACCCTGCCCGGCGACAACCCCACCGGCAGCACGGTGTTTGACGACTCGAACGTGAGCGCCGAGGAAATCACCGGCGAGACGTCTGAAGTGACCACCGGCAGCAAGACGCAGTTCGCCACCGGCGAAGGCGCCCGCGCCGGGCTGGCGCGCACCGACAGCAAGGTCGGCGTCGAGAGCGACATCACCGGCGAGGAGATGACGCTTGCTGATCTGCGCGCCAAGATGGGCATCGGCGAGGGTGTGCGCATTTCCGGCGAGGCCAAGAACACCCTGGGCCGCCTGAAGTCCGGCGGCAACCGCAAGCGCTACTCGGTGATTCGCGAGATCGCCCGCGGCGGCATGGGCAAGGTGCTGGAGGTGGAAGACACCGACCTGCGCCGCAGCGTGGCCCTGAAGGTGTTGCGCAAGGAAATGCTGGACCGCAAGGACCTGGTCGAGCGCTTCCTCGAGGAGTCGCAGATCACCGGCCAGCTGGAGCATCCCAACATCGTGCCCGTACACGAAATCGGCGTGGACGGCCGCGGCAACCTGTACTTCACCATGAAGCTGGTGGAGGGCGAGGATCTTTCCAGCATCCTGAAGCGCCGGCGCAAGAACGACCCCGGCGCGGTGGGCACCTTCCCGCTGAACCGGCTGGTGGACATCTTCCTTAAAGTCTGCGAAGGCGTGAACTTCGCCCACAGCCGCGGCGTTATCCACCGCGACCTGAAGCCCGCCAACATCATGGTGGGCCGGTTCGGCGAAGTGCAGATCATGGACTGGGGCGTGGCCAAGCTGGTGGGCCGCAAGGAAGAGACCGCCGACCGCGTCGTGCAGACCGACCGCCAGGACGACGACGCCCTGCGCACCATGGTGGGCAGCATCCTGGGCACGCCCAGCTACATGTCGCCGGAGCAGGCCCGCGGCGAAGTGAACACCATGGGCCCCACCAGCGACATCTTCGCGCTGGGTGTGATCCTGTACGAGCTGCTGGCGATGAAAACGCCCTGGACTGCCGAGACCTCGGCGCAGGTGCTGGTGCAGGTGAAGGAACTGAACCCTGAGCCGCCCAGCAAGCGCGCGCCGGAGCGCAAGGTGCCGCCCGAGCTGGAAGCGCTGGCCATGAAGTGCATCTCCAAGCTGCCGCACCAGCGCGTGCAGAGCGTGACGGACCTGATTGAAAACCTGCGCAGTTGGCAGGAGGGCCGCACCCTGGCTGCGGTCGAGTACTCGATGACGCAGCTCATCGGCAAGTGGATCGCCCGGCACAAGGTGGGCGTGATTACCAGCATCCTGGTGCTGGCGGCGCTGATCGGCGGCGTGAGCATCACCTACCAGCAGCTCAAGCAGGGTGAGATTGACACCGCCAACAAACGCGTCGAAGACGGTCGCAAACTTGTTGCCGAGGGCAAGGCAGCGCTTGAAGCAGGCAACCTGGACGAGGCCGAACGTCAGGCCACGGAGGCCCAGAAGCTGCTGGGCCTGGCCCGTGACGTACTGAAGGACGACAACACCAAGAACGCCGAGACGGAAGCGCTCATCGTGGGCAGCACGGCAGCCTCCAAGCGCAAGGAGCTGGCTGAGGCGCGCCTGAAAGAGCAGCGGGATGCGGAGAAGCGCAAGGAACTGGATGCGGCGCTGGCCGAAGCCAACAGGCTGCTGAATGACGCCCGCGTCCTGGACAAGGCCGCCGATGTCGTCAAAGCCAACGAGGCCTTCAACGATGCCAAGAGCGCCTTCATCAAGGTGCAGTCCTTTGATGCAGATCATTCCGGCGCGAAGCTGGCCCTGAACGAGATCGGCGAGTGGCTGAAGAATTACGATGCCCGCAAGCAGTTTGAAGCGTCCATGGCAACGCTGCGCGGCCTGGTGGACGAAGCCGGCAAGAAGCTGACCGTTGCCCGCGGCCTGCCCGCCGAAAGTTACGACGACGCCTCGCGCCAGTTGGTGGAGACCATCGGTGTCTGTGACCGCGCCACCTCAGTGGCGGTGGTCAGCCCGGATGCCGATCAGCTTCGCGATCGTGCCCGCCTGACCAAGGCCGAGGCGGCCCTCAACTTCGCCCAGCGTGCCCTGGACTCGGGACGATACGAGGTGTCGGACCTGATGCTGAACACCGCGGCGGGCACCGGCATGATGTCCACCCAGGTGAAGGCCACACGCGAAGTGCTGCAGAAGAAGGTGGAAGAGCAGTCCCGCTTCCGCCGCCTGGTCGTTGACGCAGAAAAAGCCCTTACGGCCAAGGAATGGGTGCTGGCCCAGGCCCGCCTGCAGGCGGCGCTGGCCGAGGCCAGGACCAGCGCTTTTGCCACCGACCAGGACCGCGCCGAGCTGGACAAGAACCTGCAGCTCGCGCGCCTGGAGGAGCTGCGCCTGAAGGACCAGCTTGCCAAGACCAGCGAAGACATGCAGCGCTGCCTGGCTGCCTATGAGACCCTGATTCCCGGCCTGACCGCCGCCGATTACGTGACCCGCGCCCAGACTTACCGCGACGAGTTGCGCACGCGGTTGGGGGCAGTACTGGTGTCGGAGGCTGACGGCGCCGAGGATCGTGTGGCCGTGGACCTGCTGGAGCGCGCCCTGGGCTTCCTCACCGACAAGGGCCAGATCTCCGAGATTAACACCCGCCTCACCGAAATCAGGCTGCGCGTGGCGCTGACCCAGGTGTCGGATCGCTACGTGCTGCTGCCGCGCGGCTCGTTTGTGGTGGGCAGCAACCGCGAGGGCGACGGCAACGCGCAGCGCACCGTGGAACAGCCGGAATTCCTGTTCATGGACAAGTACCTCGTCACCAACGAGGAGTTCAAGAAGTTCGTGGACGATGGCGGCTACACGCGCACCGAGCTGTGGCCCGAGGAAGCCCTGGCCTTCCTGCCGCGCATGGTGGACACCAGCGGCAAACACGGCCCGGCCGGCTGGGCCGAGGGGGCGTTTGACCCCTCGCTGGCGCGGGTGCCGGTAACCGGCATCTCGTGGTTTGAGGCGGCGGCGTTTGCCCGCTGGGCGGGCAAGCGGCTGCCCACCCCCGAAGAGTGGGAGATTGCGGCGGGTGCGCCGGCACTGGCCGATTCCACGGCGCCCTCGGACTACCCCTTCGGCGCCCGCGAGAAGGCCCCGGCTGCCGGCGTGCTGGAACCCCGCGAAGTGGGCACGACCGAGTGGGACGCCTGCCCGCTGGGCCTGCGCGACATGGGCAGCAACGTGTCGGAGTGGACCGCCGCGTGCACCAACGGCGAAGGCATCGTGAAGGGCGCCGAGCCAGGGCTGCGGCCCGAGTTGTTCTTCCGTTATGCCCGCCGCGCCAAGAACAGCGTGGCCCTGCTGGCGGAACGAGGGCCCGGACGTGGATTCCGCTGCATCAGGAAGTTCTCCCTCACGGATACCAAGGACGCGAAGGACGGAAATGGCTCGGACGGTTAACCCGGCGTGGCTGCTGCTTTGCGCAATGCTGCTGCTGCCGGCGTGCAGCAACGTGGAGACCCCGGACCTCAAGCGCGACGTAGAGGAAGAGAAGATCATCCCGCCCGGCTGGCAACCCATTGCCCTGCGCGTGGGCCTTGCCCCGTTCCGCTCGGCGCTGGAGCTGGACGAGAAGCGCTACAACGTGGAAGACACCAACCGCTGGGTGCTGACACCCGATGAGCAGCGCCTGAACGGGCCCGCCGGCCTGCACGGGCAGATGCTGCAGGTGCTGCGCGACTACCGCATGTTCGAGCAGATCGGGCCCGTCGAGGGCGCTTCGGCGACCACGGCACGCCCCGAGTTGCAGCAGATGGCCCTGCGCCAGGGGCTGGATGTGGTGATCGTGCCCACCGTGCGCCGCCAGGACGTGGGCTACGTGGACAGCAACGGCGCCTACGGCTGGAACATGTTCGTGTGGTGGATGGTCAGCCCGATCTTCTCATGGTTCATCGCCGATGAGGACTTCGACGCCAACCTGCACGTTGAGCTCAAGCTTTACCCCGCCACCACGGGCGACGAGCTGCTGGCCACGCGCCTTCAGCCTCCCGAGGCTATCGTGCGCTCGCTGGACGACTTCGACCATGGCTTCAACCTGTTCTCGATCTTCGGTACGCCTGGCTACATGGATGGCGAGTGCTGGCAGAAGGTGGGCGGCCTTTTGATGCCCATTGCCGAGAATGAGGCCAAGAAGGCCGCCTTGCGCTATGCCACGCGGGATCTTTCGCGCCGCGTGACCGAGCAAGGCTTCCTTCAGGGCATCCGCCGCCGCGTGGCCCTGGTGGCGGGCGTGGACGGAACCGGTCAGCCGCCGGTTCCGCTGAGCCGCTTTGCCTCGGCAGACGCGCAGTCTCTTGCCGCGCAAGCCCTGGAGGCGGAAAACGACGCAGTGCCTGAGGCCGCCATGCGAACGCTGTTCGGCGCCCGTGCCACGCGCCGGGCATTGGACCAGGCGGCTGACGAGCTTGCCTCGCTGGCCCGCTACAATGATGACGTGCTGCTGGCATTCTGTGGCGTGGGCAACCTGGACGATCAGGGCCGCCCCATGCTGGTGCTGGCCCAGCCCGCCGGCCCCCTGGGTGGGAAGCCGGAGCAGGTGGCGCTGGCGGAGCTGGTGGAGCGCCTGATTGCCAACCGGCCGCGCACACTGACCCTGTACCTGGATTGCTCGTTCACCGCCCCCGGCGACAAGCGCTGCGCCGCAACTGAGGAGCAGGTCAAGCGGCTGCCCACCGGCCGCAGCGTGTTCCAGGCAGTGGTGGATCGCTGCAAAGAGGCGGGCGTGCCCTGCCTGTTGCTTTCGGCCACGGACGGCCTGCCTGGTAATCCTCACGGCATGAAGGCCCTTGAGATCGAGGACCTGGGCCACGGCCTGTTTTCAGCCTTTGCCGTGGAAGCCCTGGCGGGCCAGGCAGACAAGAATTCGGATCGGCAGGTCACCGTCGAGGAATTCTCCGAGTACGTCGGCTCGCGCGTGGCCAAAGTGGCTGAGCTGGAAGGCGAAGGCCAGCGCAGCCATGTGCTGGTCCCCACTGAGCGCAAGGGCTATGGCCTGCCCGCCTGGCGTCGCTAGCTGGAGCAGCCTTGACGGAGACGGAACCCGCCCAGCACCTGCCGCGCCGCGCCGCCACGCGAATTCTACGCCCCCAGGTAGGGGACGAACCCGGCGCTGTCGCCCAGGACGCCGCCGGCGCACCTACCCATCTGCGCGTCATGGACTTCAGCCCCACGCAAGTGGAGGAAAGACAGGACGTCCAGCCGGAGGGCCTGCCGGACTACCTGCAGCGCCAGAGCGTGACCTGGGTGGACATTGAGGGCTTCAAGGCCGTGGAGCAGATCAAGCGCGTGGGCGAGCTGCTGCGCCTGCACCCGCTGATGCTGGCCGATGCCCTGAATGTGCCCCAGCGCGCCAAGACCGAGCAATACCCGGAGTATATGTTCGTCATCCTGCACTCGCCCAAGTCCTGCGAGCAGGAGCTGGCCACCGAGCAGGTCAGCGTTGTGTTCAACGACAAGTTCGTGCTCAGCTTCCAGGAGCAGGACGACCTGGACAGCTTCGCCCCTGTGCGCGAGCGCATCCGGCACAACCGCGGCATTGTTCGCAATCGCGGCACGGCCTACCTGGCCTATTGCCTGCTGGATGTGGTGACAGACCATTTCTTTCCGCTGCTGGAGAAGCTGGAGACCCGCCTGGAAGCCATGGAGCAGCGCATCCTGAAGGGCGAACTGGACGTGCTGGCCGAGCTGTACAACCTGCGCCACCTGTGCATGGACGCCGACCGCGTCATCCGGGCCAACCGTGACGCCCTCAGCAGCCTGCTGAACCATTCCTCGGAGGCGATTCCTGCCGACGTGCGCACCTACATCCGCGACGTGGCAGACCACGCCATGCGCCAGGACCAGACCGCCCAGGCGTTATCTGACTTTGCCCACAGCCTGCGCGAGTTGCACGCCTCGGCCCAGGCCACGAGGATGAACGAGATCATCAAGGTGCTGACCATGGTCAGCACGGTGTTCATCCCGCTTTCGTTCTTCGCCGGCGTCTACGGCATGAACTTCCACACCGACCAGTCGGGCAACATGCCCGAGCTTGGCATGCCCTACGGGTACTTCATCTGGTGGGGGTGTATGGTTCTGCTGGTGCTGGCAATGGTCGGGTTCTTCCGGGCCAAGGGCTGGCTGTGGGCGCGCAACCGCTGACGCCCCCGCAGCCGGCACTCCTTGCCGGGCTTGAGCACCCCTCCGCGATTGCCCTCGGCCGCACGCGAACATCGGCCCCTCGTTCCGCGATGCAACAGCCGCGAACGCCGGTCCACGAGCAACCGCGCGCGTCCCGCCTTGACGCACCGCAGCCTGCAGGCAAACTGACGGCGTGATTGTGACGCAGCTTGCCGGGCGCGGGCAACCAACCGCGAGCGGCATGCGGGCTACTCGAGGCAACGGCGTTGGCAGACAGCGTGAATATGCGGGCGTAGCTCAGTGGTAGAGCTCCTGCTTCCCAAGCAGGTGGTCGTGGGTTCGAATCCCATCGCCCGCTCCAGCCTAGAACCCGCCCGGATAGCTGATCTCCGGGCGGTTGTCGTTCCAGCCGAGACGTACTAAAAACCCCAGTGTGCCGCGAATTGTACCAACAGCGAGCCGCGCTGAGGTGGCTGCGCAAAGCACCACGCGCGCCTTGGGCGGCGTGACACCGGGCGCCTTCGCTCAAAACCCCTTGGTTGGGCCACGGGGGCGCTTCGCGTTGGTAACACCTGCCGTTGCGGGCCCGGTGCGACTCTGCTGTCGACAGCACCGCCTGACGTGCACCAGCCACTGCCTTGGCCCTGGTCTCGAGCCCGCTGCGGCTGAGCAAAGACTATGAAGAGCGGCCAAGCTCAGGCGAAGCACTTGTACACCTGGCAATGACGCACCTGATGATTCGACGACTCCAACCAGCTTCTTGAACAGGCTCTTTCGTGCGCTATTACTCGGTCGAGATTTGCGATGATTAGGGAATAGTGGAAGGCCGCGCTTGGAATGCTCAGGAGGCCATCGATAAGGGGACAGCGTTCCTCAAAGCAGCTCTTGGAGCGGACTGGGGTGCCGATGGCGCATCACTGGAGAAAAGCGGAACCTCGTACGAGTATAGGGTCGAGAAGTCCTATCGCGTTGTCAGTGGGGGGTAGGGTGTCTTATGAAAACTATCGTATGCCGTATTCTGCTTGTGGTTGCTGGATTTGCCGCAGGATGGACCGTTAGTGCTCTGTGCGTGTTCCCGACATCGCAACTCATTAGCGCTCAGCCAGACAGGCAGGAATGGGTTGGCCCACCCGGAATGAGCACGGGAGCGCACTTGCTTTACCTCCGGGTTGATGGAGTGTCATGGACTGTCGGCGAGGGTGTAGCAGATATCCTTGTGTGTGGACTCAGTCCCATGTGGTTCGAGATCGCTGTTACTGCTGCAGATGGCACGACTCAGACCTTCTGGGTAAACGTATACAATATTCAAGCCGTCAGGGTTGACCGCTCCAAACGGGCAAAGGGCGGTGGAGAAGAAATGCCTAGCAATGCAGCAGGCAACAAGCGTTAGTTGTGGTGTCGAATGACCGCGTTGTAGTGCTCCCCTGAAGTCACACCGCTTGGTGTGCTTGTTAGTAAGCGTTCGGTGAAGTGCATCTTGCCGGGGGCTCAGGCGGTGCCCAAGCTCGTCGCTCGTTATGGCGGCAGGCTATGGCCTGCCATCAGAGCCGGGGGCGCAAGCAACCGGCCCCGACAGGCAGAATCGGAACCAGTCCGGCGGCGACCGGGAGCGGGGTTTAACCACGACCGGCCCTGTCCGGCAGGCTCACCCGGTTGCATGTGATGCATGCCCAATGCTCATTCGGCACAGGGCCGCTCGCTGGCGCTCGTGGCTCTGATTGGCGCCGCGCGAAATGCCGGTCAGGAGGCCAGCGTTCCCAATCCCTCTGCCAAACCCCGCCGCCCGGCCTACCGCAGCCCCTCGCACAGGGATGCAGCACTTCGCGCCACACAAAGATTGCCGGCTTGGGGCGCACCCGTGCGGCTGGCGCCGCTTGCAGGGCCGGACTTGCATGGCCCCCCCCGCAACGCGACGCGGGGAGTGGCTGGAAAGGCCCCTCCCCGCTTCTGCGTGAAGTTGGTGAACCGGCCGGGACTCGAACCCGGAACCCGCGGCTTAAAAGGCCGCTGCTCTACCATTGAGCTACCGGTTCACGGCGCGAAAGTGTAGTTCCCGCGGCCTGCCGGGCTACCCCTGGCCGCCGGCACGACGCCCCGGGCCTTCGCTCTGCACCAAGACCCGTTTAGAACCGCGCCATACCCTCTTAACGCTGGCCGGTTGCGCTACTTGGGGCCCGGCCCCGGCTGTTCGCCGGGTTTGCTCTCGCCCTCGGCCGGCTTCTTGTTGCCGCCTTCTTCGGGCTTGGTCTCGGACTCGCCGGGCTTTTTCTCGCCTTCGGGCGGTGTGGGCTTCACGTCGTCTTTGGGCTTGGGCGCAACGTCCTTGGCGAATTCAAAGTACAGGTCCTCCTGCAGGGCTCCCAGGTCCAGGCCCTCCTCCGCCTCCATGTCCGTGCCTGTGAACCGGTACAAGAAGATCTGGCCCTCGCGCAGGGCCTTCAGTTCCTCGTGGTCGCGGGCCAAAGCTCGCGCGCTTTCGGGAAGGTCCGCGAAGGCAGTCTCGCGGCGCTCTTGCAAGTAATAGTCGTCCTCCTGCTCGGGCGTGGTCACGCCGTGCTCGCGGCACTTGGCCAGGTCCAGGGCGTTCTTCACCACCACCCACAGGCCCAGGTCAAACCGGCCGCGCTTGTCATGGATCTTCAGCGGGTAAAAGGGCCGTTTGGTCTTGAAGCTCAGCAGCAGGGGTGGAATGCTGCCCTCGGGCGGCAGGTCGTCCTTCACCGAGGCTGTAACCACCACCCAGCAAAACCCCTCGCGCACGTAATAGCGCAGCACCTTCAAGTCCTGCTCCGGGAAGCCGTTGTCCTTCAGCCACGCGTTGAGCTGCTTGCCGCCTTCCTCGCCGGTCGCCTGGATGACCCGGATGTTGTAGTCGCCGGTCTCCACGACCGGCGAGACCTGCACGACGTCGTCCTCCTTCCTGGTGCGAGTCATACCGGTGTCCGTGTCGTCGTGGCGCTCTTCCAGCCGCGGGCGCACCCGCGCGAAGGCCGCCACCTCCTGCATGCAACCGGGCTTGACCTGCAAGTACACATCGGGGGCTGCCGGCAGCGGGACGACCCAGGCCAGGCTGCGCAGGCCGCGCACCTTGCCTTCGTCGGTAAGGGCGGATTCCTTGCCGGCAGTGGGCACAAAGTAGCTGGGCTGCAGCACCAGCACTTCGCGGCCGGCATCAAAGAACACGAGGCCGCACAGGTCGCCGCTGTCCATGTCCAGCTTCAGGTCGGCGGGTCCGGACATCAGGGCGTGGGCGGGCGCCTGGGCCAACCGGCTGCCCAGTACCAGCAACACCGCCAGCAACAGGATTCTGCGGGTCATAGCCCCCAGTATGCCCGCCGCCGCCCGTGCTGTGCAATTGAAGACTGGCCCGCCGGGCAGCCGGCCCTTAAAACAGTCGCATGTACGAGTTCATCCGTGGCCGACTGCACGACAGCCCCGCCGGCATCGCCGTCATCGAGGCGGGGGGCATCGGCTACCGCGTGCTGGTGCCGCGCTCCACGGGGGCGCAGCTTGGTGCGCCGGGCGGCGAGGTCACCCTGCTGCTGCATCACACCATCAATGCCGAACAAGGAGAACAGCGGCTGTTCGGCTTTGCCACCGGGCGCGAACGCCTGCTGTTTCTGGCGCTGCTGGAGGTTAAGGGCATCGGCCCGGCCACGGCGCTGGAAGTGATGAGTGCTGCCGACCTGGATGAGCTGGTGAACCTGATTGTCGCGGGCAACACGACCGGCCTGAAGAAGTTCAAGGGCATCGGGCCCAAGACCGCCGAGCGGCTGGTTACCGAGCTGCGCGACAAGCTGGCCCCTTTGGCCACGGCGCCGGGTGGCAAAGTTGCCGCGGCCATGCTTCCACCGGGGGTGGCCGGTTCGGACGCCGTGCAGGCCCTGGTGGCGCTTGGTTATCCAGCCGCCAAGAGTGAGGCCGCGGTGGCCCGGGCCGCCGAGGCCCTGGGTGCTTCCGCGGGCACGGAAGCCCTGGTGCGCCGTGCCCTGCAGATGGTGTGAGCCCGAACATGCGCGTGGAGATAGAGATCCTGGGCAGCGGCACCAGCAGCGGCATTCCCACCGTGGGCTGCGACTGCTGGGTCTGCCGCTCTGAGAACCCGCGCAACCGGCGCCTGCGCTCGAGCGTTCTGTTCCGGGTGCAGGACGGCGCCGATGAAGTCCGCCTGCTGGTGGACGTGACGCCCGACCTCCGGCTGCAGGCCCTGCGGGCCGGGTTTTCCAGCGTGCATGCGGTGCTGTTCACGCACACCCACGCCGACCACTGCCACGGCCTGGACGACCTGCGCGCCTTGTATTGGGGCGGCGGCCGGCAGCCGATTCCCGTTTGGGGCTACCCGGAGTCCATTGCGCGCCTGAAGCAGAGCTTCGCGTACGTGTTTGACCACGAGTACGACTACAAGGGCATTGCCCGCCTGGAGCCCCAGGTGTTCCAGCACCAGCCGTTCAAGGTTGCGGGCGTCACGGTGACGCCGATTCCCGTGGTGCACGGCAACATGAGGGTGGCAGGCTTTCGCATCGGCGACGCGGCGTACATCACAGACTGCAACGCCGTGCCGGAAAGCAGCCTGGCTGCCCTGAAGGGGGTGCGGCTGCTGGTGCTGGATGCCCTGCGCCGGGCACCCCACCCCACGCATATGAGCCTGCCCGAGGCGCTGGCCACGGCCCGGCGCATAGGCGTGGAGCAGGTGTTCTTCACCCACATCAACCACGACATCGAGCACGAGAGCGTAAACCGTGAGCTGCCGCCCGGCGCGGCCCTTGGCTTTGACCGGCTGCTGGCCGCCCTGGAGCCGGACGGGCGCATCACCATCTCTGAGCGCCCACCGGGACCGCCCTTGATTGCCTGATGCCCGCCTGTCCGGTACCGAAAAAGCCAGCCGCCCGGCTTCCCGGGCGGCTTGTTGTTCTGGTGGTCAGGGCCGGACTTGAACCGGCGACCCACGCATTTTCAGTGCGTTGCTCTACCAACTGAGCTACCTGACCGCGGCGCGTGAAAGTACCAGCATGCCTGCCCCCGTCAAGCCGCCGTACGCTCCTGACAGGCGGGATTTCCCCGCCTGACATTTGCCCCTAAGCATTCCACGAGGGCGGCGTCATGCTGGTCTAACGCCCGCCGGTTTCGGGTCTTTTGGTTTCCCGTCCTGCTTTTGCCCTGCATACCCGCATCTGGTCCACAAGACCGGCTCGATTCTTCAGCCGTTTTCCACGTGGCGGTTATGTTTTGGCTAACCCGTCAGTGCTTTGGTGGCTACTAGCTGTGTTTCTGCCATTGGTCTGGCTCTCGCGCTTAACCTTCCCGGCGTTTCTGTCGCCGCGTCGGCTGTTCTCCGCATTCCTTCCGGTGGCAGCATTCGCCCTTTGGGTGCTTCTACTTCGCCGCCGGCGGCCGGGTATGCACGGTTTTCTGACATTCGGACGGGGCTTAATACGATTACTTGTTTGCTTAACTAGAGAGAAGGAAACGCCTTGCACGTTTGACCTGCCACCTCATGAACAACCCGAGCCTTTGCTTGCTTCCAGCCGCGCCATCGCTAGAAACGGGGCCTCACGGGAGGCTGAACTATGCACGTTCTCGCTGCGCGCGACCAGTTGTTCGAGGCATTTTCGCTCATGGCCAGCGTGGTCAACCAGCGTTCGACCAATCCCATCACCCAGAATGTTCTGCTGGTGGCCGACAAAGCGGGCTTGGAGGTGAAGGCCACGGATCTGGAGCTGAGCCTGCGCCGGGTGTTGACGGAGGTCGAAACCAAGAAGGCGGGCAAGTGCCTGCTGAATGCCGCCCTGCTGGCCGGCCTGCTGAAGGACCTGCGCTCGGAGACCGTCGAGCTGAAGGCAAGCGGCAGCAACGTCGAGATCAAGTCGGGCCGCGACCGCTTTGAGCTTCCCAGCGCCGACGCCGAGGAGTTCCCCAAGCTGGCTGAGGTTGCCGGCGATGCCACCATCACCCTGAAGGGCAGCGACTTTGCCTCGGCCATCCGCAAGGTGGGCCGCAGCATCGCCCAGGAGAAGGGCCGCTATGCCCTCAATGGTGTGCTGCTGGAGCCTCGCAAGAACGCCGTGGAGTTCTGCGGCACCGACGGGCGCCGCCTGGGCTACGTGAAGGTGGGCGGCAAGGGCAGCGAGGTGAAGTACCAGGTGATCGTGCCCCAGAAGGGCTACAACCTGATTGCCAAGGTGATTGGCCCCGGCGAGAGCGACGTTACGCTGAAGTTGAGCGAGAACCGCATGGTGGCCATGGTGGACGGCACCGAGGTCGGCACCCTGCTGGTGGAAGGCCAGTTCCCCGATTATCGCAGCGTATTGCCCGCCGAGCTGGACAAGAAGTTTAAGGTCAAGCTGGAGGAGTTCCGGCTGGCGCTGGCCAAGACGCGCCACATGACCAGCGTGGAGTCGCAGGCCGTGCGGTTGGAGATCAAGCCGGGCGAGTTGACCATGCGCTCGCGCAGCCAGGCCTCGGGCCAGGCCGAGGTGGTGACCGAGATTGAGTACGATGGGCCGGAAACCGTGCTGGGCTTTGACCCCCAGTACATCATGCAGGGCCTGGACGGCTTCGACAGTGAGGACGTGGTATTCGAGTTCAAGGACAAGGACACCGGGGCAATCATGCACGCTGGCCACAAGGAGAAGTTCTTCTTCCTGGTGATGCCCATTGACCTGTAAAGAATCCCCGCACACGAAAACAGCCCAGCCTGCCGGCCGGGCTGTTTTGCTTGAACGACCTACCTGCGGCGCTTCTCCTGCAAAGCTTTAAGCACCTTCTCGGGCGTAATGGGCAGCTCCCGGATGCGCACGCCCACGGCATCGTAGACAGCGTTGGCAATGGCAGGCGCGGTGGGTACCAGGCCCGGCTCGCCCACGCCCTTGGCGCCGAAGGGGCCCTCGGGATCGTTGGTCTGCACGAGTTGCACATCAATGGGGAAGCCCATTTCGACCGCCGTGGGAAGCTTGTAGTCCGTGAAGCCGGGGTTCAGGATGCGGCCCTTGTCGGTCAGGACTTCTTCGTAAAGGGCGTAGCCGATGCCCTGGGCCAGCCCCCCGTAAATTTGGCCCTTAAGGGTTTGCGGGTTCAGCACCCGGCCCACGTCGTGGGCCGCCACGAGGCGCAGGATCTTCACCTCGCCGGTGTCCTCGTCCACCTCCACTTCGACGCCCTGGGCGCCGAAGGCGTACGTCGCGGACATGTTGCCGATGCCCTTCTCCCAGTCCGGCAGCTCGGTGGGCGGCTCGTAAAACGCTTCCTCGGCAAACGTGGTACCCCCGCCCTGGCGCCGGAAGTGAATGGCGCGCAACAGCCGCGCAAAATCCACCTGCAGCTCGGGCACCGCGGGCGCGCCCTTGATGGTGAGAATGCCGTCGGACAGCTCGAAACACCCGGGGCGGCAGTTGCCGCGCCAGTCAAAGTCCGGCTCCTTGAAGCCCGGGTGCTTGCGGGCCTTGGCCAGCGCCTCTTCCACCTCGACGGGGAAGATCTCCTCGGCCCACTCCAGCAGCCGCGCCTTCAACTTGCGGGCAGCCATCACCGCGGCATTGCAGGCCATGAAGGCCCCGCGGCTGGCGTGGGTGCCGACATCCCAGGGGCAGGTGGAAGTATCAGTCTGGTTGACGATGACCTGCTCGGGCCGCACGCCCAGGGTGTCGGCGATAGTCAGGGCCAGCACGGAGTGCAGGCCCTGCCCCATCTCGACGCCGCCGTAGCTTACGTTCACGTTACCGTAGTCGTCGGGCTTCAGGATGATGCCGCTGCCGTCGGAGCGGTAAATCTTGCCGCCGCCCGCCACGTTGATGAGTCCGGCCAGGCCAAAACCGCGCTTCACGTTGCGGCGCTTGCCGCGGTTCTCTTTCCAGTTCAGGCCGGCCGCGGTGCGCTCCAGGCACTCCTGCAGGCCGCAGGTGGTGATCTTGAGGCCCATGGGAGTGGTTTCGCCCGGCTGGTTGCTGTTCAGCAGGCGCATTTCCACGGGGTCCAGGCCGGCCAGCTCGGCCAGCTCGTCCATGCTGCTCTCGATGGGCCAGGTGATCTCCGGGTTGCCATAACCGCGCATGGCCTGGCAATAGGTGTTGTTGGTGTAGACGATCTTGGACTCGAACGAGATGTTCTGCACCCGGTACAGCGATGTCGCGGGCACCAGCATCACGCTGGGGAAGGTAGCACCCCACGAAGTGTAGGCCCCGTTGTCCTGGGTGACCTCAATTTCGCGGAAGGTGAGCTTGCCGTTGGCGTCGCAGCCCTGGCGGATGCGCGCCGTGGCGGACTGGCGGGGCGACAGGTAGGCGAACTCTTCCTCGCGGTTGTACAGGATTTTCACCGGCCGGCCGGTGCGCCAGGCCAGCAGCATGGCGATGTACTCGTAGGCATGCGTATCCAGGCCGGTGCCGAAGCCGCCGCCCAGGGCGGGCACCACCACGCGGGTGTTGCGACCCTCCAGGCCCAGCGCCCCCAGGGCGCGGTTGAAGTCCTTCTGGGCCAGGAAGGGAATCTGCGTCTTGGCAATCAGGGTCAGGTTGCCGCGCGTGTCAAAACTGGCAATGCACCCGGCGGTGCCCATGCAGCTCTGCTGGATCAGCGGCACCCGGTACTCGCCCTCGACAATGTGCTTGCTGGCGCGCTTGCCGGCCTCCAGGTCGCCCGAATGGTGGGCAAAGCGCACGGGCACGAGGTTGTCCTTGCGCGGCCGGCCCTTGGCATCCGTCTCGTGTACCAGCACGGCACCGGGGGCCAGCGCCTCCTGCAGCGAGAAAACGCCGGGAAGGGGCTCATACTCGACGCGGACCAGGGCCGCCGCCGCGCGGGCGGTTTCTGGGTCGCGGGCTGCCACGGCGGCAATCTCGTCGCGGAACTGGCGCACCTTGTCGCGCTTGAGGGCAAAGTTGTCGCGCACGAAGCCGATGCGCACCTCAGGCGTGTTGTAGCCGGTGATCACGGCCTCCACGCCGGGCAGCTTCTCGGCGGCGCTGGTGTCCACGTGCTTGATGCGGGCGTGGGCGTGGTCGCTGAAGCGGATGGCGCCCCACAGCATGCCCGGCACAGCGAGGTCGTGGATGTACTGCGTGCGACCGGAGACTTTGTCCGCGGCGTCCGGGCGAGCCGTCTCGACGCCTACAAAATGGGGGTTGCTCATGGCGCACCGGCCTTTCCGGCCGCGGCCCGGATACTGGCCACAATCTGGGCATAGCCCGTGCAGCGGCACAGGTTGCCCACCAGGGCGTCACGGATCTCGTCGTCGGAGGGGTCGCGGTTGGCGGAAAGCAACGCAGCCGCCGACATCACCATGCCCGGCGTGCAGAAGCCGCACTGGGCGCCGCCCTCCTGCACAAAGGCCTGCTGCAGCGAAGAAAGGCCGCCTTGCGCACCGGCCAGGCCCTCAATGGTGACCACGCTGCGACCCTCAGCCTCGAGGGCCGGAAAGAGGCACGAGTTCACGGCCCGGCCGTCCACCAGCACGGTGCAGGCCCCGCATTCGCCTTCGCCGCAGCCCTCTTTGGCGCCGGTCAGGCCCGCCACGTCGCGCAGCACATCCAGCAGCCGGGCGTGGGGGGCCACCTCCAGCGCGGCGTCACGACCATTCAGCTTAAGGTGGAGGGTGGTCTTCATGGCTTGCCTCCGTTGCCGGCGCGCAGGGCGCGGGCCAGGAACACTCCCACCAGCTCGCGGCGATACCAGGCGGTGCCGCGCAGGTCGGAAATCGGGGCAACATCGGCCCGGGCCAGCTTGGCTGCCTCTGCAAGCGTTTCGTCCGTGAGTGCTTTGCCTTCCAGGAACGTCTCCGTGGCCCGCAGGCGCAAGGGCACGGGCGCCACGGCGCCGGCTGCCAGCCGCACGCCGCTGAGCCGGTTGTTTGTCAGGCCAAAACAGGCCGCCAGTGATACGGTGGCAATGTCCATGGCCACGCGGCTGCGGCGCAGGAAGTGGGACTGGGTGCCCGCCCCCGGCCACGGCACCAGCACGGCGGTCATGATCTCGCCCGGCTGCAGGGCGGTGCGGCCCGGTCCGCGGAAGAACTCGGCAAGGTCCAGCGTCCGGCGTCCGGCGGGTCCGGCCAGCTCCACGCCGGCCCCCAGGGCCAGCAGAGGCGGAGCGGCGTCCGCGCCCGGCGACGCGTTGCACAGGGTGCCGCCCAAGGTGGCCACGTTGCGGATCTGGCGGCTGCCCATCACGCCAAGCGCCTTGGCCAGCGCGGGCAGGCGAGCCTGGGCCGGGTGGGCCAGGAGGTCCGCCAGGGGCACGGCGGCGCCAATGCGCAGGCGGGCGCCCTCGTCACGGATGCCTGCCAGCTCGGGCAGGCTGCGGATGGAGATGAGACGCCCCGGGGCGGGCCGCTTCTTCTTGTGCAAGGCGACCAGCAGGTCCGTGCCGCCGGCGATCAGCGCGGATTCGCCTTGCGCAGCCAGGCTCAGGGCCTGCTCCAGGGACGCCGGTCGTATGTAGTCATAGCCCACAGTGCGCTCCTCAGGCAACCACGCCGTCCCGGCGCAAGGCCGCAATCTCGCGCTCGGCAAAGCCCGCCTCGGCCAGCACGCAGCTGGTGTGCTCGCCGTAAGCCGGCGAAAAGGGCAGCTCGCCGCCGTGCCGGGCC
>JADLBZ010000156.1 GCA_020847415.1 Planctomycetota bacterium
AACTGCACGCGGCCGGGACGGCCACGCCACGAACTGCACGCGGCCGGGACGGCCACGCCACGAACTGCAACGCGGCCGGGACGGCCACGCCACGAACTGCAACGCGGCGCGGCTGTTTCCATAACGAGCAGCAGGCAACCCGGAAATTGAGCAGTTCGAGGGGCGCGAATCGGGGCTATGCCCGAGTCCCTATGATCACGCCCGGTTACGCCTTCGAATCGGCAGGGAACAGCCAGCCAAGCAAGCGCGCCCACAAGCTGGGATCGTAAGCAGTCTCTTCGCGGAAGGGGTGTTTGCGGCCCAGTTCGTTGAGCTCCGCCACCAGCTTCCCGGCGTCAAAGGCCCCGTGGGGGCCGCCGGCGTGCACCCTGGCGCCCTGGGCAAAGGTCTCGGCCTCCGCGGCACAACAGAAGAAGCAGTGCACGCCCTTTGCCTTGTAAAAACGCTGCAGCTCGTCGTTGTCCACCAGCAACTCGGCCCATGCGATGGGTGAGTCCACCGTCAGGGGCAGCTTGGGCTCCGGGGGGGCTTCCGCGTCGCTCACGGCTTGGGGGCCTCCCCGGGCGGCTGGGTCCTGACGCGCTTGAAGCGCCAGCGGAACAGCTCCCACAGGGCGATGAAGCCGTCCTTGGCGCGGATCTTCTTGCCCTCTTCAATGCTGCGCGGGTGATAGCGGATGGGCACGTCCACGATCTTGTGGCCCAGCTTCAGCACCTTGGCGGTGACCTCCGGGCAGAACTCAAAGCCTGTGCACTCCAGCGGAATGCTGCGGATCAGGTCGCCCCGGAACACCTTGTAGCAAGTGGGTTCGTCGGTGATCCAAGTCAGGTAGAGCAGGTTGGTCCACCAGGTCACCACGCGCCCGCCCCAGTAGAACATGGGCGTTCCGGGCTTGTCGGGGCCAAGGGTGCGGCTGCCGTAGACAACGTCCGTTTCGCCCTTCAGCAGGGGCTCCAGCAGCTTGGGGTAGTCGTTGGGCTCGTATTCGAGGTCGGCGTCCTGGATCAGCACGAAGTCGCCGGTACTGACCTCAATGCCTTTGCGCACCGCCGTGCCCTTGCCGCCGTTTTGCTTGGTGATGACGCGCACGGCAAGCCCGGGCGTGTCTTTGTGGGTCAACGCCCAGCGGGTGACGGCATCGCCGGTGCCGTCCCTGCTGCCATCGTCCACCACGATGATCTCTTTGTGCAGCGCCAGGGGCACCGCGACTACAAGATCCAGAATTTTGTGTATTGTCGGCGCCTCGTTGTAGGCGGGTATAACCACCGACAACACCTGCGCTTTGGGCTGGGCGGGCTCGGCTTGGACGGCTGGGTCCGGCTGGCTCATGGCGCCGACGATACCGCGCGGCTGCGGCTTCACAAGCGGGCCGGGGCAGAGAGAAGCAGGGCCGGAAACAACCATGGACGCACACACCACGATGTGGATTGTCTTCGGCGCGGTCATCGCGACCGTGCTGGCACTGGACTTGTTTGTCCTGCACAAGAAGCCGCACGCGGTAAGCCTGCGTGAAGCCATGATGTGGTCCGGTATCTGGATCCTGATCGCGCTGGCCTATGGCGGCGTGCTGTGGATGCTGCCGGACAAGTCTCCCGGGAACCCGGACGGCTTTGGCTCGGTGGTGGCCCAGCGCTACCTGGCGGGCTATGTGATCGAGCTGGCCCTGTCCGTGGACAACCTGTTCGTGTTCGCGGTCATCTTTACCTCTTTGGGCATCAAGCGCGAGCACCAGCACAAGCTGCTGTTCTGGGGCGTCTTTGGCGCCCTGGTGCTGCGGGCCATTTTCATCTTTGCCGGCGTTGAGCTGATCGCAAAGTTCCACTGGTTGATGTACGTCTTCGGCGGAGTCCTGATCTTCACGGGAATCAAGCTGCTGTTTTCGGGCGACAAGGAGATGGACCCCAAGAAGAGCCTGATCATCCGCGTTGTGTCGCGGCTCTTGCCCGTGAAACCCGAGATTGGCGGGCCCAGCTTCTGGGTAACGGTTGACGGCAAGCGCTTTGCCACCATGCTGTTTGTGGCCCTGTTCCTGGTCGAGTTCACGGACGTGGTGTTCGCCATTGACTCGATCCCCGCGGTGCTGACCGTGGCCCTGGACCCCGAGACACGCAAGGCGGACCCCCTGGTGGTCTATGCCAGCAACGCCTTTGCCATCATGGGCCTGCGCAGCCTGTATTTTGCCCTGGCGGGCATCATGGCGGCGTTCCGCTTCCTCAAGTACGGCCTCGCCGTGATCCTGTCCTTCGTGGGCGTGAAGATGATAGGCATGCTGGGCATTCCGGGCGTGATGCCCGAGTTCAAGGTGCCCATTCACTGGTCGCTGGCGGTAATCGGCGGCGTGCTGGGCCTGACCATCGTCCTGTCGCTGCTGATCAAGCCCAAGCCCCCGGAGCTGCCGCCCGAGGAGAAGGAACTGCCGCCCCAGCCGGCTGAGAAGTAGGGCTGCTGCCACGAAAGCGGGGCGACTCGTCGGAGTCGCCCCGTGTGGTTGCCGCGAACCAGCTACTTCTTGGCCTTGAAGGTCTCCAGCACCACCTTGGCGCTGTCGCGCAGGGCGGTGACCACGTCGTCGCTGAGCTCCTTCTTGGTGCGCAGGGCCTCCATGGTGGGAGCCTTGTTGGTGTTCAGGTACTCGATATAGGCCTTCTCGAAGGCCCGGACGTCACTCACCGCAACGGTGTCCAGCAGGCCGTTGGTGGCGGCCCAGATGATGGCCACCTGGTTTTCGACCGGGAAGGGCGCGTACAGGCCCTGCTTCAGCATCTCCACCAGGCGCTGGCCGCGGGCAAGCTGGGCTTGGGTGCTCTTGTCCAGGTCCGAGCCGAACTGGGCAAAGGCCTCCAGTTCGCGGAACTGTGCCAGGTCCAGACGCAGGGTGCCGGCCACCTTCCTCATGGCCTTGATCTGCGCGTTGCCTCCCACGCGGCTGACCGAGATGCCCACGTTGATGGCGGGGCGGACGTTGGCGTAGAACAGATCGGGTTCCAGGTAGATCTGCCCGTCCGTAATGCTGATCACGTTGGTCGGGATGTAGGCCGACACGTCGCCGGCCTGGGTCTCAATCACCGGCAGGGCGGTCATGCTGCCGCCGGTCTGCGGGTGCATGCGTATCTCGTAGCCGTCGCCGGCCTTCTTCAGGGCGTCGGTCGCCTCGTGCCACTCGTGGGGCGTGCGGTTGCCGTAGCGCTTGCCGTCAAAGCCCGTCACGGTGTCCCAGGGGGCGTCTTTCTTCACGACGATGAACTCTTCCTTCAGCTTGGCTGCGCGCTCCAGCAGGCGGCTGTGGCAGTAAAACACGTCGCCGGGGTACGCCTCGCGGCCGGGCGGACGACGCAGCAGCAGTGAAAGCTGGCGATAGGCCACCGCCTGCTTGGACAGGTCGTCGTAGATGCACAGGGTATCGCGAATCTTCTGGGGCTTGTCCGTGGCGTACATGAAGTACTCGGCCAGGGCTGCGCCCGAGTACGGCGCCAGGTACTGCAGGGGGGCCGGGTCCTGCGCGTTGGCGCTGACCACGATGCTGTAGTCCATGGCCCCGTACTTCTCGAGGGTGGCCACCACCTGGCGCACCGTGCTGGCCTTCTGGCCCACTGCCACGTACACGCAGATGACGCCCTTGCCCTTCTGGTTGATGATGGTGTCCAGGGCCACCGCGGTCTTGCCCACCTCGCGGTCGCCGATGATCAGCTCGCGCTGGCCGCGACCGACGGGGATCATGGCGTCAATGGCCTTGATGCCCGTCTGCAGGGGCACCTTCACAGGCTGGCGCTGTTCGATGCCCGGGGCCTTGAACTCAACCAGGCGCGTGCCGGCGGCCTCAATGGGGCCCTTGCCGTCAATGGGCTGGCCCAGCGGGTTGACCACGCGGCCCAGGAAGGCCTCGCCCACCGGCACCGACAGAATGCGGCCCGTGCGCTTGACCTGCTGGCCCTCGCGGATCGTGATGAAGTCGCCCATGATCACGACGCCGACCGAGTCTTCTTCCAGGTTGAAGGCCAGGCCGAAAGCGCCGTTCTCGAACTCCACCATCTCGTTGGCCTGCACGTTCTCGAGGCCGTAGACGCGGCAGATGCCGTCGCCCACCTCCAGCACCGTGCCGACCTCCTCCATGCCGATTTCCTGGCCGAAGGATTCGATCTGCTTGCGAATGACTGCTGTGATTTCGTCCGAACGCAGTTCCATGGTTGCTCGCCTTCTTAAGCACCCTTACCCGGGCGCATCCTGTTTCCCGCCTCGTCTCATCTCGCGTCGCTGTGCTACTCCGCGGACTCGCTCCACTTCTTCACGGCTTCCTTCACCCGCGGGTCATCCGAAGGACCGCGCGCGTTCTTGAAGAAGCCGCTCTTGTTTTCTTTCAGGTCCTGCAGCCGCGGCAGCCGCTCGGCATCGTGGCCGTTCTTGCGGTGCTCGTTGGCATAGGCCAGCGCCGCGTACAGGTGCACCGCCCATTCCACGTAGGCCTCGTTGGCTTCCGCGCTGTCGGGCGTTGCCTTCTTGTACTTGTCGTGGGCCGCAAAGGTGGCCCGCATTTCTTTCTCGTACTCGGCGGCGCGGCTGGGGCCCTTGGCCGGCGCGGTGCCCTGGTTGTTTACTTTGGGCTGCTGGGCCGGCGGGGGCGCCTGGTAGCCGCCGCCGCAGGCGGCAAGCAGGCCGGCCACAGCCAGCAGCACAGCCGCAAAACGCAGGTTCTTCATGGCGCCCTCCGGTTTCTCTGGCCCAGCTCCGGCCTTTTCAGGCCTTCACCGCGCGCGCCAGATGCTGCAGGCGTGTGCGCAGGGTGGTGTCCACCAGCAGGTCGCCCAGGCGGATTCTGGCGCCGCCCAGCAGCTCCGGCTTGTGGTCGTAATGCAGCACGATTTCCTTGCCGCCCGAGGCGCGCGCGAGGGCCGCCTTGACTTCTTCCTTCTCGGCTTCGCTGAAGGGGCTGCCCGCTTCCACAAAAGCGTGGGCGCGGTTCTCGGCTTCGTCGCGGTGGATGGCAAAGGCCGCCACGATGTTGTCGAACAGGGGCTCGCGTCCCTTGGCTACCAGCACCAGCACGAAGTTCAGCACTTCGTCGGGCACGCGGCCCTTCAGGGCCTCCGCCATGCCCTGCAGTTTGACAGGCCGGGGCACGCGCGGGCTGGTAAAGAAGTCGCGGAAGCTCTTGTCATTCCACGCCGCCAGCACGGTTTGCAGGCCCTCATACACCTTGCCCACGACGCCGCGCTCGTTGGCGGTCTCGTACAGCGCCACGGCGTACACGCGTCCTACGGGGTCTGACTGGTTGGTTGCCATGGTGCTTGCCTAGTTCTTCAGGTTACCCGCGGCTTCAACCGCTTCCCGGGCCAGCTTGCGGTGGTCGTCGCCCGAGAGCGCGCGCTCCAGCACGCGGCTGCCGGCCAGCAGGGCCAGTTCCACGGCGGCCTCGCGCAGCTCGGCCTCGGCCTTCTTGCGCTGCAGCTCGATTTCACGCTGGGCGCGGTCCTTGATCTCGCGCGAGGCGGCTTCCGCCTGGGCGTGAATGGCAGCCGCTGCTTCCTTGGCCACGGAGCGGGCCTCGTCGGTGATCTTCTGGGCGTCCAGGTGCGCGTTGCGCATCATTTCTTCGTGCTTCTTCAGCAGCACCTCGGCTTCAGCACGCACCTTGTCGGCCTTGTCCAGGGCGTCCTGGATGCGGCTCTGGCGGTCGCCCAGCTGCTTCAGCAGCTTGGGCAGCACGCCCACACCCAGCACCAGCAGCACGATGCCGAAGGTGACGTACTCCCAGAACATCAGGTTGCCCATCAGCTTCAGCACGCCGTCGCCGCCGTGCTGGGGGCTGGGCGCGTCACCACTGGCGGCCAGGGCCGGCGCCAGCAGAAGTGCCGCAAGAAGCATCCAGATGCGAGCCTTCATGAGTCGTTCCTCAGTCGTTTGTGATGCTCAACTGCTGTCCCGGCAAAGCCGGGGCGGTTGCCCGCCCCGGCCTGCCTTGTGCAACTACTTGGCGACGGCCTTGGCGGCCTCCGCGGCGGCGTCCTTCAGGCCGCCCGCGAACACCGCTGCCAGCAAGCACACCACCACGGCGAACAGTGCCACGCCTTCGATGAAGGCCGAGGTCACGATCGTCACGCCGCGGATGTCACCTGCCGACTCGGGCTGGCGAGCAATGCTCTCCACCGCCGAGCCCGCGATGCGGCCGATGCCCAGGCCCGCACCCACCGTTGCAATGCCGGCGCCAATGGCAGCGGCGCCGTATGCCCAACCGAATGCTCCAATGTCCATGTTTCGCTTCCTTTGAACGGGTTTCCTTGGCTTCTTCCAGGTCCTCTGCCGTGGTCGGCATCCCGGCCCGCCGACCCCCGCGCGCCTTGGCACGCGGGCACGCAGATCAATGCTCCGGTACCAGGTAGATGCCGATAAAGATCGCCGAGAGATACGTGAACACATAGGCCTGCAGGATGGCCACGAAGATCTCGAGGCCGTACAGGGCAACGCTCATCAGCACCGTGGGAATGCCCGTGCCGATACGCCAGTAGCTTTCCGGCAGCAGGGTGTTGATGAACAGCAGGCTCAGGATGATGCAGTGGCCGGCTGTCATGTTCGCAAACAGTCGCACTGCCAACGCAAAGGGCTTGGCCAGGATGCCGATGAACTCGACCACCAGCAGCAGGAACCAGATGGCCATGTCCATGGGCTTGGTGCTGAAGTGGAAGGGCACCAGGTTCTTGAAGTAACCGATAATGCCCGCGCCCACGCTGCCCGAGGTCATCACGCTCATCACCACGGCGCCGACCACATAGGTCGTCACTATCATGAACGCCATGCCCGCCGTGAAGGTCAAGGCACTGGTGGCGGTGGTGCTGCCCGGAATCAGGCCCAGCAGGTTCAGCGTGGCCAGGAAGAAGAAGATGCAGCACAGGAAGGGAACAAACTTGTCCGCCAGCCAGTACTTGGGGAGTTCCTTGTGGCTGTGCCCGTGATCGTGGCCGTGGGCGTCGCCGTGGCCATGATCGCCGTGGCCGTGGCCGCCGAAGTGCGGGTTCTTGATGTTGGCGCGGGCGATTTCGTCGCGGATGAAAGTAACAATCGGTTCCAGGAAGTTGCGCAGCCCCTTGGGTACGCGCGTGTTGCGGGCAAAGGTCGCGTAGGTGAACCCGAGAATCACGATGGCGGCGGCCGCCCACATCATGAACACATGCTGCGAGAGGTGCAGAAAGCCGGGAGTGTTGCTGTTCCAGCTCTCCACGAACTCGGTGCCGTGGTTGCCCCACAGGCTGACCCACGTCGTGAACCGGTCGTAGAGATGCTCAACCGGGTTGAAAGCCGCATCACCAGAAGCGAGGAACACGTCCGTCTCCCGCGTCGTCTATTCGTCCGGCGGCAAAAGCCGCCCATCAGGCCGCCCGGGTTGCCGCCTTGGCGCGTTCCAGCGAGCGCGCTGTCAACGTCACCTGCAGCCCCAGGTTCACCAGCACCGTCAGCATAAAGGCCACTGCAAAGCCCGCCGGGTTTGCCCACCCTGTTGCCACCAGGGTGAAGAACCCCGCGCACCGCACCACCAGCCGCAGCATGAAGCCGCCGTACACATGGCCCAGCGCCAGCTTGCGGGCCGGTTGCGCCAGGCTGCGCTTGAGCGACCACACGCCAAAAGCCGCCAGCCCGCCGCCCAGCAACGCCCCGCCCGCCAGGCCCAGGATCATGGAACTGTCCACCCCCAGCAATGCCACCAGCGCGCCGGCGGCGGCAAGCGCCACCACCAGCAGGCCCGCGATTGCGTAGGGTTGCCAGCTCATTTGCCCGGTTCCTTCTTGCGGCCCTGTTCCGTCTTGCGGCGCTTCTCGGCTTCTTCCGCGCGCAGCACTTCTCGCACTACTACTATCATTGCGGCTGCACCGCCCAGCAGCGACCCGGTCAGCAACAGCCACGGCATGGTGCCCAGGCGCGTGTCCAGCCAATAACCCAGCGCCCCAGGCACACCCAGCATGGCCAGAAACTGGAAGCCGATGCCCGTGTACCGCAGGTAGGCATTCATGCCTGCCTTCGGGCTGGAGGATTCGCGGCGCTCTACACCCTTGATGCCGCGCAGGGCGCGCGCTTCGTCTTCCAGCCGGCGATACTCGTCGGGTGAGGGGGCCTGTGGCTTGCTTTCGCCCTTGCCTGCGCCGTCTTGCGGCATCGGCGGCCCTCAGAGTTCCGCTGCGGTGGGCGGGACCATAACAGCACCATCACGGCGGGTCAATCGCGATACACAGGCTGATTGAACGGCTCCAAATGGCCGTCAAAAAGGTGACTTCCGGCAGGTCGTGTCGCGTGGTTGTGCGGGCACGACGCCGGGCTACTTGCGTGCCTTGCCGCGGCTGGCGCGGGTGCGGCGCTTGATGGCGCTTTTGCCGGGCACGGTGCCGACGCGCGAGAAGAGCATTGCTTCCATGCTGTTGAGGCGCTTGAGCTGGAAGTCCGCCAGATCCTGCAGGGTGCGGGTTGCCAGCACAGTCAGGTAGCTCTCGCGCACGCCCTTCCAGAAGTCGTGCAGGGGGCAGGCTCCCGCGGCGTTGCAAACGGGCTGGCCCAGGATGCACTCCTCGCACTTCTTCAGGTCCTCAAAGGGCGCCACGATCTCGCGCAGGGGCACTTCGCCGGCGGGCTTGACCAGCATGAAGCCGCCCTGGCGCCCGCGGGTGCTGGAGAGAATCCTGGCGCGCACCAGCTGTTGAAGAATCTTGGCCAGGTAGTGGTGGGGAATGCCCAGTGCCGTGGCCAGCTCGCCGGAAAGCACCTGCTCGCCGGCGGGGCGGGTGGCAATCTCGATGGCCACGCGAATGGCGTACTCTGTGGTTTGCGAGAACATGGCTTCCCCTGATGCTTGCGACGCAAACTAATCAGGTTTGAAGTGGTTTACAAGATGCGAAGCTCCGGAATAGCGGGGCCCCCGGGGCGCTGGTGAGCGCCATCACAGTGAGCGCAGGATTCGCGCGGGCCGCGCCTTGCGAAACCGGACAATGAACTCTTATTATCTTCAAGACATGGCGCCCAAGACGATCATCGAGCCCTTCCGCATCAAGATGGTGGAGCCGTTGCCGCTCACCACCCGCGAGCAGCGCGAGGGCTACCTCCGCGATGCCGCCTTCAACGTGTTCCGGCTTCGCTCGCGCGAGATCACCGTGGACCTGCTGACCGACTCGGGCACAGGCGCCATGTCTGCCGCCCAGTGGGCCGCCATGATTACCGGCGACGAGACCTACGCCGGGGCGGAAAGCTACTTCCAGTTGCGCGAGTCCGTGCAGGACCTGACGGGCATGAAGCACGTCATTCCCACCCACCAGGGCCGCGCCGCCGAGCACATCCTGTTCAGCGTGCTGGATGTGGGCAAGCGCTGTGTGCTGGCCAACACCCACTTCGACACCACCCGCGCCAACGTTGAATACGCCGGCGGCGAGGCGCTGGACCTGGTTATTGCCGAGGCCCGCGACCCGCGCAACGAGCACCCCTTCAAGGGCAACATGGACCTGGTGCGCCTTGAAGAGCACCTGACCCGCCTGGGCGACAAGGCGGCCCTGGTGCTGATGACGGTGACCAACAACGCGGGCGGCGGTCAGCCGGTCAGCCTGGCCAACCTGCGCGAAGTAAGCCGACTGGCCCGCAAGCACGGCAAGCTGTTCTTCCTGGATGCCGCCCGCTTTGCTGAGAACGCCTGGTTCATCAAGGAACGCGAGCCCGGCCAGCAGGACCGCAGTCCCCGCGACATCGCCTGCGAGATGTTCGCCCTCTGCGACGGCTTTGCCATGAGCTGCAAGAAGGACGGGCTGGTCAACATCGGCGGCCTGCTTTGCATGAACAGCGACGCCCTGGCCGAGAAGGCCCGGGCGCTGCTGATCCTGACTGAGGGCTTTCCCACCTACGGCGGCCTCGCCGGGCGTGACCTGGCGGCGCTGGCGGTGGGCCTGCGCGAAGTGACCGACGAGGAGTACCTGCGTTACCGCGTGGCCAGCGTGCGCTTTTTCTACACCGCGCTCGACAAGATGGGCGTGCCCCTGATGCGCCCGGCCGGCGGCCACGCCGTCTACATTGACGCGCTGGCGCTGTACCCGCACATCCAGCCCTGGCAGATGCCGGGCGTGGCCCTGACTAACGCCCTGTACCTCGAAGGCGGCGTGCGGGCCGTAGAAATCGGCACCCTGATGTTCGGCAAGCCCAACCCAGCCGGCGACCACG
>JADLBZ010000326.1 GCA_020847415.1 Planctomycetota bacterium
GTTTGGGGCTGGCGCGGGTGCGATGCAACGGCTACATTGGACATAACTAAAACCTCCGTTAAGGTGGTTTGAGTGTTAGGCCCTCCGGGGAACTTTGGCGAGTGATCCGGGGGGCCATTTTGTTGCTCTATTAGTATACAAAATAGCAGTATCTTTGTCAAGCCTAAATTCATTAAAATAAATCTACTTATCTCGCTTTTTGGTCTGCCAAAATTCGCGCCTTTGGCACACACGAAGAGCAGGAAAAAGACATACCGAAAAACACCCAACCAAGGGCCTGTAGAGGGATGGCGGCGGGGTGAGGTGGAAACGGAGAGAAGGACCGGAACCGAAGGGCTGGAGGGTTTGCGTTTGAAGGCCGCGCGCAGCGGCCGGCGCCGGGTGCGGCCAGGCCCACCCCAGGCGCGGGCCGCCCGCGCCCACCTGCGCTACCTACTGCTACAAGTTGGGCAGTTTGAGCCGGCTGCGGAGTGCGGCACCCGTGCGGCAGGAAACCTCATAGAAAGCACGGGCTCTCCCCCGCACGGTGCGAGCAGGGGCTCTCAGGATTGGCTAGGAGAACCAGCGCCGATCCCCCGGCACGGTAACGGCCCTGGCTGGCAGGACTGAAAGGGATGCCGGCCTGGGCCGGTTCGGTGCCAAGGGGGAACCTCATTCAGAAAGTGAACCGGGCAGCCTAACCGGCTGGAGATGGAGTACGCAGGAACTGCCAGTTTGAGTTGATGCTGTTGCCAGACCCAAAGTAGGTCAGTATTTGTGCAAACTCACAATCCGGTAGCATGTCGTCGGGAGTACTCTGCTAACCGCTGATACTGGGTATCCTGTAGCAATGCGGGTGCAGCCTCTGCAATAGCCGCCAGGCACTGCTCCAGTTCCTGAGGCGGCCAGGGCTGATCGTCGATAATGGCAGCTAGTAGGCGTAGCGCATCCGCCGGGAATCGTCCGGATAAATTCGACTCGTGCAGTCGATGGACTACGAAGTGAGAGTGCTCGACCGGTTGTAGCCAATCCAAGACAGCCGCCAATGCTGCGGGGAACTGGTTACGGGCAGTGA
>JADLBZ010000157.1 GCA_020847415.1 Planctomycetota bacterium
GGCCTCTGCGGGCGGGACGCCCACATCACGAACGGCTTCTGCGGGCGAGACGCCCGCATCACGAGCAGCCACATCACGAACAGCTTCTGCGGGCGAGGACGCCCACATCACGAACGGCTTCTGCGGGCGAGGACGCCCACATCACGAACGGCTTCTGCGGGCGGGACGCCCACATCACGAACTGCTTCTGCGGGCGAGGACGCCCGTGTCGCGAAGGGTTGGAGTGTCGAGGACCGCCGCGGCCTGCCCGGTTTGCATTTATTCATTTGACAGGATATTGGTTTTTTGCATATTTACTAAAGCCTCGGCGGAGACTGGGCCGTCGGGCGCCTTGCGGGTGGCGAAGAACCCGCATCTGGAGGCCGTAAATGGACGAGCGAAAAAAGCTTCAGTGATGGTTTGACAGCTCCGGAGGTATAGCGTACTTTATGAACTGTAAAGTACACCACCTCTCCCGGAGACTCCATGCTCACCATCGCACCCGCACCAACCTTCGCTCGTTCCTATTCCGGCCGCGTATCCGGCTTGCTCCCAAGGGCTTACGTCGTGTCAACCAAGCTCGACGGACTCTCCGACCGCGACATTGATCAGCTCTGGCGCCGCCTGCGTCAGGGCGACGAGTCCGTTCGTGAACTCCTCACCGAGCACTACTTGCCCCTCGTGCGCATCTGCGCCGAGCGCATGCACAGCCGCCTGCCCAGCCACGTTGAAGTCGAAGAACTCTGCGGCGCCGGGGTGTTCGGCCTGATGGACGCCATCAACGGCTTTGATCCCGACCGCGGCGTCAAGTTTGAGGCTTACGCCAAGCAGCGCATCAACGGCTCGATCCTGGACGACCTGCGCAACCAGGACTTTGCCCCGCGGCTGGTGCGCGCCCAGAGCCACCGCCTCGAGCGCGCCTATAAGGAAGCCGAGACCGAGTGCGGCCACGCCCCCGAGGCTGAGACCGTTGCCACCAAGCTGGGCATCTCCATGGAGGAGTACGACCGGTGGCTGCGCGAAATCAACATGGCCAACATCGTGAGCCTGGACCGCGCGGGCAGCGAGTACGACAACGACGGCAAAGAAGTGCGCAAGGTGGACACCATTGAGGACCAGCACACCGCGCCGCCGATGTCGGCCATGGAGCGCAAGGAGCTGATCGAGCTGGCCACCCGCGGCCTGAGCAAGAAAGAGAAGCTGGTGGTGGTGCTCTATTACCTGGAAGAGCTGACCATGAAGGAAATCGGCTTGGTGCTGGACCTGAGCGAGAGCCGGGTCTGCCAGATCCACCACCGCATCCTGTACCGCCTGAAGCAGCAGCTTTCGCGGCTGCGCACGGACCTGGTGGAGTAGGGAGTTGCCTGGAAAGCGGCCCGGGTTCGTCCCGGGCCGCTGTGCATTGGTGCACACCCCCTTGCGGCGGTGGCCGATTTCGCTAACGGTTTATCCCCTCGGACGTTAGATTGGTTGGCTCACCCCGTACCGCCCCGCTGGGATACCGGATCAATGGCCAGAAGGCTCTCCGCCGCTTGTTTGCTGACATTCCTGCTCCTGGGCGCCGGTGCCCTGTGCGCCGAAGAACCCAACTACTTCCCGCGCGTGCGCATGACGCAGGACCTGGTGCAGCGGGCCAGCGACAGCCGCTACAAGGACTCGGGCGGCCTGCTGGGCCAGGAGGAGTTCACCCTGGGCTTCAGCGCCGGGTACACCAGCGACTACTACTGGCGCGGCTTCCGGCTTTACGACTCCGACTTGCTGGTGCGCGGCGACGCGTACGTGAACGTCTATGGCTTTGAAGCCAGCGTGTGGGGTATCTGGGACTTCGCGCGCGAGCAGATGCGGCCGCTCGAGGTGGACTACCGCTTCCGCTACAACTTCGAGATCGAGGGCGCGCAGATTGCCATCGGCTACACGTTATTTGATTTTTCGGGCAGCGACGGCGACATCGGCCGCAAAGACCAGGGCTTCGGCAAACACCCTTTGCGCGACTTCCCGGAGAACCGGTTCAAGCCGGCCATCCACGAGTTGAGCCTGATGATGTCGTACTTCACCAGCATCCTGCAGGAGGGCGGCGCCAACCTGCGCTACACGCTGATTGTGAACCAGCGCCTGGACGACGAAGGCACGCGCATTGACAGCGTGGTCACCATGTTCGTGGACAGCCCGCAGTTCACCATCTTCGGGGACTACTTCGAGATCTCCACCACCACCACGTACCAGCACCGCTACCTCACCAACCGCACGGGCTTTCAGGGCCAGACCACCAGCGGGCGCATGGTCTACAACCTGGACAAGTACGGCATCTTTCCAATGTTCTTCCAGATTGATGCCGGGTATTACGTCGCCTTTGACAACGACTTTGTGGACGGGTTCTATTTTGGCGGAAGCGTGAACTTCCGCTTCTAGCCGATCATGGCCGAGGCCGCCAACGTTCTGCAGCGCCGGCAGATCAGCTTCCGCGCCCTGGTCAGCGCGACGGTGGCGCGGCTGGTGCGGCGCGGCTTCTTCCGGCTGGTGCTGCTGGGCTTCCTGCTGTTCGTGGTGGCGCCGCTGGTGGCCCTGAACGTGCTGGCCACATCAGGGGCCGCCAACGCCCTGGCCGACGAGGGCGTCTCGGGCATCTTCGACACCAGTGTTTGCGACGTGACCTGGGACCGCGGCCGCACCGTCTTTACCGGGCCCGGCGTAACCCTGGAAGGCGAGATCGCCTACCACGACGTGCACGTCACCCGCAAGGGCGGAGCCACCCCGCACCCCGAGCGCGCCCCCCTGGCCTACGACTTCGTGCGCATCCCCGAGGTGCGCATCCACTACGACCTCAAGCGCCTGCCCAGCCTGCCCGTGGATGTCATCGAGTTCCCGGCCGGGCTGGACCTGCACTTCAACATCCACAAGGGCGACTGGCTGGACGCCGATTTCTTCAAGGCCGGCGAAGGGGGCGGCAGCCCGCCCACCCTGCCACAGATCCAGGTGGGCGGCCGCGCCCGGGTGTTTCTGCGGGCCGATGGCGTGCTGGTGCCGCCGGAGAGCCTGCCCACGCGACCCGAGGGCGAGCCCAAGGACTGGTACGTGCTGGCCCTGGACAAGCTGGGCCTGGGCCCCAGCCTGGGGGTGCGCGACCAGTTTGACCTTTCCGGCCGCGCCTCGGGCGTGCCCTTTGGCGACTTTGACCTGGGCGGCACCGTGCGCCGCGACGGCTCCCGCACCGAGGTGCGCTTTCGCACCCGCCAGCAGTTCCGCTTCGACCCGGCCTTTGCCTCGGTGCTGGCCGACGACGTGCGCGCCACGGTGGACCAGTTCCAGATCCGGGCCCGCGCCGACATTGACGCGAGCCTGCTGATCGAGCCCGGCCGCGACCTGCAGTTCGAGGCCAAGCTTGGCCTCACGCAAGGCCAGCTCTGCTTCGTCGGCTTTCCGGTCCAGTGCCGGGACTGCACCGGCGACGTGATCGTGCGCAATAACAACATCACCGTGGAAGCCCAGGGTTTCCGCCACGGCGCGCCGGTCACGGTCAGCGCCACGGCCGACGCTGTGGGCAGCCCCGCCGAACTGGTGCAGGTGCGGGTCTCCATCCGCGACCTGATGGTGGACGAAAGCTTCCGCCTCGCCCTGCTGCCCGCGCGCCTGCAACCCGAGAACGCCGACGACTGGGAGACCGGCACCCCCTGGCCCGAGGACCAGTTCGACCCCCGCAACGCGGACATGGCCTATGTGCCGGGCTTTCCGGAGTGGACCGGCCTGCCCACCTGGGACGGCGGCCTGCTGGACCCCAAGGTTGACCCGATCCTGCCCTTTGTGTGCCGGGCCTTCACGCCCATGGGCCTGGCCAACTTCGAGCTGAACCTGCGCAGCGAGGCCAAGGGCCGTGCCCCTGACGGCCGGCGCACCATAGACGAGCAACTCAACTGGCGCGTCTTCATCCGCAGCGCCACGGCCTGCTATTCGGGCCTGCCCGAGTACGAGAAAGATGGCTTCCCGGTCCCCATCCACCAGGCCTACGGCGTGGTCGAGGGCAGCTCGCGCACCGGACAGCCGGGCCGCTATGTGGTGCGCGGCTACACGCCCGAGGAGCTGGCAGGCCTGGGCCGCGAGGCCGCCGAGGGGCTCGCCCCCCACGCTGAGCGCGGCCTGACCGGCACCCTGAACGGCCCCGGCGAGCGCGTGTGGGTGTGGGCGCAGTTCATTGACGAGGTGAGCTCGGCCCGCCGCCCCAAGCTGACCCTCAAACTCGAGTCCGACGGCGTGGACTTTGACCAGGACTTTGAGGCCCGCCTGCCCGTGGTGGTGCGCGACGTGGTGCGCCAGTTCGCGCCCTCGGGCAAGGTAGACATCCAGCGGGCGGAGCTTTCGCTGGTGCCCCAGGGCGACAGCGACGTGGCCTACCAGTTCCAGCTCACGGCCCGCAGCGTCGCCGCCGAGTTCCGCTTTCCGGACGCGCCCGAGCCCCTCAAGTTCCGCGAAGTTGCCGGCACCATCCTGGTGGACAGCCTGGGCGGCCGCGTGCGCCTTTCCAACGTGCGCGGCAAGCTGCTGGGCAGCCCCCTGCAGCTCGAGCTGCTTTATGCCGAGAACGGCCTGCCCTCCTTCCGCGTCTACTCGGATGAGTTCGAGCTGAAGCCTGAGCTGGACCGCATGCTGCCGCCCGCCGTGGGAACCGTGCTGCGGCGCTTCCGGCTGCACGGCTATGTGCAGATTGAGGTGGCCGGCCGCCGTGATACGTCGCTGCCGGATTTCACGGAGGCTGATATCTCGTTCCTGGCCGGCACGGGCGACCGCTCGGGCAGCCTGCAGTTCGACCTGCTGCCCTACCCGCTTTCGGATGTGCGCGGCCGCGTCTTTGTCACCGTGGGGCCGGACACCGCCCAGGTGGTGCTGCGCTCGCTGGGGGGCCGTGGCAGCGAAGACCCCGACACGCGCGAGAAGGCCCAGGTCTCCATCTCCGGCTCGGTCATTGTGCCGCTGGTCAAGCGGCCGGACGGCACCGAGGCTCCGCCCGTCTACGACGTCTGGATCGAGGCCGCCCGCGTGCCCGTGGACGAATCGCTGCTCTCAGCCATGACGCCCATGCTGCAGGACACACCCGCCGAGAAACCCGCGGTGGTCGCCTTTGTGGAGGACCTGCGAGTGACCGGCACGGTGGGCGTCTCGGGCCGCGTCATCTCGGACCCCGCCGGCAACTTTGACTGGCGGCTGGACGTGTCCCTTGAGGGTACCGGTATCAACTACACGGCCTTTCCCTTTCCCATTCGCGACCTGTACGGGGCCGTGCAGATAGACGGCCGCGAGATCAGCCTGCGCAACGTGGCGGGCCGCGCCGAGGGCGGCCGCGTCATCCTGCACCAGGCCGGCTTCACCGAGGCCGAGGGCTGGAGTGTGTCCTTAAGCGCGCGCGAGATGAGCTTTCACGCCACGCCCACCCTGCGCCGCGCATTGCCCGAGCGCCTGCGCGCCGTGTTTGGCCGCCTCAACCCGCAGGGCGAGTTTGACATTGACCTGGAGCTGTCCGGCGCGGGCGAGTTCATGCGCTACGACTTTTCCATTGACGTTTACCGCACCGACCTCGACCTGGGCCTGCACTTCGACGACATGACCGCCCGCTTTGACTACGAGGGCGCCATTGACGGCGAGCACACCCGCCAGAACGGCTCGGTTTACGTGAAGGAGGTCTTCTTCAAGAAGGCCCGCTTCAGCGAGGTGACCTCGGCGGTGCAGCACTTCGACGACCGCCTCGAGTTCCCCAACCTGCGCGGCCAGTTCTACGACGGCTGGCTGCAGGGCCGCTTCGGCATGGAGGGCGACCGCTATTCGGGCGAGATCGCCATTCGGCGCGGCAACCTGCGCGACCTGGGCAAGACCGCGTTCGGCACCGACAACATCGCCGGCGCCCTGGACGCCGAGGTCCGCTTTCATAGCTGGATAGACAGCAACGGAGCCATCGGTCGAGGCCGCATTGACGTGGGCCCAGGCGACTTCACCGCCGACCGGAAAGACAACCCCGAGTGCAAGCTGGCCGCCGTGCCCCTGTTTGATGCCATCTTCCGGGCCGCAGGCGGCGAGCAGAACTTCGACGAAGGCCACCTGTACTTCTGGCTGCTGCCCGAGCGCATCTCCATCCGCGAGATGGACTTCGTCTCCAACGCCGCACGGGTGGAGACCTTCGGCGGCGATGACGCAAACTACATCTCCTACGGCGACGCCCAGATGCGCATGAAGCTGTTCTTCACCATCGCCCCGCGCTCGCCCATTCCGCTGCCGCTGATCCAGCAGGCCCTGGACCTGCTCAAGCAGATCCTGTTCCCGCTCTATGTCACCGGCACCCTGAACGAGCCCAAGGTCGAGCCCTTCAGCCTCTCCGCCGAGCAGCGCGAAGCCGCCGCCGAGCACTTCCCGCGCCGACCCTCGGGGCCCTGACCGTGCGCAAGCCCCCCGAACAGCCGGACGACACCAGGGCTGGCATCCGCCTCACCGCGGGTTCCCTGCGCAGCCGCATCATCCAGTGCCCACAGACCGGCGGCGTGCGCCCCATGTTGAACCGCACCCGCATGGCCCTGTTCAATGTGCTGGGGGCCATGGTACGCGGCGCCCAGGTGTGGGACTGCTTTGCGGGCTCGGGCCTGCTGGGCCTGGAGGCGGTCAGCCGCGGGGCATCGCACTGCATGTTCATCGAGAAAGACCCCGTGCATGCCCGTGTGGTGCAGGCGAACATTGACTCTCTGGGTCTGCGCGGCTGTTGCACCCTGGTGCGGGGCAGCACCTTTGACCTGCTGCGCGAGGGGGCGCCGCCCCTGCCGCACATGCCGGCGCGGCTGGTGTTCCTGGACCCGCCGCACGCCATGATTGAGAACGAAAGCGGGCCCGTCTGGCCCTGGCTGGCGGCCCTGCCCGGCACCGGCCTGCTGGACCAAGCCACCGTGTTGTGCGTGGGCCACGCGGCGGACCTGCCCTGGCCCGACAACCGGCCCGCCTACACGGTGACCGACCACCGCACCTATGGCAGCGTGGGTTTTACGCTGCTGCGCCAGGCGTAGCACGCGGGTAGCCTGTAGCCATGGCACAACCGGCCGACATTCGCCCCTCGCGAAGTCCTTCTGGGTACGCCAATCTCCTGATTGGCGCAGTGGGCGACAGCAGCCAGAGCACCCGCGCGCCCGTGTGGCATAGTCGTGGTTACGTGCCGCACTTCGACAGCCCGGACGTGATTCAACATGTCGCGTTTCATCTCGCTGACAGCCTGCCCCAACAAGTCGTGGAGCGGCTTTCGTCCGAATTGCGCCATATGCCACCCGCAGAGCAGGACGCCGAACGGCGTAGGCGCGTTGATGCTTGGCTTGACGGCGGTCACGGCTGTTGCGTGCTGGGGCTCGCGCCGGTTGCCGAACTGGTCCAGAACGCGCTGCTGCACTTTGACGACGTTCGCTACCGGCTGGCAGCGTGGGTGGTCATGCCCAACCATGTACACGTCCTGATCCAGACCTTGGCACGCTGGCCGCTGGCCAAGGTCGTAGCCTCGTGGAAGAAGTTCACGGCGCGGCGGATCAACGAGTGCGCCAGTCAATTGTGTAGGAAGGTCAACGGCGCCAATCAGGAGATTGGCGTTCCCGGGTATCCGGTGTGGCACCGGGAGTACTGGGACCGCTTTGTTCGCAATGCAAAGCACTTTCGCGCGGTGGTTGAGTACATACACGAAAACCCGGTCAAGGCAGGGCTTGCTTCAAGACCGCAGGACTGGCGCTGGAGCAGCGCCGCGACTGGGGACTTGAGCGGGTAGCTTGTCCCAGGACTCCAATCAGGAGATTGGCGTTCCCATGCATTTCGGTGACCGACCACCGCACCTATGGCAGCGTGGGTTTTACGCTGCTGCGCCAGGCGTAGCACGCGGGTAGCCTGTAGCCATGGCACAACCGGCCGACATTCGCCCCTCCCTCATCGGCATGGACCCGGCGGGCCTGGCCGCCGCCGTTCAGGCCGCGGGCGGCAAGCCCTTCCAGGCCCGCCAGCTTGGCCAGTGGCTGTACGGCAAGCGGGTGGCGGACCTGGCTGCGATGTCCAACCTGCCCAGGGGCCTGCGCGAGGCGCTGGCGGCGCGCTTCTGCACGCTGACCAGCACGGTGATTGCCCGCGAGGACAGCGGCGAAGCCACCACCAAGCTGGCCCTGCGGCTGGCCGACGGGCTGGTCATTGAGGCAGTCCTGATGCGCGAGGACGAAGGCGACGCGCCGCGCTACACCGCCTGCATCTCCACCCAGGCCGGCTGCGCCATGGGCTGCCGCTTCTGTGCCAGCGGCCGGCTGGGCCTGAAGCGCCACCTGGAAGCGGGCGAGATCCTGGAGCAATTCTTTCACATGGCGGCCCTGCTGCGGGACGAGGCCAAGGGCGAGGCCCCCTGGCTGACCAACGTGGTGGTCATGGGCATGGGCGAGCCCCTGCACAACCTGGCCAACCTGCTGAAGGCCCTCGAGGTGGTGAACGCCGAGTGGGGCTTTCACTTCGGGGCGAGGCGCATCACGGTGAGCACCGTGGGCCTGCCCGAGCGCATCCGCGAGCTGGCCCAGGCGGGCTACCAGTTCAACCTGGCCATCAGCCTGCACGCCACCACCGACGAGCAGCGCACCGAGCTGATCCCCACCAACAAGGCCACCGGGCTGAGCGCCATTCTGGCCGCGGCCGCGGACTACTTCCGGGCGACGCGCCGCGAGGTGACGTTTGAATACACACTGGTGGGCGGGCAGAACGACACGCCGAAGGACGCGGAGCGGCTGGCCGCGCTGCTGCTGGAGTTCCCGCGCTGCAACGTGAACCTGATCCCCATGAACCCCGTGGAAGGCAGCGGCCTGAAGGAGCCCACGGCGGAGGCCGTGGAGCTGTTCACGCGCCTGCTGCGCGAGGCGGGCGTGAACGTGCACGTGCGCAGGAAGCGCGGCCGGCGGGTGCAGGCTGCCTGCGGGCAGTTGCGCCTGAAGCTGGAAGCCGCCCCGGCGCAGTAGGGACCAGGGCTGGTTTCCGCGATTGCGGGGAACAGCCAGCCCCGCCTTGCGGGCGGGGCTGTTCGTTTGAGGTGCTATCAACCATCGGAAACGCGTGGCTCGCGGGGCTGCCGCCCGGCGCGTTAGTTTCCGGTCTCGGCCAGGTCCGCAATCTGGCGGGCCACGTTGATGATGCCGAACTTCAGGCGCCCGCCCACCGTGTTGCTCTCAAAGCCCGAGTTCGAGCCGTCGCCCTGCAGCTTGCCCTCGTACAGCACTTTCCCGCTGGCGGCATCCTTCATCACGATGCTGGCCCGGGCCCAACCCACGCCGCCCCAGCCCGCCCAGCCGCCCTTGTCCATGTCATAGACGTCGCAGGTCACCACCACCCCGCTTTGCACCGCGCTGTCGCTGCCCACGAACTTCACGCTCTTGTAGCACTCGTTGCGGATCTCCTCGTTGAAGTCCTTCTCCCACGAGTTCTTCCACTCGTTCCATTTGGAGGGCTCGATCTCCCAGTCGGCAGGAGGCTTGAAACTGAAGGTGATGGGCCGGACATAGTAGTCCGAGGCGCTCTTCAGGGCGTTGGCATCAAGGGTCTTCTCCTCAATGACGCGCCGCGACGAACAGCCCATGACCCAGGCCAGGGCCAGCACCATGAACAACGCCGTGTAGCGCTTCAGCATGACCGCCTCCGGTTCAGGAAAGCCGCAGTGTAACGAAGGTCTCGCCGGCGTGCACGTCCCTCCCCGTGGCGGCTGGGCGGGGCCGCCGCATAATCGCCCCGTGCGCAGCGACACCTTTGATTTCGAGATCCCGCCGCGGCTCATCGCGCAGGTGCCCGCCGCCCGCCGCGATGCCTCGCGCCTGCTGGTGGTGCGGCGCGCCGCGGGCGCCCTTGAGCACCGCACCTTTGCCGAGCTGCCCGCCCTGCTGGCACCGGGCGACCTGCTGGTCCTCAACGACACCCGGGTGCGCCCTTGCCGGCTGCACTGCCGCCGCGAACACACCGGCGGCCACGTGGAGCTGTTCCTGTTGAAGGCCCTGCCCGGCCCCCACGCCGACTACGAGGCGCTGACCGGCTCGTGGTCCAACGCAATGGCGGGGATGCGCCTGGAGCTGCCCGGCGGGGGCGGTTTTGCGGAGCTGCTGGAGCGCCTGCCCGGCGGCGCCTGGCGGGTGCGGCTGCCCGGCACGCCCGAGCAGGCGGAGGCCTGGGTGCGCTGCGCGGCGGCCATGCCCCTGCCGCCCTACATCAGGCGCCACCGCGCCGACGACACCCGCGAACCCCTGGACCGGCAGCGCTACCAGACTGTCTTTGCCGCCCGCGACGGCGCGGTGGCGGCTCCTACCGCGGGCCTGCACTTCACGCCGGAGGTGCTGCAGGCCTGCGCCAAGGTCGGCATCGCGCGCGCTTTCGTGACCCTGCACGTGGGCCTGGGCACCTTCCGGCCCCTGAAGGCCGAAACCGTGCAAGAGCACGACATGCACGCCGAGGAGTACGACGTGCCCGAGGCCACAGCCGCCGCCGTGGCTGCCTGCCGCGCCCGCAAGGGCCGCGTGGTGGCGGTGGGCACCACGGCCTGCCGCACCCTGGAGACAGTGGCGGACGCGACCGGCAGCATCCGGGCGGGCAAGGGCGAAACGCGGCTGCTGATCTGCCCGCCCTGGCAGTTCCGTGCGGTGGATGCCCTGCTGACCAACTTTCACCTGCCGCGCAGCACGCTGATCTTCCTGGTGGCGGCCTATCTGGGCGTGGATCTGACCCGGCGGGCCTACGAAGAAGCCATTGCCGGCGAGTACCGCTTCTTCAGCTACGGCGACGCCATGCTCTGCCTGCCCTGATCGGCGCAGCTCCGCCTCACGAAGAGCCCCGGCAATGCGGCTGAAGCCCCCGTTACTCGCGAAACACCCGGTACTTGGTCGTGTACTCGTCGCCCACCAGCACCAGTTGCTTGGCCAGCCGCGCCTGCAGGTTAAAGACCAGCGGCCCCTGCAAGTTGGCGGTCATCAGCGACGGGTCCTTGGGCACCACCAGAATCACCGCCACCCGGCCTTCTTCGGGCTTCTCCAGCCCGATCGAGGCCAGCTCCTCGCGCTTCACCCGGATGCGGTAGTCCGGCTTGAAGAGCAGCGGGTTGGTGATGATGAACGCGAGCGAGGGCAGCTCGCACGACTGCAGCCACTCAAAGGGCCCGCCGCTGCGGTTCTCCAGCACGGCGTATTCGTGCAACCCGGGAAAGCCCAGCACGGGGTCGGGGAAGCGGAACACGCGCTCCTGGGGCACTTCCAGGGCGCCGAAACGGGTGCTCTCCACAGAGCGGGTGGGGCCGGATAACGGGGCTGTTGTGGTCACGTTGGCTGTTCCTTGCTGCCGGCGCGCGTCCTTGCGCTGCCCCCGGCGCTCCTTCGCCGGTTCAAAGTGCGGCTGCCCCCCGAGGGGGCGGCTCGTTACAGGAAGTCAAAGACACTGAGCTGCGCGATGCGGGCCGTGGCAGCGAGCCCGGCCTGCAGCACAACCTGCGACTGCTGAAACTTCTGGGCTGCCTCGGCCATGTCCACGTCCATGAGCTCGCCGGACAGGGCCGTCAGGTTCTGGTTCTCGACGCTGATGCGGTTCTTGGCCTGGGCCAGGCGCTGCACGCGGCTGCCGGCTTCGGCGCGGCCGTCCAGCACGGCGTCCAGCGCCGCCTGCAGGCGGTCAATGCCGCGGCCCACGGCGCCCGCCGAGTCGGCGTTCAGGGCCAGCACCAGGTCGGCAATGGCGCCGAACACGCCCTCGCTGCCCTGGCCGCGGGGCGACAGGTCCTTGCTGAGAAAGCGTCCCTGGGCCGTGTCAAAGGCCCCCAGCCCCAGGTCGTTGACCGTGCCCGCGCCCGCCGACTGCGACACCGTGGGCACCTGCTGCCCAGCCACGAAAGTGAGCGGGTCAAACGTGTTGTCCGTGACCGCGAGCCTCTCGGCGGCGGCCTCATTCAAGAGCCGCACTTCACCATCAGACTGCGGCGTGCCGGCCAGGCCCAGAGCCGCCGTGTCGCCGCCCGTGAAGGCAATGCGGGCCGTGCCGTTTTCGTCTTCGACGCGCAGTTGCAGGAAGTTGCCGCCCGCGTCCGGCTGTACGCGCACGGTGTAGCCGTCCAGTCCGGCCCGGCGGGCGGCGGCATTCAGGCCGGTCTCGAGTTCGTCGGCCAGTTGGGCCAGGGTGCGGCCCATGCTGGCCGGGGCACTGACAAACTCGGCGGGCAGGCCGTTGAAGCTGACGTTGAAGCTGGTGGTCAGGGCCGCGTTCGCCACCGGCAGCGAATCAAAGCTGCGCTCGCGGTACACCTGGGCCGTGAAGAACGTGGGCGGTGTGCCCGAGGGGTTCACGTTGTCCGGCGAGGCATTGATGGCCGCGGCCAGCTCGCGCGCCGTGGCGGCCCCGCCCAAGTCCACCTTCACGGCCTGCAGGCCGCGGGTGTGCAGGGTGAAGTCCACGCCCTCGTGGTTGTCCACGCCCAGGCCGCTGTTCAGGTCGTGCAGCCGCGAATCCGGCAGGACGTTGGCCAGGCCAAGCTGTGTGGCCAGCGTGCCGTTGAAGTCCTCGATCTTGAGGGCGGTGCCGGAGAGGCGGCTGACCAGCTCGACGCCGCGCCCGTCGGCGCTGATGCGCAGGTCGGCCTCAATGTCGGCGCGCTCAATGGCGTGCTGCAGGTCGGCCCGTGTGGCGTCGGGGTTCTGCAGCAGCGGCAGCAAGTCCACGGTGTCCTGCAAGGCCCCGTTCGTCACGCGCAGGCCCTGCGGCGAACGCGGGTTGCCAACGTTGTCCAGCTCCAAGGTCAGGCCCTGGCCGCCGAACAGGTCCGCCAGCCGCGTGCCGGTGTGCAGGGCGGGGTCCAAGTCGCGGCCCAGCAGGCCCTCATCCACGCTGAAGGCCGCCTCGCCCAGCAGCAGGGCGGGTGCGTCGCCCCGCGAGCGCTGCAGGCGCAGGTCGCGGGCGGCGTCGTTGGTGCCCTCCAGCTCGAAGTAGCCGCCGGTGCCGGCGTCCGTCACCGTGAAGGTGAGCGTGCCGTCTCCGTTGTCTGTCACCGCCGCGCTGACGTTGTTGATGCCGCCGCCTGCCAGCGCGGCCGCAATGTCGGCATTCAGGGCCGCCGCCAGCGCTGCCTCATCGTTGGGCGGGCCGGGAATGGTGGTCACCGCCACGGTCTGGCCGTCGGCGTGCAGGTCAAACGTGAACGGGCCGGTGAAGGGCGCCTGGCTGCCCAGATCCTCGGTAGTGAACGTCCCGGTGCTGGTGGCGGTCAGCAGGCCGAGGTCCCGGGCCGTGGTGTGGCCGGGGTCATCCTGCACCAGGATGGTTGCCGTGGGCGTCAGCATGGCGGGCAGCGGCCCGGCAGGGTGGGCGCGCACGCGGATGAAGCTGGCAACGTTCTCGGGCGACTGCGGGTAGTCCTGCGATGCCGCCTCCTGCAGATCAGCCGTGAAGACCTGGTTGCCGGCGTCGTCGGTGATGCTGTTGATCGCCACCAGCACGTCCTCAACGGTCTCGGCATGGCTGAGGTCCGCCTCAAACTGCACCAGGTTGCCCGTGGAAGAATCGGGCCGCACCGCCAGGCGCAGCGTGCCGCCGGTGTCTATGCCGCGGCCGCCGTTGAGGTCGGCCAGCCGCGTGGTGCGCCCCAGCACGGTAGAGGGGCTGGTCAGGGCAAGTGCCGCCCGGGCGTTCAGGTCGCGCGTGCCGGTCACCACGTTGGCGCGCACGCCGAACACCGGGCGCGCGTCCAGGGTCTGCTCGATCTGCACGCCCACACCCACCTGCACGCTGTTGCGGGTGTCGGTGCCCCGGTACTTCACGGCCTCACCCACCAGGTCAAAGGGCGTCTTGTCCAGCAGCTTGCCACCGAACAGGTTGCGGCCGGCAAAGCGCGCGTTGGCAATGCCCATCAGGGCGGTGCGCAGCTGCAGGGCCTGGCTGGCCGAGGCGCGGCGGGTTTGCGCCGTGGCGGTGTCGTTGGACTCGCGCACGGCAAGGACCTTGAGCTGGTTCAGCACATCGGCGGCTTCACCGAGCTGGGCATCGGCAAAGTTGTAGGCCTGGCTCAGGTTCTCGGCGTTCAGGGCAAACTGGTCGTTGCGGCGCACCATGGACTGGTGGCCCAGCCACACCGTGGCGCCCAGGGGGTCGCTGCTGGGCTTGAGGATGCGCCGGCCCGACGAAAGCTGAAGGCTGGTCTCCTCGAGCTGCCGGTTCTGGCGCGCGATGAAGTCCAGCAGTCGCCCCGAGGTCTGCCCCAGGGTGGTGCGGTTGACGTTCGTTCCTTGCAGCGCCATAGGTGCCTACAGGTTCTGGATCAGTGAGGCCAGCAGTTCGTCCACCACGCCCAGATAGCGCGCCGCGGCCTGGAACGCGCGCTGGTGGGCCATCAGGCTCACGGCCTCTTCGTCAAGGTTGACGCCGGAAATAGCGGCCCGCTCGGACTCCAGCGCGGCCCTGATGGTGTCCTGGTTCTCGGCCAGTTCGCGGGCCTCGGCCGACTGCACGCCCAGGGCTCCCACCACGCCCTGGTAGAACTCCTCTACCGTGGCGGTGCCGGCGGCCATCACCCGCTCGTTCTGGAAGGCGGCAATGGCCAGCGCGATCGAGTTGTCGCCGGGGTCGTCCGTGGCGCTGATGGCCAGGCGCTCCGGGTGGCCTTGAAGCCTTGCTGCAACGGCAATGCTGCCCGCGTCGGAGCCGTCGAACAGCACATTCAGGCCCGCCGCGGCCAAAAAGCCCGACGTGTCGCTGGCAAAGCGGAAGTCTGTGTCGGCTTGCGTCGAGACGATCTCGAGGCGCATGTCCTGGGTGATGCGCGCCGTGACCGGTGCGGGCGCGCCATAGAACTGCTCCAGCTGGGCGTTGATGTCGTCCACCACCTCGCGCAGGGTGGTGTCGTCGGTGGCGGGCGGGGTGGGCAGGCCGTCCAGGTCGAGCTCGATGTTGAAGCTGTTGCTCTCGTTGGTGGCGCTGTTGTGCACGACCAGTTCAAAGCTGCCGTGGCGCACCGGGTGCAGCAGGCTGGTGACCTGGAACTGGTCGCCCTTGGCGATGCCCGCCATGGGCGGGTCCAGGGCCAGGCGACCGGTCAGGGGATCGTACTCGCGGATCAGGGCGCTTTCCCCGGCGCGCTCGCCGCTGGTGAACAGCACGCGCGAGCCGGCAAAGAAGTCGGCCCGCCCGCCCGGCGTGGAGGCCGGGTAGCCCTTCAGCAGGGGGGCCACCACAAACGAGCCGGACTCGGAGGTCTGGGTGATCGCGGCGTTCACGGCCACGGGTGCTCCGCCCAGGGCCTGGGGTGCGGCAAAGGCCAGGGATTCCAGGCTGCGCATGGGCTGAAGCGCGCGACCGCCGGTGTGCAGCTCGTTGACGCGGGTCATTACGGCCCGCGCCATTTCGTCAAGCTCGTGCCGGAAGCCGGTCAGGGTCACGTCGCGGGCCTGCAGCAGGCCGCCCAGGGCGCCGCCCTTGGGCGAGAAGCTCTGGCCGTTCTCGGCAAAGCGCACGGTGCTGATGCGCGTGCCGCGGTCAGCCACCACGTCCATCTCCAGGCCGAAGGCCGTGAAGTTGCGCACCAGGAAGGCGCCCGAGGTCACAACATCCACGGCGCCGTTCTTCTGCTCGACCACCCGCAGGTCCAGAAGCTCGGCCAGCCGCCGCACACGCAGGTCGCGCTTGTCGCGCAGGTCGTTGGCGTCGCCGTCCACGGTGCCGCCCACCTCGGCGCGCACAATGGCGCCGTTGAGGTCCGCCACCTCGGCGGCCAGGCGATTAATCTCGTCCACCGTGGCGCGCACTTCCTGGTCAGTCAGGTTGCGGGCGTCAGTCAAGGCCGCCGCGATACCGTTGAAGCTGTCAGCCAGCGAGCCCGACATTTCCAGGAAGACGCGGCGGGCCGCCAGGTCCTGCGGGTTCTGGGAAAGCTCATTGGCGGCGTCGTGGAACTCGCTCAGGCGCACGCCCAAGGCGCGGTCGGAAAGGGCGTCAAAGGCGGTTTCGATGCGGCCGTAGACCACCTGCTGGCGGGCCAAAGCACCCGAGCGCGAGCCGGCGTCGCGCAGCCGGGCCTCAATGGCCAGGTCGTGCACGCGCTCGACGCCCTTCAGGCCCACGCCCAGGCCCTGGAAGAAGCTGCCGTTGCGGAACGAGTTAATGGTTTCCAGGCGCACACGCTGGCGCGAGTAGCCCTCGGTGTTGGCATTGGCGATGTTGTTGCCCACGGTCTGCAGCGCGCGCTGCTGGGCGACCACCGCGTTCTTGCCGATCTCGAATGCGCTGAAGAGTCCCATGGTGTCCTCAACTTCGAGTCTGTTTCAAAACCCTCTCGTGGCGTCTGCCTTGCGGCGAACTTCGCATCTCGGCGGCGCGCTTCCCGCGCCATATCGCGGCGGATATGGCTCGGTCGCGCGTCGTTGCCTGCTCGTTCGGCGCTTCGGCATACGTTCACTCAGGGTTCCGAAACTGCCTCCTAGGCCGACTGGTTCACCAGCGGCCGCGCCGCAAAAGTGCGGGCCACCCCCCGCCGGTCGTACGTGCCCTGTTCGGGGCTGCCCGCCGCCAGCGTGTGCAAGAAGCCGTTCAGGTGCGCCAGCGCCTGCCCGCAAAGCTGCGTGTTCAGGCGGTTCACTCGGGCCACCTCCATGCCCAGCTTGCGCAGGTGCTCGCGCAGGCCGGCCAGGGCGGGGCCCGGCGGCTGTTCGCCCAAGGACTCGGTCAGCCGGGTCACGGTGGGCTGCTTCTCGCCGGGCAGCAGCAGGGCAATCTGCTCGCGCCGAAGGTCGTCGGCCTGGCGGATGCGCGAAATGACGGCCTCTTCTTCCTCGGCGCAGCGGGCCACCGCCGCGGTGTCGTAGGCCACCAGGGCGTCGCGCTTCTTCTCGCAGCAGGCCAGCAGCAGCTCGTAGAGCCGCACCAGCGCCTGCAGCGTGCGCGCGAACTGATCAGCTCCGTTCATGGGCGGCTCCCGTAGGCTTTGGCTGCGTGCTGCTGTGCCGCGGCCAGGCGTGCGTCGGGCGTCGCCCAGCCCTGCATGCGGCCGGCCAGGCCTTCGCGCACCAGCGCGGTGATGCCGTGGTCGCGGCCCGCCATCTCGCGGCTGCTCTCGGTGTCCAGCAGGCCGGTGAAGACCTCTTCGCCGCGGCCGCCGTGGAACAGGTCGGACTGCTCAATGGTCTCGCGCTGCTGGCGCATGACCTGGGCCAGGAAGAAGGACGCGAAGTCCCGCGCCGTTTCTTCCACCTTGGCGCGGGCGGCGCTCTCGGCGGGCCGCAGGGCCGGCGGCAACTGGTCCAGGGAACCCCAGGCTGGTGCGTTCAGTGGGCGCATGGTTATTCGTACACCACCCTGGACTGCAGCATCCCGTTCTGCTCCAGCGCGCGGATCACGGCGATCTTCTCGTCGGCCGAGAGCTTGAGCAGGTTGAAGGTGTCAATCAGCTGCTGGAGCTGCGTGTTGGGCTGGTCCAGCGGCACCGTGGCGCCGGTGACTTCCTCGCCCGCGGCCGGGCGCCGGGGCATCTCGCCGCCGGCGGCAATGGTCACCGACACGCCCTTGACCGTGAACGCGCCGGGCAGCACACGCACGTTGCCGTTGAAGGCCACCACGCCGGTTTTCTGGTTCACCACCACCTGGGCCACTGTGTCGGGGTTCACCGTGGTGGTGTCCACGATCTCCTTGAAGGCCATTTCGTCGCCGTGCCAGCGCGCGGGGATCTCCACCACCACCGCGCCGTCATTCAGGGCCCGGGCCACGCGGGCGGCGCGACCAGCCGCAACCAGCTGCGCACCCTCGGCCAGCACGGCGCGGCTTTCGTTGATGGCGCGGGTAATCTCCATGGCGGTGGTGCTGTCCGGGTGCTTCAGCAGCAGGGTCATGGTGCGCACCGCGTTGCCGTAGTCGTCCTCGCGGGACTCAAAGAACGCCACCGGGATGTCCCGCAGCAGATTGCCCGGCGTGGTGGCATTGGTGGGGTTGCGCGGCTTGCCGTTGTCAAACTCCAGGCTCAGCACGCCGCCCGCCTCGCCGTAGACGGTCTCGTCCTGGCTGTTCAGGCCGTAGCGAAGCTCGGTCATCAGCAGGGTGCCGTTTTCGAGGCTCTTGGAGTTGTCCACGGCCGAGACGCGGCAGCTCAGGGGCGAGCCGGCGCCGCCCTTGAAGGCATCCACCGAGACCGTCACCTGCACGCGGGCCACGTTCTTGCTGGCAAAGGCAGCGGGCGAGAGCTTGCTGTGGTGAAGCTGGGCGCTGGCGGCGCGCAGCATCTCCTGCGTTTTCTTGTCCTTGTCGTCGCCGGTGCCCTTGAGGCCCACCACCAAGCCCTCTCCGAACAGGGTGTTCGGGGCGGTGTTGCGGTAGGTCACGACGTCCTTCACGCGCACGCTGACCCCGGCGGCCTGGGCGGCCAGCACGGGCGAGAGCAGCAGCAAGAGGGCAATCACGCGGGTCATGGCAGGCTCCGCTCTAGAAGGGCCACAGGAAGTTCAGCACGTCGGTCAGCCAGCCGGTGCTGGCGCTGTCCGAGACATCGCCCTCGCCGGTGTAGCGAATGCGCAGGCCAAAGCAGCGATTGGCGTCAATGCTGCGGGTGCGGGCGTCAATCATCTCGGGGTCAATGCCGCAGGTCAGCTCGACACGCTCGGTGTCGTCCATGACCTTGATTTCCTTGAAGGCGCGAACCTGCAGCCGCCCGTTGGGCAGGATCTGCACGACCTCGGCGGTGATCACGTCGCTGAAGGTGCTGGTGCGGTTGCGGGCTCCGTCGTTCTGCACCTGATAGTCGGCGGAAACATCAATGCCCGGGGCCAGCGGGGCCGCCGAAACCAGGTTGCCGGTGCCCCCGTCAATGGAGACCCAATCGTCAAGCTGGGCTTCCACTTCCATGCTCTTGCGGGTCTCAATGCTGTCGCTGCGGCGGGCCGAGACTTTTTCGCCGATCTTGATCGTCACCAGGTCGTGCACGCGCCAGGCGCGGGGTTTCTCGGGCTCCATCTCGTAGTAGCTGCCGCGGTCACCGCCCCGCGAGGCAGCCTGGAACAGCGCCTGGGCGGAAAGGGCCGAGCAGAACACCGGTAGCAGGATGATCATCACAACGCGCATGTCAGCTCCTATTCGGCGACCGCTTCGCCGTCGCCGCTTACCCGGGCGGTCATGTCCACGGCGTCCTTGCCGCTGCCGCGGCGCAGCCGGATCACGTCGCCCTTGCAACCGTTTTCCATGGCGCCGGCCGTGACCAGCACCGAACCGCCGCCCGGCAGCATGGCGCGCACGCGCACCTGCTGGCCTCGGCGCACCAGCACCGCCGCCATGGTGTTGCGCGCGCTCACTGTCTCGCCGGCTGCCAGGGTCTCGCGGGCTTCGCGGTCAAGCGCCTGCTCCAAGGTGTCAAAGCCGGGCTCGGCGGCGTTGGCTGTGCGCACCGTGCGCAGCTCGAGGTCGGCGGCCGACAGGCGGGCGCCCTTGGCCACGGCGCGGGCCGCCGCCACACGAGTAACCTCCACTTCGATCTTCACGGTCAGGCCCAGGCCGGCCAGGTTGCGGCTGTCGGCCTCCAGGGTCAGGTCATAGTCCACGCGGCCCAGGGTGGGCGACTTCTGGCGCGGGCGGGCCTCCACGAACAGGCAGGCGCCCGTGACTGCCAGCAGGCTGCGGCTGCGGCCCAGTTCAGAGACAAACACCGGGCCCAAGTGGCCGAAGTGCTTCTCGGCCTGGGCGCGGATCTCGGACAATGCTGCAGCCACGGCTTCGTCAAGGCCGGTGGCCGGCGCGGGTGCAACGGGGGCAGGGACAGCGGGCTGTGGCGCGACCGGCTGAACAGTCGCCTCCGGCTGCTGCGGGGGCTCCACGTAGCGGCCGGCGTCGTCGTCTTGCCTGGGGGCGCGGCCTTTGCCCAGCACCAGCGGGCGTTCATACCCGTAGAAGGCCACCTGGGCGGTGTCCACGCCGCCTTGTTGCAGGCGCTGGCGGATGTAGCCCAGCTCGATCGCGCGGGCCTGACCAGCCACCGGGGCACGCCCCAGCAGCACGCGACCCGCCGTGGCCGCGAGTTCGGCGTCGCCCTTGAGCTCGGCCACCTGGGAGAGAGCAACGAACCCCTCTTCCACGGTGGTCTGCTTGTGCAGCACCACGCTGAGCCGCACCTCGGCAGCCAGGGCCGGTGCCAGCAGGGCAAGCAGGATGAACAGCGCGGTCTTCACGTCGGCTCCTCGGGGACTGAAACAGCGGCTAGGCGCGCAGGCCGTTGGCCACACGCAGCATCTCGTCGCTGGTCTTGATGGCATTGCTGTTGATCTCGTAGGCGCGCTGGGCGCTGATCAGGTCCACCATCTCGCGCACAATCTCGACGTTGGACTCCTCCAGCGCCTGGGGCACGATGGTGCCGAAGTTGGCCGAGCCCGGCGTGCCCGTTTCCGGCTGTCCGCTGGCCTCGGTGGCCAGGAACAGGTTGTCGCCGATGGCGCGCATGCCCTTGGGGTTGATGAAGCGGGCAATCTCGACCTGGGCCGTGGCAATGGGCGCCTCGGCCGCGCCCGAGTAGGCCTGGATCAGCCCGGTCTCCGAGATGGTGAAGCGGCTGGCCTCGCCGGGCAGGGTGATGGCCGGCTGCATGAGCTGGCCGTTGCCGGTGACCAGGTTGCCGTCTTTGTCCCGCTGGAAGCTTCCGTCGCGGGTGTAGGCTACCGCCCCGCTGGGCAGCAGCACCTGGAAGAAGCCCTCGCCGCTGATGGCCATGTCCAGGTCGCTGCCGGTCAGGGTCAGCGAGCCCTGGCTGAACTCCTTGTCAATGCTGGCCAGTCGCACGCCGCTGCCCACGGCCTTGCCGACCGGGGTCAGGTTCTCGCCGGGCAGGCGCACGCCCGCGCGCTGGATTTCCTGGTACAGCAGGTCCGTGAAGTTGGCGCGGTCCTGCTTGAAGCCCGTGGTGCGCACGTTGGCCAGGTTGTTGGCAATCACGTCCACCTGGGTCTGCATGGCGGTCATGCCGGTGCTGGCGGTGCTCAGGGCGCGGATAGGCATGGCGGGGTTTCCTTGATTGGACCGGGATTAGGCCGGCAGCTCGCCCACCCGGCCGATCAGCGTGGCCAGGGTGGCGTCCTGCAGGCGGATCATGCGCAAGTTGGCTTCGTACAGCCGGTTCACTTCGACCATCTCGGTCATCAGCAGGGCGGGGTCGCTGCTGGACATCTCCAGCATTCCCTGGCGCACCTGGGGGCGCGTGGCCACGGGAGCGACCGTCTCGCCCGCGCGCGGCGCCAGGAAGGTGTGGCCCAGCTTTTCCAGCTTGCGTTCGTCTTCGGGGGCAAAGGCGGCCAGGCCCAGCTTGCGGCCGGTGTCCTCGCTGCCGCCCTGGGCGCCCAGCACCGTGACGGCGCCGTCCGGGCCGATGCCCAGCTTGCTGCCCGAGGCGCCGAGGTTGGCCGCCAACTGGTTGAAGTTCAGGCGCTTGCCCTTGTCGTCCAGCAGCCAGGCCGAGCCGTCCTGGGTGACGATCTCTCCGGCGGCATTGAGGGTGAAGTTGCCGGCGCGTCTGTAGACGCGGCCGTGGTTCAGGTGTTCGAGGGTGAAGTAGCCCTGCCCTTGCAGGGCAAAGTCCAGGTCGTTGCCGGTCTGCTCAAGGGCGCCCTGGGTGGTGTCCACAAAGATGTCCGAGAGGTGCACGCCACCGCCCTGGCGATCCAGCAGCGGATCGGCTTCCCAGAATTTGGCGGCTTCGTCGTCGGTGAGGATGTCGGCACTCTCGGCGGGACGCTGCATCAGGGTCATCAGCTCGCGCTTGAAGCCCGGCGTGCGCAGGTTGGCCAGGTTGGAGGCCAGGTTCTCCATGCGCGCGCCCTCGATGTGGGCGCCGGTACCCGAGATGCCGATTCCGTAGAGCATGGTGTCCTCGGCGGCCCTATGGCAACCACCGTGCCAATGCCCTGCATCGAGGACCAACCAGCCGCCGTGCCGCCCGGCAGGCCGTTTCAGGGGCGCTTGCACAGGCGCAATCCGAAGCGGAAGAAAGGTGCCGAGGGCGGAAATTTCCGCCCGGGCGCTGTTCGTGATGCGGGCGCCCTCGCCCGCAGACGCCGTTGCCGTTGTGATGTGGGCGTCCTCGCCCGCAGAAGCGGTTGCCGTTGTGATGCGGGCGTCCTCGCCCGCAGAAGCGGTTGCCGTTGTGATGCGGGCGTCCTCGCCCGCAGAAGCGGTTGCCGTTGTGATGCGGGCGTCCTCGCCCGCAGAAGCCACTCTGAACTGCTTTCACCGCGGAAACGCCGAGCCGCCGAGAACGGCAACCACAGGCTTGAAAACGGAGTTGCGGTTAACGGAGAACGGCGACTGCAGAACACCCGGGCCCCCAAAGCCCGGCTCCGGTTGGGCGGCGGCCTGCACAAAACTCGGCGCAAGACCCTTCCCGGCCCAGCGCGCTTTCCACAGGCTTTCCCGGCTACTAACAGACCGTACATGGTGTGGCGGAAGCCGCATTCCGCGTGATAGTATTTGCACAGTAGCTCGAAACGCCGGCAAACAGCGGTCTAACTTAGGCCCCGGAGCAGGCCACCTACATGGGAAAAACCCTCGAGCACGACCACTACAAGAGTTCGGCTTCCTGCATGGAAAAAAGCATCCGGCTGCGAGACAGGGACGAGGCTTACGCCCTGTTCGGCGAGCGTGATCGCCACCTCAAAATGATCCGCAGCCACTTCGACGTGAAGATCTTTGCCCGCGACAACAACCTGCGCATCGCCGGCGAAGAACAGAGCGTTCTGGATGCCTATGTCGCCATCCTCGCGCTGCTGGAGAAGGCCCGCAAATACGGCCAGATCCGCACCAGCGACGTCGAAGCAGCCTTGCTGAACCCCGACGGCGCCGAGGTGGACAGCAACCCGCAGATCGCGCCCCTGGGCCTTGAGGGCGCCAAGCCCATGACCCCGGGCCAGGCCGCGTACGTGGAGGCGATCCGCAACTCGCAAGTGGTCTTTGGCGTGGGTCCGGCTGGCACCGGCAAGACCTTCCTGGCCACAGCCATGGCGGTGGCGGCGCTGATCCACGGCAACGTCAGCAAGCTGGTGCTGGTGCGCCCGGCGGTAGAGGCCGGCGAGAAGCTGGGTTTCCTTCCCGGCGACTACCAGGCCAAGGTGAACCCCTACCTGCGGCCCATTTTCGATGCACTGGGCAGCCTGCTGCCCATGGCGCAGATCCAGCGCTATATCGAGCGCGATGTGATCGAGATTGCGCCGCTGGCCTTCATGCGCGGCCGCACCCTGGACAAGGCCTTCATCCTGCTGGACGAAGCCCAGAACACCACGCCCAAGCAGATGCTGATGTTCCTGACCCGCCTGGGCCGCCGCAGCAAGGCCGTCATCACGGGCGACCTGAGCCAGACCGACCTGCCGGACCGCCAGAAGAGCGGCCTCGCCGACGTGATCTGGCGCCTCGACGGTGTCGAGGGCGTCAAGGTGTGCCGGCTGGGCAACCCGGACATCGTGCGCGACGACATGGTGCAGCGCATCATTGACGCGTACGAGAGTTCGGATCGCGCCCGGCAGGCAGAGCAGACCGAACAGAAGCAGCCTGCACCCGAGTCAGGTGCGGGCGAAAACCACGGCGCCTAGCACGCCAAAGCCCAGGGGCGTAATCGCGGCACCCACGGCCGGCGTCATGGCGCCCGCCTGTGCCATGGTCTCGAACCAGAATGACAGCAGCTGGTAGCCTGCCATGCAGCCCAGGGCCAGGCTGCCCGCCGCAAATGGACCGCGACCGGCGCGCGACAGCACCAGGCCCGCGCCGCAGGCCAGCAGAATGAACCCGGCAAACGGAAACCAGATCTCGTGCCAAAGGGCAACGTGCAGCTCACGGTCCTCCCGCAGGCCGGCAGCCGCGTCAGCCAGGTCGGTCAGCGTGCGCTCGGCGTAGCTGCGCCGGCGACGGGCGAAGTCCGCGGGCAGCAGGTGCCCGAACGGCGGCTCGCCCTGCACCGCACGCGGCTGTGAGCCTTCGCCGCTACCCGCCGAGGTCAGCGCCTCCAGGTCGCGCACCTCAGCGGGGCCGGATAGCCACCAGCCGCGGCCGTCCACCCATCGCATTTCCTCGGCCGCCAGAAGCTCGTCGCCCCCGGCTTTCAGGATGCGCACGTCCTCGAGGGTGCGGCTGTCCAGGTTGTAGCGCCTCACGAACCAGACGTTGCCCTGGTCGTCGCGCAGGGTGATGCGCTTGCCCTTGCGGAACTCGAAGGCGCCGTAGGGCGACTCGCGCGCCGCCTGCCCCAGTGCGGGCAGCACGGCCTGGCGCAGGCCCAGCCCCAGCACCCCCAGCAGGGCGGCCGGGATCATGATGGCAGCCAGGGCGCGCTTGCGGCTCACGCCCGAGGCTTCCAGCAGCAACAGTTCCCGCGAGCGGATGATGCGGGCCAGCGAGAACATGCCCGCCGCAAAGACCACCACGGGATAAAGCAGATACAGCACCGGCGGCAGGTTGAAGGCATAGAACAGGAACACGCCCCGGCCGACATCCTCAAAGGCCTGGAACTTGTCCAGGTTCAGCAGCACGTCCACGACGATGAACACCGTCGAGAACAGGGCCACAGCCATGACCAGGCTCTGCACGAAGATAAACAGGAAGTAGCGGTCGTAGCGCTTCAAGGCACCTTCCCGGGAAGGGCAGCACCATGCTGCCACGTTGCAACTCGGCCAATGTACCTATAATGGCTGTTTTGCCGAATGTGAACCATGACCGGCGCCGGTGCAACTACGATCCTGGCCAGAGATGTCCTGCCTGAGCCCAAGGCGGACGACAGCGCCATTGCCCGCAGCCGGCGCGCCCTGCTGTTGCGCGCGCTGCGGCTGGTGCACGCCGAGGCCGAGCTGGTGGTGGTGATGCACGTATCGCGGCGCGGCGGCCTCGCGCTGATCCGGCTGGCCGGCGAGCTGAGCGTCTTCAAGCTGATCACCTGCCAGGCGGACTGGAAGAAGCGGCTGGCCCGCCCCTTCGGCTGGAACCCGGCCCGCCGCGCGCATGCCATGTCGGCGGCACTGCTGCAGGCGGGCATCCCGGTCTGCCCTGTCACGGAACACGGCGAGCTGAACCTGCCGGAGGCCCCCCGTGCGCTCTGGACGATCAGCCGCTTTGTGCCGGGCGCCTGCAACCTGCGCGAGTTGAAGGCCCAGGCCCAGCCCGGCGTACGCGCGCCAGCCACGCCGGCCATGGGCCGGCTGCTGGGTGAAACGCTGCGCCTGCTGCGGCGCCTGCACGACGCGGGCTTTGAGCACCGCGATTACCACCCCGGCAACCTGCTGGTGAACCCCGGCCCCGGCGGCAACCTGTTGGGCGAGGACGCGTGGCTTTCGCTGGTGGACCTGGAAACCGTGGTGCAGCGCAAGGCGACGGCGGCGCGGCGCGCGCGCGACTTGCGGCGCCTGCTGGAGACCTTTGCGGACCGGCGTGCGTCGGCAAGCCTGATTGACGACGCCTTGCACACCTACGCGGGCGACGACAAGGCCCTGGCGGAACGCATCGTGGCCACGCGCCGAATGGCGGGCCTGCGCCGCAGGCTTCGCTAGCAGGCCGTTGAAGAAGTCGCCGTTGGCGCCTTCCTCAACGGAAAGCAACTGCCCGGCTCGCGGCGTGAAGCCGCTCGCCGACCGGCCCGTGCAGCCGCGCGGGCCGGGCAGGGCGTTGAAAAGGA
>JADLBZ010000158.1 GCA_020847415.1 Planctomycetota bacterium
ATCCTGCTGATCGCGGCGCTTCTGCTGGTGATGCACTTGCTGGAGATTTAGCACGGCATGCCCCTTGAATATGGGGGCGTCGTATCCGCCCCGTAGCCGCGACAGACGCGAGCGACACGCGCCCTTCGGGCTTCTGTCGCTCGCTGTCGCGGAAACGACCGCAAGCGTTGCGTGGAACCCGTATGCTCGACTGCCAGGAAACTCTAGCCGCTTTGCGCTTCAGCCGGGCTCAGCTTGATGGAATCGAGCTTCCCGGCCCTGCGGTCCCACCATTCCCGCAGGGGTTTGGCAGCCCACCACGCAAACACAGCCAACGCATGGCCCGCGATGATGTCCGGAATGTAGTGATACCCGCCGTACAGCGTCGAGATGTACACGCCTATGGCCACCGGCAGATATACCCAGAACAGCGGTCGCACCCCATGCCAGGCTGCAATCAGGAACAGCGTTGTCCACGCCGTGTGCAGGCTGGGAAAGCAATCCCGATTGCGATCCTTGATGTTATCCATGAAGGCCAGGGCACCCTGGCTGGCGTCCAGCCAGCGGTCCTCAAACACGTACTTGGGGCCCACCACGGGCACCAGCACATACCCGATGTAGGCCAAGGCGCCTGTAATGGCCAGCGCGCCCATGAAGCGGTTGAACTGCGTGCGCCGACCCAGGAACCACATGCCCAACGCCAAGGCCGGGGCCGCGTAAACGTAGCTGATATAGCAGGCCTCGTGGATGTCGAGTTGCGTGATGCCCAAATGGCTGATCAGGTTGGTGATCCAGTCCTGGTGCATGAACTTGCGCACCATGGCGGCGGAGAGGTCGCCCAGGAGCCAGTACTCGAACTGGGCCATGGGAACGTCGTAGAGCGTCTCCCCGCGCAGGGCCGGAATCAGCCGCTTGTTCATCTCGTAGACGCCCATGCAGGCCAGGAAGGGTGCGTAGGCCCGCAGCCCCGCAAGGCCCCAGAGGACAGTGGCATGCAGGCGCCCCCAGATTCCCCGGCTTTCGCCCCAGACCCCGTGCAGCAGTTTGCGCGCGGCACCCTTGCCTGCCAGGGGCAACATGGCGACCAGCAACAAGAAGCCCGTGCCCAGGCTGCACCACAACATGAACATCCACATGGTGCCACGACCATGGAAGTTGTAGGTGAACCCGGCCCACAACGAATCCAGCGCCGGCGTGTTGGGCAGCACCAGGAACAGCGAAACAAAGATGGCCAGCAGCACGAGCAGGATGGCTTCCTCAAACCGGAACAGCCGGAAGGGCCACTGCCACCAGCGGGGGTGACTGGCGCTTTGCACAGACACGGCTTCGCTGGCCTGCGTTTGCGGCTTATGCGGTGTGATGCTCTTGTGTGCGCCCGTGATCGTGCCTGCCATGAATGCGTGCCCGTGCCGCGAAAGCGTGGTATCTTAGCGTCGTCTTCACGCAGTGCAGCAGCCAGATTCCCCCGCATTCGGAGGACTGCCAATGCCCCGCACCCCGCTGTTCGGGCGGCTTGCCCGGTTGCTGCATGCCCACAAAGCTTCGCATCGCACTGGAATCCCGGCACTCGAACTTCTGGACAAGAGGCGGCGCGGCTTCCTGGCGTCTGCTGGGGTCGCAGGCGCTGCCGCAGTCGTTGCTTCGTGCGCGTCGGGCGGGGCGAAGCCCAAACCTGCGCCTAAGCCTCGCGCCGACCAGCCGCGCATCGCGGTGATAGGCGGCGGGCTGGCGGGCCTTGCTTGCGCCTGGCACCTGCACAAGCAGGCGCTGGCCTGCACCGTCTACGAGGCATCAAGCCGCACTGGTGGACGTGTCCAGAGCCAGACCGGGCTGCTGGGCGAAGGCCTGACCACCGAGTTGGGCGGCGAGTTCATTGACAGCGGCCACGCCGACGTGCTGGCCCTGTGCAAGGAACTGAAGCTGGAACTGCTGGACATGCGCGCCGACGGCGGCGTGCGCGAGAACGCGTACGTCTTTGAAGGCCGCCACTTCTCCGAGCGCGAGGTGCTGGACGCGCTCAAGCCCTTGGTGCTGCGCCTTGAAGCCGATGCCAAGCTTCTGGAACTGGAACCGGACGCGGCACGAGAGAACCCGGCCTTCCGCGAGCTGGATGTCACGTCGCTGGATTCGTACCTGGCTAACATCGGCGTCACCGGCTGGCTGCGCTGGTTGCTGGAGGTGGCCTTCGTGACCGAGTACGGCGCCGACGCTGCAGATCAGTCGGCCCTGAACCTGCTCTCCCTGCTGGGTACCGACACCGGCGCCAGCGCATGGCAGCCCTTTGGCGAAAGCGACGAGCGCTTCAAGGTGCTTGGCGGCAACCAGCGCTTGGCCGACGAGCTGGCCGCGCGGCTGGGCAACGCGGTCAAGACAGGCCACGAGCTGATTTCGCTGGCTGGTGATGGGCCCTATCGCTTGGCTTTTGACACCAACCTGGGCACCCGTGAAGCCGAGGCTGATGTTGTGGTACTGGCCCTGCCCTTCACCACGCTGCGCGAGGTGGAACTGGGCGTGCAGCTGCCCTCTGCCAAGGCGTTCGCGATTCGCGAACTGGGTTACGGCCGCAGCGGCAAGCTGCTGCTGGGCATGAAGTCACGCCCGTGGCGCACGCAGGGCTTCTCGGGCGGGGTTTTCAGCGACGAGGCCTTCCAGCTTGCCTGGGACAACTCGCGGCTGCAGTGGGGCAAGGGCGGCGCGTCCGGCGGGCCTGCCGGCATCACCTGCTTTTCCGGCGGGAAGGGCACGGACTCGCTGAAACTTGGGGCCCTTGGCCAGCAGGTGCAGCGCATGTTGCCCGCACTGGAACGAGTGTTTCCCGGTGCCAAGGACGCGGCCAACAACCGCGCCGAACGTGTGCACTGGCCCAGCAACATCTTCGCCCGTTGCGGCTACGCGTGCTACAGGCCCGGCCAGTGGACGAACTTGCGTGGCACGGAGGGCACGCCGGTGGGGGACCTGTACTTTGCCGGCGAGCACTGCAGCCTGAATTGGCAGGGCTACTTGAACGGGGCCGCCGAGACCGGCCGTGTGGCAGCCGAGGCCATTGTCGCCAAGCTGGCGGAATAGCCTGGTCGTGCGTCGCGATTGAAATCAGGGGTGGCTCCATCCATCGCTTGCTGTCTTTTCCGCTACAGCGAGTGACAGAAGCCCGGAGGGCGCGCGTCGCGAGCGCCCGTCGCGGCCTTACACAGAAGCGGGACGGAACGAACACCCCCAAGTTCAATATGGATGCAGCACTAGCAGGGCGTTGAAAAGTCCTTTTCAACGCCCTGCCCGGCCCGCGCGGCTGCACGGGCCGGTCGGCGAGCGGCTTCACGCCGCGAGCCGGGCAGTTGCTTTC
>JADLBZ010000159.1 GCA_020847415.1 Planctomycetota bacterium
ATCGGCATCCTTGCCGATGGAGTTTCCTTGGCCTCCGGCCAAGGCATGGCGCTGGAAGCGCCATGATACGCCATTGGCTGGAAGCCAATGCCACTCATGTATCAGCCGCGTTCGCGAGATGCCGTGAAGAACCCAAGGAGCGCGGCGTATCCCGCAATCTCCGTGTTGCATAGGGCATCTCAGTGGTCACACGAACACGAGGCCCATGTTACCCCCCCCCCCCCCTATTCAAGGCGGCAAGCTCGCCGGCTGTATCAGTGGAGAGAAAAGCCGTGCACCAGCACCGCCGCGGCGCCCCGCCGCCCCCGGCAGCAGGGCGATCAGCCGGGCCGGATCACGATGGCGGCGAGGCCGGTGTGCCGGTCGCGGCCCAGGGCCGCGAAGGCGAGGCCCGCCGACCTGCCGCCTGAAAGCGGCAACCCGTGCTCTTTGACATCTGCATCACGAGAGGCGAGCATCGAGAGACGAGAGTCGAAAGACGAGAGTTGGGTGATGGGAGGCGGGAGCAGCCGCACGTGATACGACCGTCCCGGCCGTGCGTCCCTCGGGCGTCTCGCCCAAGGAGACCGCCGTTGAGCCAAGCATCGAGAGAGAAAGCGATTCAGCAGGCTGCCAGTGCGGCTGGAGACTGCGCCGCAAGGCAGACGGCACGAGCGGGTTCGAAGGAGCCGCTACGCCAGATCGGGGTTGTAGCGCTCTTCCTTCCAGGGGTCGCCCCGGTTGTGGTAGCCGCGCACTTCCCAGAAGCCCGGCTTGTCGCCCGCCAGGAACTCGATTCCCTTGACCCACTTGGCGTACTTCCAGGCATAGAGGTGCGGCACCCAGGTGCGCGCCGGGCCGCCGTGCTCGCGCTCCAGCGGCTTGCCGCCAAAGCTGTGCACGATGGCCACGTTCTCGCGGCCCAGGTCGTCCAGCGACAGGTTGGTGGTGTAGCCGTCGTGGCAATGAAACAGGCAGTGTGCGGCCTCGGGCCGCGGCTGCAACACCCGCAGCAGGTCGTGCCACAGCACCCCCTCGACCTCTGCGTCGTAGACGCTCCAGCCGGTCACGCAATGAAAGTCTGTCACGAGGCGGGTCTGGGGCAGGGCGCGGAACTGCTCCCAGGTGAAGGTGCGCGGTTCCAGCACTGCCCCGAACACAGCGAGCTGCCAGGTGGCGGTGGGCACCTCGGGCCGCAGGCCAAGGTCCAGCACCTGCCAGGAGGCAATCAGCTTCTGGCCGGGCGGCAGGCGGTCGCGCGCAGACTCGGCGGCGCCGGTGCCGATGCCCCGGGCGGCGCGCTGTTCCGCCACGTTCTGCTTGGCCTGGATCAGCTTCTCGTTGGCGCCCTCCGGCTGGGGGCGAAGCTCGTCGGCACCCATGTTGGTCTCCGCCGCGATTGTAGCAGCCAAGCGGCGGGCGCAACCCCGCCGCGTTATGCTGGTGCAACATACAGGGGCAACCGCCATGGCGATTTACATGAACAGCGAGAGGCTCTGGTTTCGGGCCCCCATGGGTGCCGACGCCGCCGTGTTGACCGGCTTCCTGCACGACCCGCGGGTGCGGCGCAATCTCGCCATCGGCCGCTATCCCTTCAGTGAGGAAGGTGAGGCCCGCTGGCTGGCCGAGCAGGACCACCCGCCCGCCATGGACGGCCAAACCGACGTGCGTTTTGCCTTTGGCGCACAGGGGCAGGAGCAGGTGCTGGGCGTGACCGGCCTGCACCGCATCAGCATGCTGCACCGCAACGCCGAGTGGGGCATCCTGATCGGTCGTCCCGAGGAATGGGGCAAGGGCTATGGCCGCGAAGTAGCCCGCGCCATGCTGGCCTACGCCTTTCGGACGCTGAACCTGCACCGCGTCTGGTTGCGCGTGAATGCCGATCATCCGGGCGGCATCAAGGCCTATGAGGCAGCCGGCTTCCGGCGTGAGGGCGTGTTCCGGCAGCACATCTTCGTGGACGGCACCTGGGTGGACCAGGTCGCCATGGCGGCCCTTGCCACCGAGTGGAAGTAGAGCAACGGGCGTTGAGTGGGCTCAACGCCCGGCTTCTTTGCGCAGGGCCTCAAGGCGCGGCGCAATCAGCGCGCGCACATCGTCGCCGGCGGTGTTCAGGGTGCCCTCGGCGCGGGTCAGCCAGTCGCGGGCTTCTGCAACCAGCTTCAGGTCTCGCAACAACACCTCGCACAGGTCCAGTTGCAGGTTCAGGCGCTGCGACGGCAGTAGATAACCCGCCGAGAGCGCAGCCTCGAAAGCACCGCGGGCTTCCGTGGCCAGGCCGTCGGCGCGCGCCGCGTCGGTGGGTCGCAGGGAGCGCGACCAGTCACGCTGGATCTGCGCCACCTGCTGCCAGCCGGCGGCGTCGTTGCCCAGCATGTCCAGCCCCTCGTGGGCGTAGCCCAGCGCCTCCTCGTAACGCGCGTCCGCAGCCAGGCGGCGGGCCGCGGCACGACGGCCCGCGGCCAGCTTCTTCATCTCGCCGTCCAGGGTGTCGGCCTTGTTGCGCAGCTTCTCCAGCCACGGGCGGTTCTCATCGTCGGGGGCAATCGTGTCCAGCGTGTCGTCCAGTATCGCGGCGGCACGGTTCAGGGCCATGCGGGCCTCAGTGACGCGGCGGGGGTCAAAGATCAGCGCCTCGTGGGCCCAGTACGCATCAGCGGCATTCAGCAGCGCGTCCGGCTCGGTCACGGCGCGGGCCCAGTCCTGGGCGGCAGCCACCATCTCGCGGGCCGCGGCATCGCTGTTTGTCGCGGCGGCAGCCAGGGCGGCGTGGGCATCACCGCGCACGGCGAAAAGGCCGGGCGTGGGGGCCGCCATGGCGGGCTGCAGGATGGCCAGGGCACGCTCGGGCTTGCCCTCGCGCAGGGCGGCTTCGGCCTCGATGCGCGTGATGCGGCGCTCCACGTCGCGGATGTCCTGTTCAATGCCGCTGCGGTCGGCGTCGGCGGGCAGGTCCTCCAGCGTCTGGCGCAGCTCCGCCAGCTTGCGGTACGGGTCGCGTATGAACCAGGCGCGCTTCTTGCGCACCTCGGCAATCTCGGCCTCGAAGTCCAGGGGCGCCTGCGCGTAGGCCTGCAGCGCCAGCGTGTAGTACTTCTCGGCGTCGGCGGTCAGCAGGTAGGCCAGGCGCTGGGCAGCCACGCCGCGCATGCGGATGGGCTGGCTGATCTTGTCCGGGTTCTCGGGGTTCTCCAGCAGGCGCCCGGTGGTGTCCAGGGCGTCCAGGTAGGCGGCGACAGCCTTGTCGCGAAGCTGCCTGGCCTCCTCTACCTGCCCCTGCTTCACCTTATTGTTGAAGGCCTTCAGCATCTGCTGCCCCAGGTCAAGCTGCAACTGGGCCAGCGAGAGATACACGCCGTGCATCAGTTGGGGTCGGTCTTTCAGGGCTTCGACGAGCTGCTGGAACACCTTGACGGCCTCGCCGAGGTCGCCCTCGCCCTCATAGAATTGCTTCAGCCAGTCCAGGGCCTCGATGTTCTCCGGGTTCACCACGGTGGCCCAGCGAATGAACTCGGCCGCGGTCATGCGGCGGGCGTACTCTGACAGCTCGCGCGGGTTGCCCTCGGCGTCGGCCACCTGGGTCTTGCCGCTTTCCACATCCAGGCCCACCCGGTACAGCTTCGAGCTCAGCAGCAGGCGGGCTTTCTCGGACAGCGCCAGCATGTTGGCCAGCAAGCCGGCCACCGCTTCGCGTCGGGCTTCTTCGCTGTCCCACTGGCCGGAAGCCGCGCGTTCCGCGAGCTCCAGGTACATGCGGGTCAGCACCTGGGCCACCGGCCCGTCCTCGGGCCGGGCATTGAAGGCTGTGCGCAGCAGTTCCTCGGCCCGGGCGCGCAGGCTGTCGTCGCGGGTAAACCACAGGCCGCGGGCCAGGTCCAGGCCGGTGCCCTCAATCAGCCCGTAGATCTCGTCGTTCCCGGGGTCGGCGGCCACCGCTTCCTGCAACAGTTGCACCACCAGCAGCACGCCACGCCGGAACTCCTCGCGGCCGGCGAACTTCACGATCAGGCCGGGCCAGGTGGGGTTGGGCTGGCCGAAGTCCTCGCCCCACTTGGCGCGCAGGGCGGCTGCCTGGTCCACCGCGGTCTGGCGCAGGCCGGCTGCCCGCAGTTGCAGGGCCGGCTTGTGGGTCGGGTGCAGGGTGAGTTCTTCCTGCAACAGGCGGTTGGCCTCCACCTTGTCGCGGCCGCCGCGCTCAAACAGCAGCAGGGCCAGCATGGTGCGCAGGCCGACATAGCCGGGGTCCTGCTCCAGGGCGCGCCGGAACAGCTTCTCGGCCTCGGCGTCACCGGCGCGACCGCGGGCCATGACCTCGGCGGCCTCCACGTACAGGCGCGCCAGGGCCTTGGGCCGCGCCGCCCCCTGCCGCTCCAGCTCCAGCACCTGCCGGTACAGTGCGCGGGATTCGTCCAGCAGGGGCGCCAGCGCCTCGGGCACCTTGGCGCTGCCGCCCTGGCCGGAGAGCTCCAGGCGGCGGCTGAACTCGGCATAACGAATGCGCGCGCGCTCGCGCAGCAGCAGGGCATCGGGCCCGCGGTCGCGCTCGTACTGGTTCAGCTCGGCCAGCGCCTTGTTGAACATCCCCTCGTCCACAACGCTGCCGGCCAGCGCCTTGCGCGCCAGCAGCGCAGCCAGGTTCAGGCGCGCGCCGCCGTAGCGCGCCGAGTTGGCCACGCACTCGCCAAAGGCCGCCGCGGCTTCCTCGTCGCGCCCCAGGGCCGACAGCGCCAGGCCCCGGTAGTTGGCCAGAATCGCCCGCATGTCCCGCACGCGCTCCAGGTGCTCAGGCTTGTCCAGCCGCCGCCAGGGCTGCTCCAGCTCGGCAGCAGCCTGCTCAAGCAGAACCAGCGCCTCGGCCGGGCGGTCGCGGTAGACCTCAACGCTGGCCATGGCGGCGCGCACGCGGGCGGGGTCGTGCCGGAAGGTGCGGGCAGGGTGGTCAAGCGCGGCCTGGTAGCCCGCCATGGCCAGGGCCAGCAGCTCGCTGCGGGCGGCGTCGTCGGACTCCAGCAGGGCGCGCTCCTGGTGCTCGCGCGCCAGGTTGAAGTGCGCCGTGTGGTTCCCGGGGTCGTGGGCCAGTACGCCTGACCACAGGCTCAGGCTGCCGCGCCAGGGTAGCACCGCCTGCGCCGTCAGGACCACCCACGCGCCCAGGGTCAGCGCCAGCACCGCCGGCACGGCAAAGCGCGCCGGGGAGCGCCCCAGCCGGGCCGCTGCCGCGGCAGCACAGCCGGCCAGGCCCAGGCAGAAGGCAATGCTGGGAACATAGAGGTAGCGGTCGGCATAGACGGTGCCGATCTGGACGACGAAGTTGCTCACCGGGGCCAGCGCGCACAGGAACCCCAGGGCCGAGAACCCGCCCAGCCCAAGCGCCAGGCCGCCCGGCGTGTCCCACTCGCGGCGCCGCCAGCCCAGCACGCCCAGCACCAGCAACGCCAGCCCGGCCGCCATGCCCAGCAGGGCGGGGGCGCCCACACCCTCCACGGGCATGTCCACGGCGGCATAGGTGGGCCAGCCCAGCACCAGGACCTGCGCGCCGCGGGCCAGGCTGCCCGCGGCAGTCAGGGTGCTGGCTGCCAGGCCGTCGCCGTAGGGCTCGCGCATCAGGCCGGTGCCGATTTTCATGGCCAGCAGCGTGAAGAGCAGGGCAATCCCCCAGAAGGGCGCCAGCAGGGCGGCCCGGCGTGCCGTGCCGACGGTGGCCAGCTCGCGGCCACGGAACAGCTCCAGCAGCACCAGCAGGGCCGGCAGCACCACCGCGGGCATCTTGGACAACAGGGCCAGCACAAAGCAGAGCAGCGACAGGCCATAGGCCAGGCGGCGGTTCTCGCCCACGCGCCGCACGAAACTCTCGCTGGAGGCCAGGCCGTCGCGGCGGCGCCGGCAGGCCAGATACAGGTGGGTGGCAGCCAGCAGGAAGAACGCCGAGAGCAGGTCTTTGCGCGACGAAAGCCAGCTCACTGCCTCTACATGCACCGGGTGCACGGCAAACAGCAGGCCGGCCACCCCGCCCAGCCAGCGGTTGCCGGTAAGCCGGTAGCCCAGCAGCAGCACCAGCAGCGAGTTCAGGATGTGCAGCACCAGGTTGAAGGCGTGATAGCCGCGGGCATGGTAGCCATCCAGCGCGTAGTTCACGGCATAGCTCAGGTCGCGGATGGGCAGGTACTCGTTGCCCAGTTCCTCACGCGGGGCCAGCGGGTTGAACATGGCCTGCAGGTTCTGCCACGAGAGCGCCCGGATGTGCCGGTTCTCGGTGATGAGCCAGTTGTCGTCCCAGTTGGTGAAGTCGCCGGACAGGCCGCCCTGGTAGACGGCAAAGCAGGCCAGCACCACCACGGCGGAGAACAGCCAGAGGCGGCGATCAGGGCGGGCTGGTTGGTCGGGCGTGCTCAAGTGCGGGCCTGACGGGGGAAGGCAGGGGCCGGGGGCATGATAACGCTGCCTGCCGCCTCCGCCAGATTGCCGCCGGGGCAACACACCCGGGTTACAGCGGCAGGTTGCGCGCGCGGAGCTGCTCTTGCAGCCACTCGCGCAGGCGGCGGGCGCGCTCGGCGGCGTCGGGCACCTCGCGCTTCAGGCGGCCGCGCAGCTCTGCCATGTCGGCCACCAGCTGCCCCACGCCCTCCGGCAGCAGGCGCTGCACGTAGTCGCGCACCCGCTGGGCCAGCAGCGGCGCTTGGCCCTGGGTGTTCACGGCCACCAGCAGGTCGCCCTGCTGCGCCACGGCGGGCACAAAGAAGTTGCAGTTGGCGGGGTCGTCCACCGAGTTGACGGGCAGACCCAGGGATTCTGCCTCGCGGAACACGGCGGCGTTCACTGCGCTGTCGCCCGTGGCGGCAAACACCAGAAAGGCGCCCCGGCAGTCGCCGCCGGCAAAGGCCCGAAGGTGCAGCTCCAGCCGCCCCTCGCGTGCCAGCGCCCGGATCTCGTCGCGGGCCGAGAGGGCCACCACGCGCACGCGGGCGCCGCATTCCAGCAGCGCCTGCACCTTGCGCAGGGCCACGGCGCCGCCCCCCACCACCAGCGCGGCCTTGCCCTGCAATGTCAGAAACACCGGGTACATGCGCGCCATGGTTGCCTTGTGCGGCTCAGGCCGCTTTCTTGCGGGCACGCAGGGCTTTGACCAGCAGCACCAGCAGCAGGATGCCGCCCGCCAGCGCAATCACGCCGCCCGTGCCCATCACGATCAGGCCCACCCACTCGCCCGTGGTGCGCACGACTTGCTCTTTGCCGTAGACCTTGCGTTCGGCCTTGCCCCAGGTGCCCGCCAGCGCCAGGCCGCCGGCAAACACCGTCTGGCCGATACCGAACAGCACCGGCTGCCAGGCCGCCAGGCGCTTCAGCCGCGCCGTGGGCAGGGGCGCCCCAAACTCCGGCAGCAGCGTAAGGATGACCGCCATGTAAGTGGCCGTCACGGCGCCGATGCTGGTGTGGTAGTGGGCCGGGATCAGCGTGGTCTGCTCGCTGATGGAGGCCCCCAGAAGGAAGCCCAGCACCGTCATGACTGCGCTGGTGGCGAAGCCCGTAAACGCGGGGTCCTTGAGCGCACCCGGCGGCAAGGGTGTGCGCCTGACAGCCACGGCGCACAGGGCAATCAAGATGGCTGTGACCGGGAAGATGCCGAACTGCATCAGGCGCGTGAACAAGGTCCACGAGCTTTCCGCGCTTACGATCAGGGGCCCGGCCAGGGTGGGCGCCATTAACAGGGCGAACAGCACCGCGGCACCCCTGGGCGCCACGGGCGAGCGCCCCAGCAGCCGGTGCAGCAGCAGCATCCAGCAGCCCGTCATGCCCAGCACGTTGGCGTACTGCAGCAGGTGCCCGCCGCCCCAGAACGGCCGCTCGTAGAATCCAGGGGGCGCACCCGATTCCAGGGCGCGATAGAGTCCTTCGTCCTGGGTTTGCCAGGCAGCGGCAATGGTGAGGCAGGCCAGCAGATAGGCGAATGCCCCCGCACGCACGCCGGACGCCGCCGGTGCCGGCAGCAGCGGCTGGCCGTGGCGGCCGGGCAGCAGGCGCGGGTCCACGAAGTTCAGGGCCACACCGGCGCCGAACAGGCCCAGGCCCAGCAGGAACAGCCAGTGGTCCAGGGCCGGGATGTAGTTCGAAAGCACCGGCGTGGCGTCGGGCAGGAACATGGCCGAACAGAACAGCGCCGTACCCAGAGCGGCAAGCGGCATGGCAAACCCGGCCGCCCGCACCCTGGGCGCCCCGGGCAGCAGGCAGAACATCCCCGCCAGGAAGGAGAAGAACCAGACTTCCAGGGCCAGGTTGACGTGCACCACCAGGCTGCGGCGGGCAAACATGACGTCGCTGATCACGATCTCGGCCAGGCCGGGCAGGCGGCCGATCACCAGCACCACCGCCAGCGTGCCGGCCACCAGCAGCGAGCCCACGGCGAGCATGAACCAAAGGCCTGCGTCGCGCAGGGCACGAGAGCGGTCCAGCTGCAGGGGTGTCTGTTCCGGCTGCATGGCAGCACAATAGCGCGAGTCCCACGCACCGGGAGAGGGGATCGCCCCGCCCTATGCGAGGGGGCGGCGAGGCTGCTTGGAGCACTCGCGCAGGGGCGCAGCATGCTGCGCCCCTACCTGAATCCGGCCCTGCTAAAACTCCTCTTCGCGTTCGCCTTCGGGGGCCGGGGCCGGCTTCTCCTCGCGCTTGCGGGGCTCCTCGGGCGGGGCTTCGCGGCGGGGGCGTTCCTCGCGGCGCTTGGGTCCGTTGTTGAAGGGGCTGCCGTCACGGGCATAACGGGGCTCGTAGGCCTGGTCCGGGTCCACCTTGGCGTCGCCCAGGGTCACGCTCAGCTCGCACACCGGGCGGCCGTCGCTGTACTTGCCCATGAAGCGCTGCTTCTCGGTGTTGCCCAGGGCGTACTCGCGGTTCTTGCCGTGAAAGGCCGCGTCCGTCAGGCCGTCCAGCAGCTTCCAGTACCCGTACCAGTCCAGGGCGTCGTGCTCTTCCACCGTGGCCGCGGGCGTGGTGTGGTGCGCCACCAGCCGCTGCGAGCAGTACAGGCACGAACGAAACTCGACCAGGTTCTTGTTCTCAGGTTTCACGGCGCTTGCGTCGGCAAAGATCTTGCGCGCGCACCAGGCACCCACTGTGGCGTCGCTGTCGCCGAACACCGGCAGCAGCAGGCAATCAGCAGGGATCCTGGCGAAGTCCGAAAGCGGGATGAGGCCGTTCTTCTGGGCCGCTGCCGTGTAGCTGAAGGCACGCCCCGGCTGGACGGGCATGGCGGCGCGGGGCTTGGGAAGCTTCAGGGTCTCCCAGTCGGCGGCCAGGTTGCCGGTAGTCATGCCGCCCGCCGAGTGCCCCACAATGGCGAACTTGTCCTTGTCCGGCTGAACGCGCTGCTGGTCGGCTTCCAGCCAGGCAAAGGCTTCCAGCACGGCCTTGGCGCTGTTGGGGGCGTAGTTGCTGGTGGGCTCCAGGCCGTGGGCCTGGTACTGGGGGTAGATGACAATGGCGCCGCGCCGGCAGATGTGCTTCAGCCAGCCGAGATAGGGCTCGGGCTCGAGGGCGCCGTAGCCGTGGACAAAGCAGACCACGGGGGCCTTTGCGGGCCGGGGTTCAGCCGGGGTGTAAACCCAGAAGTGCTCGCCGCCCACGCCCTGGTCGTGGGTCTCGACAGCGGCATGGGCATAGGCGGTGCTTCCGGGGCCCTCGGTGGGCTGACTGGGCGGCTCCGCCTGCGGGTTGGTCTCCGGGAAAGGCTTGGGGGCCTCTTGTGCCAGGGAGCACGGGCCGCACCAGGCGGCAAAGAGGAGGGCGGCAAGCAGCAGGGTCGGCTTCATGGTGTTCTCGCAGACAGTGAGGCTCGTCAAAGTACAAACATTCCTTCACAACAAATTAGCGCGGCATTGGCGGCGGGGTACACTTAAGGTGTCCCAGCGAGGGCACTTTGATGGAACACAGCGAGTTGATTGCCGCGGCTTGGCGCCAGGCCAAAGAAGCGCGCCGCGGGCTGCACCAGCCTCAGGGCGCGGTGCTGTGCCTGGAAGCGGTACAGCGCGCGCTGCAAAACCTGGAATCGCTGCTGCCCCTGTGCGGCAGTACTGCCCCGCTGCAAGGCTTGGCCATGTACCTGGTGGGCGCGCTGAGCTCGGCCCAGGCCCGCGGCGCGGAACCTGCGCTGGCGCGAGCCCTGCGCATGCGGCTGGCCAAGCTGACCGCCACTCGCCAAGTCGCACTCCCAGCCTGAAGAAGCTGCTCAAATTCAAGGAACCCGGTGCTCGCACCGGGTTCCTGTCCTTTTCACCGGGTTAGCGGCCGCCGCCGCCCTCACCACCGAAGCCGGGGATCATGCCGGGGGGAATCATGCCGCCCATGCCTCCCAGGCCGCCCATCATGCCGCCCATGGAACCGCCGTTTTCCTGGTACTTCTTGTACTGCTCCTCGGTCATCACGCGCTTCAGCTCGTCTTCCTGTTCCTTGTTAACCTGCTGAATCTGCTGCGAGATTTCCTCCTGCGTGGCGCCGCTCTCGCGGGCCGTCTGCATGGTCTCGCGGATACGGTCGCGCGAGCGCTTCTCGATCTCCTTCACCTGGGTGATCTGGCTCTCGTCCAGGCCGGTGTTGGCAAAGCGGCGCTTGTCCCACTCGTTGCGCATGGCCTCCATGGCCTTCTGGCGCTTCTCGGGGTCCATCATGATCTTGCGGAAGCTCTCCTGCGGGTTGTTGGGGTCAAACTCGAGGCCGTTCTCCTTGGCGATGCGCTCCGCCTCGGCCATCTGCTCGGCCTGGCGCTTCTCGCGGTCGGCGCGGCGGGCCGCGTCGCGCTCCTCGTTGTAGCGGTCCGAAAGTGCCTTGAAGTCGGCGTAGGCCTTCTCGTCTACCGGGGCAGCCGCACCCGGCTGTGCGGCAGGTGCAACACCGGCGGGCTTGGCTTCCAGCTCGGCAATGCGCTTGTTGGCGGCGTCCAGGGTGCCCTCGGCCTTTTCCAGGCGCGCCAACAGGTTCGTGGTCTCGACGCTGATGCCGCCGCCGTTGGTCGCCACGGGCTGAGAGGCGCCGCGCAGATCCTGGTTCTCGGACTTCAGGTCCGCCACCTGCTTCTTGAGGGCGTCCACATCGCGCTGCAGGGCCGAGTTGTCAGCACAACCGGCAACCCACAGGGCGGGGGCAATCAGGCCAGCCAGCAGAATGCGCTTCATGGGAATCTCCGTTTCCGTTTGCGATGGTAGTCGGCGGCGCACGGCAATCCTCACGCCCGGAACACAAAAAAACCGGTTCCGCGCTGCCTGTGGTGGGAACAGCGGTGCGTGACACGGCGGTGCGTCCGGCGGCCGTCTCGGCCGCTGAAGCTGCTTTGAACTGCATTTCACCACGGAGGCGCAGGGACGCAGAGAACTGCAACGGCACGCGGGCGAGGACGCGCCCGCCACGAACGGGACGCGGGCGGGGACGCCCACGCCACGAACGGCCACGGCGTTTCATGTCAGTGTGCAAGCGCGGCAAGGGGCGCTAGGAGCGCGCGAGGGAGCGGCAATTCGGACGCTATGGAACCGCCTGCGCGCTGCGTTTCCCAACCAGCTCAAAACTCGTCCAGCACGGCGCGTGTGCGGATCTCCTGCACGTCGCGCGCCAGCTGCGCCTTCAGTGCCTCGATCCCGTCGAACTTCATCTCCGCCCGCACGCTGAACAGGAACTCCACCTCCAGCTCGCGCCCGTACAGGTCGCCCGCGAAATCCAGCAGGTGCACTTCCAGCAGCGGCTGCCGACGGGCGGGGTCCACGGTGGGCCGGGTGCCGATGTTGGCGGCCCCCAGCCAAGTGCGGCTGTCCAGCCGCACGCGCACGCCATAGACGCCGTTGGGCGGGCTGGCGAGGCCCTGCAGCGAGAGGTTGGCGGTGGGAAACCCGATGGTGCGGCCGCGGGCGTCGCCATGCTGCACCACGCCCGAGATGCTGTAGGGGCGGCCCAGCATCTTGCGCGCCCAAAGAAAGTCGCCGCGGGCCACGTGGGCGCGGATGGCGGAGCTGCTCATGGCCTGGCCGGAGACCTCAATGCGCTCAGCCTCACGGACCACGATGCCCAAGGGCCGGCCGATTTCGGCCAGCAGGGCCGGGGTGCCCTCGCCGTCTTTGCCGATGCGGTTATTGAAGCCTGCCAGCATGGCGCGGGCATTCAGGCCGTCGCGCACGAAGTCGGCCATGAAGCGCGGGGCGGGCAGGCTGCGCAGGGTCTCGTCAAACTCGATCAGCAGGATGGCGTCCACGCCGTAACGGCGCAACAGGCGGCACTTGTGGGGGGCGCTGTTCAGGGCGGGCACCTCGCGGCCGGTCATCATCTCGCGCGGGTGAGTGCGGAAGGTCAGCACCAGGCTGGGCGCGTGTTCGCGGCGAGCCCATTCAACCAGCTCGTTCAGCAGGTACTGGTGGCCCAGGTGCACGCCGTCGAAGCTGCCCACGGTGATAACCGGGCGGGCTTCGCGCAGGCGGTCGCCCCGGGCGGCGAAGTCGGCCAGGCTCTCAAAGGTGTGTTCGCGGTGCGGCACAGGGGGGAGTTTCGCCGCGGCCAATCCGCCCGCAAGGGGCGGGAGGGGCCTGAAGCGCTCCAGCCACGCTGTGGCGGATGCGACCGCAAGCGTTGGGTGCAGTGACCACCAAGTTCAGCCGGCATGGACCAATCAGCCCTTGACTCCCGGCCCGCACCGGGCAAGGCTTTTGGCCATGGCATCGCGACTTCTTGCCACCGTGCTGCTGCTGACTGTCGCCGTTGCGGCAGGGCTGTTCACCCGCGGGCCCGCCACCCGGGCCGAATCCGTGCTGGCCCGCGCACTGGGGCCCGCAGCAGCCGCGGTCACCACGGTGGGGGAATTCACCTGGCTGGAAGAAGCCGGCATCGGCATCAAGCTGCCGGCGGCGCCGGCAAGCGACGGCTGGCCGCGCCTGCTGGCCGGCGAAGCCCGCGGCCCCGCAGCAGCCCTGTGGGAGCTGGGCCCGCAGGGGTTTGCCGCCCTGCAGCAGCGCCTGGAGGAATCCGGCGGCCGCGTGGCAGGCAGCAGCGACTTCACCTTCATGCCCCGGTCGGGCCTGCGCGAGGTTCGCGGCCGAAGCGTGTCCGTGGCCCTGAAGGACGGCCGCGCCGTGGCAGTGCACTGGCAGGCCGAGGGCCGCGCATTTGCCCTGGTGGTCAGCGGCGGCGCCGACACCGAGCTGCTGCAGCGCCGCGATGAGCTGTTGCGCGAGTCTGCCGTGCTGCCGGCGGTGCCGGTGCAGGGCGTTGCCCCGCTGCTGTTTGAGGGCGCCTATGCGTTCACCCTGCGCGATGCCCGGCGCGACGGCATGCGCTTTGTGCGCGAGACGCCGCAGGGGCGCCTGGCCCTGCGCATGTTCCAGATCAAGCCCGGCAGCTTTGCCTCGCTGGGCGACCTGCAGACCGACCTGGAGAAGCGCCTCGAACGCGCTGGCCTTCGCCGCTCGGGCGGCACGCGGCCCACGGTGGCGGGGCAGGAGGGCTTCGCCGGCGAGTACTTCGGCGACGACGGCACGGTGCAGCGCATCCTGTATGCGCAACTGGACAGCGGCTACCTGGTGGCGCTGTTCCACGGTCCCGACGCGCTGCGTGAGACCCTGACCCAGACGGCTGATGCCTTCGCGCAGTCGGTGACGCCGCTGCACCTGGCATCGCGGCAGGAGGGCCCCCAGGCCCACTTCGGGCTGGTACGGGCGGTGCGCTGCCTGGCCTGGCAGGACGGCGAGCGCGTGTTGTGGGGGGCCCTGTTCGACGACAGCCGCCAGCAGCCCGTGCTGTGGCGCCAGTCCGGCGTGCGCTGGGAAGTGCAGCTCACGCGGGGCGGGCAGGTCATTGAGCACGGGGCCGGCGAGGCCTCCAGCAGCCGCGACCTGAACCCCCTGGTGAATGCCTCAACGCGCGGCCTGGCCATCCCGGCCGGGGTGCAGGGCCCCGTGGAAGTGGTGCTGGACGTGGGCGGCCAGCGCACACGCACCTCGCTGACTCTGCGGTAGCCGGGTGTTGAGATACTCGGGTTCATCGCGCAGGACGGCAACTGCGGAGGGGACGCTCGAGAGGCGAGCCAGTCGGCAGGCAGCAAACGGCAGAGACTGCCGCTACCGACTACCGCTGACTCCTGCGGCCGGGACGGCCGCATCACGAACGGCAACGGCACGCGGGCGTTTCCGGGACAGGCGGCGCCTGCCCTGGAGCGCTGCTGCGCAGTTCCGCATCATGAACTGGCCGGCGGTGGCGCGGCTGGACCGGCACTTGGGCTGCCGCCCTGGCTGCCGCCCTGACCCCCGCCGGGACTGCGACGCCTGCCGCGGCGGCGCCTGCGGCGACGCGGGCGGTTGGGGTCTGCTGCCGGCATGGCACCTGAGCCTGCGGCCGGCGGCGGCTCATCTTCTTCGTCGTCTTCTTCCCCATCGTCGGCCCGCTCGGCCTCCGGCGCGGCGGGTTGCGCGACATCGGCGGCGGGTGCAGCCTCCAGCCGCAGCGACTCGGCGGGTGCCATCACAGCACCCTCGTCGACCGGCTGCAGGGAAGTGCCGTCGTCGGCAGCCTCGGCGGGCTCACCATCGGCCTCGGGCACCGGGGGCAGGCGGCCGCTGTCTTCGGCGGCAGGCGGCGGCTGGTCGCTGGTGCGGCGGCCGGGGTGCACGGCGTCCTGGCCGAAGCGGCGCTCGCCGGCGGCCTTCATGCGCTCGCTGCGGGCGGCCTCGCGGGCTTCCTTCTCGGCGATGAACTTGGCGCGGCGCTCGCGCTTGTAGCGGCGGATGTCCTTGTCGGTCCAGCCGGCCTCAAACTGGATCTCGGCCACCTCGCGCTGCTCGCGGCGGCCGTCGCCGAAGTCCACGGTCACCTTCTGGCCCAGGATGTCCACGCCGCAGGCATGACATTCCTTGCCCTCACAGGTAACGGGCTGACCTTCCATGGGCACGGTCTGCTTGAGCTTGACGTACAGGTCGTCCTCGTACTTCAGGCAGCACTTCAGGCGGCCGCACGGCCCGCTGATCTTGGCCGGGTCCAGGCTGATGCGCTGGTTCTTGGCCATCTTCATGCTGACGGGCACAAAATCGAGCAGGTAGCTGATGCAGCACAGCTCCTGCCCGCAGGCGCCGACATCGCCGGAGACCTTGGCGGCGTCGCGGGCACCCACCTGGCGCAGGTCCACCTTGGCCTGCATGCGCTCGGTAAAGTCGCGCACAAAGTCGCGAAAGTCCACCCGGTCTTCCGACTGGAAGTAGACGATCAGTTTGTCGCCGGAAAGCAGCTTCTCGCAACTGGCGTACTGCATGGGCAGCTTGTGGGTGGCGGCCAGCTCCCGGAAGGCGCGCTTGACGTGCCGGAAATCCCCGAAGCGGAACTCGCGGTAGCGCGCCGAGTCCTCGTGCGTGACGCGGCGCAGCACCTCGCCGGCGATGATGTCGCTGGGCGACAGCCGGTGTTCGCCGGCCAGCTGCTTCACCTGTCCCAGTTCCTCGCCCCGGCGGGTGCGCAGCACCACCATGTCGTTCAGCTTCAGCTCCAGTTCCTTGGGCACGCGGAAGTGGTCGTGCAGGCGCAGGCTGGAGTACTTGGCGATCAGGGTCGGCATCGGGTCCTGTCCGGGTGGTGCGGCCTGCAGATTTCAGACCACGGGGCAGGGTTCCCGCAAGATGGCGGCGGCGGGATTCCGCGGGAAGTCGCTTTCAACGGCCCGGGCGACAGTCACTCACGAATCACCGGCTCGGTCGTTTCATGGGCGGCCGCGCTTGTCAGGCGGTGGGGGTCCCCTATGATCCGGCAGGCGCCGGCGCCCGCAGCCATGGCCCAGAAGAAGACAGAGAAGGTCCCCAAGCCCGCGCGGCGCCAGCCGCTGGACCTTGCCATGGCCAGTGACTACGAGCTGCTTCAGGCCTTTGCCCGCAAGGACAGCCACGAGGCCTTTGAAACGCTGGTGACGCGCCACCGCCGCCAGGTCTACAACTTCATCTTCGGTATGGTGGGCCGGGCCGAGCCTGCCGAGGACCTGTTCCAGGAGACCTTCCTGCGGGTTCTGAAGAACGCCGACACCTACACGCCCCGCGCCAAGTTCACCACCTGGTGCTTGCAGATTGCCCGCAACCTGACCCTGGACTACTACAAGCGCGAGTCCCTGCGCCAGCACGCCAGCCTGGACGCCAGCCCCGGCGGCGATGAAGAAAGCAGCTTCGCCGCCCTGCTGGCGGGGCGTGACCCCCGCAGCGACGAGATACTGCTTTCCGCCGAGCTGGTGGCTGAAGTCCAGGCGCAGATCCAGCGCCTGCCTTCCCACCAGCGCGAGGCGCTGGTCCTGCGCATCTACGAGGACATGCCCTACGCCGACATTGCCGAGGTGCTGGGCAGCCCCGAGGGCACGGTGAAGTACTGGGTGCATGAGGCCATTGCCTGCCTTTCGAGGCAACTGGAGCGCCGGGGCCTGAAATAGCAGGGCGTTGAAAAAGTCCTTTTCAACGCCCTGCCCGGCCCGCGCGGCTGCACGGGCCGGTCGGCGAGCGGCTTCACGCCGCGAGCCGGGCAGTTGCTTTCC
>JADLBZ010000160.1 GCA_020847415.1 Planctomycetota bacterium
GAGGCCTGGTTCGGCCGGCTGCAAATTGCGACGGCCTGCTACATGGCCTTTGCGCATGGTGCGAATGACGTGGCGAACGCCATCGGTCCCGTCGCCGGTGTCTTGGAGGCCCTCAAAGGGCATGTGGGCAGCAAAGCGCCCGTGCCGGCGTGGGTGCTGTTTGTCGGCGGTGCCGGCATTGTGGCGGGCCTGGCCTCCTATGGCTACAAAGTCAGCGAGGCGGTCGGTCGCAAGATCACGGAGGTTCCGCCCACGCGTGGCTTCTCCGCGGAGTTCGGCACCGCCACCACGGTGCTCGTGTGTTCCCTGATGGGCTTGCCTGTTTCCACGACCTTCGTGCTGGTAGGGTCCGTCATGGGGGTTGGATTCGCCCGTGGCTTCGGGGCCATCGACCTCGCCGTCGTGCGCCGGATCTTCCTCTCCTGGGTGATCACCATCCCCTGTTCGGCGGCCCTGGCGGCCCTTCTCTTCGGCCTGTTGAGGGGCGGATCCTGAGCGCGTGCATACAGCCCGCCCCGGACGCGTTTCCGCCCATACTCGGCGGTTGCATTTTTCGGGGGGCGGCGCGATAGTGCAGGCTGCCGATGAGCACAAAACCCTCAGAAAACAATGGCGAGAATGACAACGGCGCCCTGCCGGACGCCCAAGTCAATTCGCACGACTACATCTACAGCCGGATTGCGGCGGCGTTGCGCCAGGATATCCGCGAGGGCAAACTGCCGGCCGGCTCGCGCCTGCCGTCGGCGGACGCGCTGTCCGAGCGCTTTCAAGTTAACAAGGGCACCGTGCGCCGTGCGCTCGCCGAGTTGACGGCCGATGGGCTGATCTATGCCGTACCCGCCCAGGGGACCTACGTGTCCGACGAGCCGCCTTCGGAAACCCGGCGCCGTCGCACCACCGCCCTCACGGTTGGACTGGTATCCCAGGTGCTTGAGGGCGCGGCCTTCGGCCCCAGCGATGCCGAAGTGCTCACGGGCTTGCAGGACGAACTGGTCAAGCGCAACGGAACGCTGATTCTGCTGCCAGCGCCCAAAGCGCTGTCTCCCGCCAAACTTTCCGAGTGGATTGTGCAGGCCCACTTGGATGGGATCATCTACCTTGAGGCGCTGGAGCCCGCCGTCCTGCGTCGCATGCTGCAGGCTGGCCCCCCGGCCGTGACCGTCAATTTCCGCCCGCGTGGCCAAGGGGTGGATTCCATTCTGGTCGATAACCGCGGTGGCGCCCGGCAGGCCATCGAGCACTTGTATGCGCTCGGGCACCGGCGCCTGTTGGTGATCACGGGCCCGCTGAACCTCTCCGCCACCCAGGAACGCATCGATGGCGTGCGCGAGGCCATGCGCGCCTATGGCCTGCCGGAATCCCGCGTGACCATGGTGGAGGGGAACTTCCGGCGGATCGGCGGCTTTCGGGCCATGGCCGCCGCGCTCAAGGCCAGGACCATGGGCACCGCGGTGTTCTGTTTCAACGACGAAATGGCGGTGGGCGCGCTGCAGGCCCTTCACAAGCATTCCACCTTGCACGTGCCGCGCGATATCTCCGTCATGGGCTTCGACGACATCTCCTGGGCGCAGGCCACCAACCCGCCGCTGACCACCGTGCGCGTGGATCGGGCGGTCATGGGCCGGCTGGCCATCGAGCGGCTGATTGCCCGCATCGGCGGGCGCGACATGGCGGCGACGGCCACGACGGTGGAAACCAGCGTGGTCGAAAGAGAATCCACGACGGCGCCCCGCGGACGCAAGGCCTGAGAAACGGCGACGGAAGCGTCTTCAGCCCGGCAAGCGACCTGTGTGCGGCAATGGAAGGGCGACGGGGCCCGTCGCCGACGGTTCAATCACAGCAGAGGAGCCGGTGGAGGACGCCGGAAAGGACCGTCGGCAAGCACGGCTTAGATGTAACCCAGCACGGGCTTCTGCCAGCCGCCGGTTTCGGCGCGAATGTGCTTTTCGAGATAGGCGGTCAGGGCGTCCTCGATCAGCCCCTTGCCGTCTCCCAGCCAGGTCAGCAGATACTTGGTGAACAGCCCGTGCCCGTCGCTCTCAAACGCCTCGTATTCGGACGCGGCCAGAATCTTCATGGTGCCGGTCGTCTTCAAGCCACGGCCGACATAGCAGCAATCCAGGAACATCATCGTCTTGGCATCGGCCACCGCGGCCAGCTCGATCTCGCCGTCCTGAACGATCAGGCGCCCGGTTTCCGCGTGGCCGGCGAAGTAGACGAAGTCGGGCTTATCGGCGAGGGCGGCCATGACACCAGCCGTCGTGACCTGATCCCGCGTCAGCAGCGTTACCGTATGCCCCATGCGCTCGAACACCTGTGCAACTTCGGTGGCATCGTTCTCGGCGTGCTTCAAGTCAGAGTACTTGGTATAGTCGTTCAGCCCGATGCACAACACATTGCCCGCCTGCGCATGCAGAACCGCTGCGAACATCAGACTCAGGATGGCTTTTACGAGCTTCATAACAAGGTTGGCTTACGCACCCCTTGTGCCAGCGCCTGTTATGTGTTCTTAAGTTATTGCTTGTTAATACTTTAAGAAAGTCTCATTCCAGAGAAAGTCTGATTGTGGTAAATAATTGTTACTATCATTTGAAGTAAAATAAAGCATCGTTACTATTTGTTCCCATGCGATTCTGATGGTGGTGATGGGGTTGATCTGGGTTTTGTGGGAATGTTTTGCGACAGTTATTGGCCGTGGTTCAGGGATGTCGGGAGGGTCGCGTGAGGCGCTGGTGGCAGCCGAAACCGTGGTGGATGTGGGGTGGCGGTGCCCTGCTGTTGACCGTCGGCATGCTGCAGACCCCCCTGTTCTTGGCTTTGGCCAGCCGCTTGCTGCCGGGCGGCGGGTTGCGCGTGGTGCTTCTGGGGCTGGCGGCCGGCTGCGCCTATGTATGCGCGGCGGGGGCCACTCGACAGGCTCGTCTGGGGCGTCCCGGACTACTGGCGGTGTTCGGGCTCGGCATCGTGTTGCGGGTCGCCATGTGCCAGCCGTCCCCCGTGCCAGGCCACGGCGTGGACCGTTATCTTTGGGATGGCGCGGTGACCGCCCACCGTATCAATCCCTACGCCTACGCGCCCCGCGACGTGGCGAAATTCAAGAACGCGCGGGATGCCACGCCACACCTGCTGGTGGTGCTGCGCGCCGCATCCGGGGGAATCTACTCACGCATCGAACGGCCCTGGCTCCAGTCGTGGCACCCGCCGCTCACGCAAGCCATCTTCGCCGGCACGTACCTGCTTCGCCCCTGGAGTCCCATCGCCTGGCGCGTCGTGCTGGCGCTGTTCGATGTGGCCACCCTGGTGCTGCTGGTTTCCCTCGTGCGGCGACTTCGCTTTCCACCCGCACTGCTGGCGGTCTACTGGTGGAATCCGCTGCTGATCTTCGAAACGTACAGTGTCGGCCGCCTGGATATCCTGCCCCTGCCGCTCGTCGTGGGCGCGTTGGTGCTGAGCCTGCGCGGGCGGACCCTCTATGCCGCCCTGCTGCTCGCGCTGGCGGGCGGCATCCGCCTCTGGCCCATCGCCCTCTTGCCCCTCGTGCTGGTCCCGCTGCGACGCCAACCGCGCGCGCTGCTGGTGGTGCTGGCGGCCAGTCTGGCGCTGCTGGCCGTGGCCTGGCTCCCGTTGCTGGGGCACGGGTTGGGCGAGGCGTCGGGCCTGCTCCGCGTGCTGCGCGATCCGCAGCCCCACGGCGGGATTCACACCCTCTTGCTGTGGCTGGCGCTGACGGTGGGGCCCGCGGCCAATGCCGCGACGTGGGCGCGCTGTTTGACGGCACTCCTGCTGGCGGTCTGGGTGGTGCTGCTTGCGCGGGGCACCGCAGAGGATGCCGTCCTCTTCTGTGACCGCGCGTTGCTCGCGGTTGCCGGCACCTTCCTGTTGAGTCCCTGGCCGCTGCCGTGGCTGGCGCTTGGGGTGACGCCTCTGCTGGTCATGGCGCCGCGCCTCTCGTTCCTGCTGCTGACACCGCTGCTCTTCCTGCACTA
>JADLBZ010000327.1 GCA_020847415.1 Planctomycetota bacterium
GCCAGCTGGCTCTCGCGCATCGTGCGCAGCAGCTCGAAGCCTTCGTGCTGCAGTTTCCAGGCCGAGCGCGGTAGCTCGCCCTCCAGCAGCTCGATCGAGCGCAGCCCCGTGCGCGCGCGCTGACCCCGAAGCGGTCGTTACAGAAGGCGCTGAGGCTGGAGAAGCCCGTCTCCTTCAGGGGCGTGCCTTCCAGCCCCGGCCTGAAAGAGCGCCCTATTCCGAGCGGGAAGCCACCAGGGCTCGATAGCGCTGATAACGCTCCTTGACCTGCTGCTGGGCTTCCTCGGCCAGCCGGGCGGCCGACTCGGGGTGGGTCTGGCGCAGGATCTGGAAGCGTCCTTCGCTCTCGAGGTACTCGCGCAGGGGCCTGGTGGGCTCTTTGCTGTCGAGCTCGAGCCCCGTGCGCGGATCGAAGCGATAGAGCAGCCAGTGGCCCGTCTCCACGGCCAGCTTCTGCTGGCGCAGTCCCTTGCCCATGTCGATGCCGTGGGCGATGCAGTGGCTGTAGGCGATGATCAGCGAAGGCCCGGGGAAGGCTTCCGCCTCGCGGAAGGCGCGCACGGTCTGGGTATCATTGGCGCCCATGGCGACCTGGGCGACGTAGACCCGACCCGTCAGGATGGCCAGCATCCCCAGGTCTTTCTTGGGCATGGAGCGCCCGGCGGCGGCGAATTTGGCCACCGCCGCCAGAGGGGTGGCCTTGGACGCCTGACCGCCCGTGTTCGAGTAAACCTCGGTATCCAGCACCAGCACGTTGACCTTGGCTCCGCTGGCGAAGAGATGATCCAGTCCGCTGCAGCCGATGTCGTAGGCCCAGCCGTCGCCGCCCACAGCCCAGATGCTGCGAGGGTTGAGGCTGTCTAGCAGGGCCATCAGATCGCGGCTCTCAGGGTCATCCCGGCCCTGCAGAGCGGCGCGCAGGTCGCCCTGCAGGCCCAGTTTCTCGACCAGCCGGCGGGCCCGGGCCGCCTGGGCATCCGCAGCCAACCGCAGGCCAAGCGCGAACTCGGCATTATCCTCGAAGAGCGAGTTGCTCCAGGCCGGGCCCCGCCCGCTGGAGAGCTTGCTCCAGGGCGTGGTAGGGAGGTTGCCTCCGTAGATGCTCGAGCAGCCGGTGGCATTGGCCACGATGGCCCGCTCGCCGAAGAGCTGGGTGAGCAGTTTGACGTAGGGCGTCTCTCCGCAGCCCACGCAGGCGCTGGAGAACTCGAAAGCCGGCTCGAGCAGCTGAATCTCTTTGACCTGGCTGGCTTTGGACGGTGGCTCCTGAGGCAGCTTGAGAAAGAACTCCCAGTGTTCTCTGCCCTTCTGGCGCAAAGGCCGCTGCTCGGCCATTCCCAGCGCCTTGCGGGCGACGTGGCTCTTGTCGCGGGCCGGACAGACATCCACGCACAGCGTGCAGCCGGTGCAATCCTCCACTGCTACCTGGAGGGTGTACAGTTGATCCGGATGCTCGCGGAACATGGACTTCTGGCTCAGGAAGCCATCGGGCGCATCGGCCAGCAGCCAGGGGGGCACCAGTTTGGCGCGGATGGCCGCGTGAGGACAGACCAGCACGCACTTGCCGCACTGGATGCACAGCTCGTTGTCCCAGACGGGAACCTCTCGGGCCAGGTTGCGCCGCTCCCAGCGAGCCGTCCCAACGGGGAAGGTTCCGTCGGCCGGAAGCGCGCTGACCGGCAGTCGGTCGCCCTGCTCGGCCATCAAGACAGCTGTGACCTCGCGCACGAAGGCGGGCGCCTCCTCGGGGACCAGCGGCTCCAGAGCTTCACCCTCGGCGACCCGACCCGCCAGAGTCACCTGGGCCGTGTGCTCCAGGGCCATGGCGACCGCGGCCAGGTTCTGCTCGCGACGAGCGGGGTATTTCTCCTCGATGTGCTTCTTGATCCCC
>JADLBZ010000161.1 GCA_020847415.1 Planctomycetota bacterium
CATTGCTAAGCCACTTGGCACTGGCCGCATGACCACAAAAAGTGCAAAAGTCGAGGCTAGCGGTTGCCGTTCAGCTTTTACGGTGTCGCTCCGGGCTCCAGACTCACTTGCCTCCCGGATTCTGCGGGCGTTTCCGGGTCAGGCGGTGCCTGCCCCGGAGCGCAGCTGCGCGGGCCGCACGGGCGGGACGCTCAATACTGCGGAATTAGGCGGCGTGTTCGTGTCTCCATCGTTGGCGGGAGATGCGAAGATACGGGAATCTCCGGTTGCAGGGCACGATGGCACGGGGTTCCGGCGGGCGGGGCTGGTGCGGCTGTTGCATGTGGCTGATATGGAGGAGCAGCTCCTTGTACAGCCCCATCAGGCGCGCGGCGCATGCTTCCCGCATCCGTGCCGCCATCTGTACCAGGGCGTGCGTGGCGCGGGTGTGGCTGAGGGGGCACACTTCCGTTTGCTTGCCTTCATCCTTGGCCCCTTGCGCGGCTTTTGCCATCAGTGCGCGCACCGCGTTGAAGGCCAGCACGCCCGAGGCGAACTCGCGCATGACAGCCGCCGGGGTCCGCCCGTTCAATGTCTCGGGCAGGTGCGAGCCTTTGAGCGTACGGATGTGCACCTCAATGTCCCAGCGCCCGATGTACAGGGACACCAGCTCGTCAACCGGGGCATCCAGTAACGTAGTGGCCAGCCGCAAGGCGACCGGGCGATAACCGTCGCGCTGCAGCAGCTTGGTGACCACACGCACTTGCAGCGTTTCCGGCTCACGGCGCAGCAACCTGGGAAACAGGGAGTGCTCGGCCCGTGAACGCCGCCATGTCTCCAGGCAGTTGCCGGGCCCCAGATGCACGCGCGAGCAGGCAGAGGTCTTGCCCGCCGGCAGGCGGAACAACCCGTGGCTGCCCAGCCGCTTCAGGCGCGACAGCATCATGAAGGAGAACAGCCCGGCATCGCCGATCAGGAGCGCCCCGGCCCCGATCCGGCGCAGCATACGCTGCATCAAGCGCCGCTCGGACCACGCAAATGGGGCCATCATCCATGACAGGACGGCACCGGTGCCGGCGCAACAGAACAGCATCGCCCGCATGATCGGGCGGCTGGACAGCCCGTTCTGGTTGGCGTGGCGGCCAAAGTGCTCGATATTGGCGTCCGTGCGCGCTGCCCGCATGCAGGTGGAGTCGGCGATCACCACACGCAGGCCGGAGATCGTTCGCCCCCCAGCCTGCACAGCCGCATCGGCAATGCAACGGGTACAGTAGTGGAACAGGGCCAGCGGCAGCCGCAAGCGCGCCTTGCAGAACGCGGACCCGTCGCTGGACCTGCGAAGCTGCGGGCCGAAGCTGTTGATCCAGTCCTCGACGACGCGCACGGAACGGGTATCGCCCAGGTGGGAGTAGAGGCAGCTCAGGATGCTGACGATGGGCGTAAACAGCGCTCTTCGCCAGGCCATGCCGCAGGCCATGGCCGCCTTGGTGATGAAGTCATCCGAGAGCAGATCGCGAACCGGATGACACGCGCGGTTGACGAAAAGATGCTGCAGTTTGGTGCAGGCAGAGCCGATGATGGACATGGCGGATCCTTGGGCCACGGTTTCGAGTCTCAACACCCCGAAATCGGCACCCACAGGGTCCGCCATTCTCATTTCTTTGCTATTTCCGCAGTATTGGGCGGGACGCTCGTGTCACGATTGAAGGCCGGCTCCTTCAGCGCCTGCTATGTCGAGGCGTAGCGGATGCGCCGGCGGGGCAGGAAGCCCTCAATCACCTGCTCAAACTCGCGGGTGGGCGAAACCCGGAAGCTGGGGGCCGCCTCCAGTATTTCCAGCGGCTGGCCGTCTTCGCCCAGCACCTGGAAGTACAGCGGGGTTGTGCCCTGGTGGCGCATGGCGGCCTCCGAGAGGCTGCCCAACAGGCTGGTGTTGATCTCGCCCGTGGTCAGGGTCAGGCACACGGCACCTGTGAATTTCTGGCGCGCCGTGGCTGCGGGCACCAGTTCCTCGGCCTTGATGCTGTAACGACCGTCCTTGTCGGGCTCGGGCTCGCCCACAGCAAACAGGCCCATGCCCTCTTTCAGCCGCGAAACCCAGCTTTCCGCAAGCTGGCCAAACACCAGCACGCGGAACGAGCCCTTGGGCCCCGCCAGGGTAAGCGTGGCGTAGTCGTTGCCCTTCTTGCTCTTGCCCGCGCGCAGGGCGCAGACCGCGCCGCCCACACGCACCCGCGCACCCTTGTCCAGCAGGGCCAGGTCGTCGGGCGTGGTGTTGGTGAACAGTTCAAACTCGGCGGCGTAGCGCAGCGAGTCGTCGTCCTGGAACTCGGCCTGTGCTTCGCGCACCGGCACAATCTTGTTGGCCAGCACGCTGACCTGGCGGCTTTCGTCGTCGTCGCCCTGGGTCTCTGCCGTGCCGCGCAAAATGATGGGGGCGTCTTCCAGCAGCACGTCCTGGAACTGCTCCAGGATGTCCGGGAACACCGTGACCTTGACCAGACCGGTGTCGTCCAGCAGGTCAAAGCGGGCCATCTTGCGGCCGAAGTTGCGGCTGGCCTCGTTCTTGATGGCATTCACGCTGAGGTTGCTGACCAGCCCGCCCAGGATGACGGGGCCGGTGCGCCCGCTCTCGCGCAGCACAGAGGCCTTGTCGCGCGCCAGTTTCGCAAACGTGTCGCGCCACGTGTCCAGGGGCGAGGTCGTGATGTACAGCCCGAAGGTCTCTTTCTCGTGGCGCTGCAGCTCGGCCTCGGTAAACGGCGGCAAGTCCGGCAGCACTTCTTTGTCGCGGGCGGGTTCGTCGGGCTCAGCCTTCTTGGCTGCGCCAAACAGCCCCTTCTGGCCGCGGGCGCGGTCGGCGGCTCCCTCGGCGGCGATGCGCAGGGCCTTCTCCAGGCCCTCCAGCAGCGAGCGCCGGTTCAGGCCCAGGCTGTCAAAGGCGCCGCCCCGGGCCAGGGACTCCAGCACGGCCTTGTTAATCTGGGTCAGGTCCACGCTGTCCAGGAAGTGCATCAGCCCCTTGAAGGGCCCCTTGGCCCGGCCCTCAATGATCTTCTCGACGGCCTTGGTGCCCACGCCCTTCATGCCTGAGAGCCCGAAGATGACCTGCCCGTCACGGGCGGTGAACTCGGCCTCGGAGCGGTTGATGTCGGGCGGCACGACCTTGACGCCCGAGGCGCGGATGGCGCGCATGTACTCGACGATCTTGTCGTTGTTGCCGATCACGCTGGTCAACAGTGCCGCGTAATACTCGGCGGCGTAATGGGTTTTCAGCCAGGCGGTCTGGTACGTAATCAACCCGTAGGCCACGGTGTGGGCCTTGTTGAAGCCGTAGCTGCCGAAGCCCTCAATCTGCGCCCAGAGGTGCTCGCCCAGGGCCGCGCCGAAGCCCGCTTTCTCGCAGCCCTGCACGAACTTGGGCCGCAGCTTGTCCATCTCTTCCTGCTGCTTCTTGCCGATGGCTTTGCGCAGCTTGTCCGCTTCGCCGGGTGTGAAGCCCGCCAGCTTGCGGGCGATCAGCATGGCCTGTTCCTGGTAGATCAGGGTGCCGTAGGTGTCGGAGAGTACTTCACGCAGCCGAGAAACCGCCTCCGGCCCGGCCAGCTTCTCGCGCTCGCCGGGCATGGCGACCGCCACCTTGCCGTGCTTGCGCGCCGCAAAGTCCTTGTCCACGCCCGCCGAGAGCGGGCCGGGGCGGTAAATGGCCAGCACCGCCGAGATGTCTTCAAAGGTGCTGGGTTTAATCGCCTGCAACAAGCGGCACATGCCCTCGGACTCGACCTGGAAAATGCCGAAGCCGTCGCCGGACGAAAGCGTGCGGTACGTGGCCTCGTCGTCCAGGGTGTGCAGGCTGGCGTAGGGCGCGTCCTTGGGAGCCTTGACCGCATCCAGGTCAATGCGCGGGCCGCCCTTGCGCTCAATCAGCTCCACGGCGCGCTGCATGATGGTGAGGTTGCGCAGGCCCAGGAAGTCCATCTTCAGCAGGCCGGCTGCCTCCACCTCGGTCATGTTGTACTGGGTGGCCAGCACAAACTTGCGCTCACGCTCGGGGCCGCCGGTCTTGCCGGTGCGGACGCGTGCCTCGGAGGGGTCGGCCTCCTCGTCGCCGTCCTGCCACTCGTTCTGCTCCTGGCGCATCAGGGGCAGATAGTTGGTCACCGGCGCGTCCGAGATCACCACGCCCGCGGCGTGCACGCCGGTGCCGCGGTTCAGGCCCTCCAGCTTCATGGCCGTGGCCACCATGGTGCGGACCTCGGGGTCGGCGTCGTACTGGGCCTTGAACTCGGCTTCCTCCGTGAGGCACTTGGCCAGGGGCTTCACCTTGCCCTGCATCACGGGGATCAGCTTGGTGAGGTCGTTGACCTTCTTGAGGGGCACCCCCAGCACACGACCGGCGTCCTTGACGGCGGCGCGGGCCAGCAGCTTGCCGAACGTCCCGATCTGGCAGACGCACTCCTCGCCGTACTTGTTGCGGACATACTCGATCACCTCGCCGCGGCGCTCGACGCAGAAGTCCATGTCAATATCCGGCATGGACACGCGGTCGGGGTTCAGGAAGCGCTCGAACAGCAGGTTGTACTTCAGCGGGTCCAGG
>JADLBZ010000162.1 GCA_020847415.1 Planctomycetota bacterium
GTTCTCGTGATCTAGCGTGGGCGCAGCATGCTGCGCCCCCAGATGTTCTCGTGAGCTAGCGTGGGCGCAGCATGCTGCGCCCCTACGCGCGGGAGCGGGAGGCTGTTGAGCGCGCCACGCCTGAACCGGAGCATATGGCGCCGAAACCGGCCCACTGGTGCCATGGCGAACGGGCTAGTCGTCTTCGGGGAAGCTCAGGTCGCCGGTGTCCTGCTTGGTGATCTCTTTCAGCAGCACCGTGGCGTAGCAGCCCTTGGGCAACGTAAAGCGCAGGCTCAGCACGTTCTGCCCCGCGTCGTGCTCGCACTGCACGTCCATGGCCCGGAAGCGATAGTCCCGCCGGTCGCCCTTCTGGCTCAGGCCGCGCCCCACATCAAACTGCTCCAGCGTCAATCCGGCCTCCGCCAGCACAGCCTGCTCTTGCGCCGCCGCCTCGCTCCCCGCCGGCAACATCTTGTAGCCGAAGATGGGCCCCGTGGGCGAAATCTCGAAGGCGTCCGCGCGCGGCTGTTCAGCGGCGGCGTCTTCAGCCACGAAGCAGGCGCCGTTTTCTTTCTGGCAGACGTCGCCGGGCAGAATGCGGTCAATCGCCGGGAAGCGGCGGTCCAGGGCGCGGTTGAAGAGCAGGCTCTGGGCCGCCGACAGCTGGAACAGCTTCACCTTCTGGGGCAGCTTCTTGAGGGTGTTGGGGCCGGGGCCGCGGTCCACCAGCTCTTTCAGCACCGTGCGTTCCAGGTTGCCCCGCTGGGGCCACAGGGCCAGGGCCTGTGCCGTGTCGCCGTCGTCGAATGCCTTGCGCGCGGCCTGCAGGGCGGGGTCGCGCTCGCTTTCCGCCTCGCCCAGCAGCACGCGCAGGTAGCCTGCCAGGTCGTCCTTCAGCAGGGCCAGGCCCAGTCGCGCGTTTTCCTGCCGGCGGCCGAAACGCTGGGCGTCGTACCAGTTCGGCACGCCGCGCCGGGCCAGCAGCTCCAGTGTGGCGCGGGCGTGGGGCACGTCCTCGGGAGGGGTGTCGCGCAGCAGCACCTCAAAGCGATTGCCGGCCAGGTGCCCGCGCTTGAGCTTGTTCCCGTGGCGCGTTACCTCCAGCACGCGCACCCGGGGCAGGTCCAGAGCCTGCACGCGCTCCGGCGCCACGTGCTCGAGGCTCAGCCACTGGCGCGTGATGCCGCGGCTGTCCTTCATGCCGGCAAATCCGACGTCGCGCTCGGGGAAGTCCAGCGCGCGCGCCACGCGGCGCAGGGCCTCAAACGTGGAGATGCCGGACTTTTCGATGCGCACCAGGGTGTGCGTGCCAGAGCCCGAAAACGGGTACAGGGGGATCTCGTCCACCCGGAAGTCATCGTTGATGGATTTAAAGACGCCCCGGCAGGGCGGAACAGCCGCAGAGAGGAATCGCATGGCGAAGTTGTAGCGGTTTCACGGCGCGGCTCAAGTTGTCGTGGCCCGGCTGCCGAAGACAGGAAGGCGCGGCCCGCCCGCGCGAGGAGAGCATCATGGACCGGGGCGTCAAGATCGCGCTGTTCGTTGCCAGCCTTGTCAGCTTGGCCCTCGGCCTGGTCTGGGACCAGGTTCTAAGCCAGGCGCGCGTGGCGGTGCAGAAGCCGCAGGCCGGCGACCTTGCACCAGAAGAACTGGCGGCGCGCGTGGGTTCGCCCGAGATTCCCCGGCTGGAGCTGGAGCAGGCCATTGAGGAACAGCAGGCAGCGCCCCAGGCCGCAGAGCCGGCGCCGGGCCCGGCCGTGGCGGCCCCGCAGCCTGCGCCCGCTGTGGCAGAAACTGAGTACGAAGTCCAGACCGGCGACAGCTGGTGGTCCATTGCCAACCGCAAGTTCAAGGACCGTGGCCTGAGCTCGACGGAACTGGAAAAGGCCAACCCCGGCGTGACGCTGCGGCCGGGCAAGAAGATCCGCATCCCGGCAGGCAAGAAGGCCGCCGGCAAGTAGCAGGCTCTCAGACCGTGAAGGTCGCGAAGTCAAGCAGCCCCAGCCGCAGCATGGCCAACAAGGTCATCACCGTGCCGATGATGGTGATGACCAGCGCCCCGAAGGCAGGAAGCTTGGCCGCCAGAAACGCAGCCGCCTTGCCGGGGTTGCTGCGCTTCTCGTTCATGTAGCTCTTGGTCTTCACCAGCACGAGGCCAATGGCTGCCAGCACGACAGCCAGCCCCAGGCTGAACACCGTCACCATCAGCAGGCCGCTGAAATACCACTGCCACTGGAAGGCAATCAGCGCGATTGTGAACGCGCTGGGGCAGGGGATGATGCCGCCCAGGATGCCCAGCCGCAGAATCTCGGCTCGGGTGAGGCGCTGGGGCTCATGGTTGTGATCGTGTGCATGGTCGTGATCGTGGCCATGATCGTGGCCATGGTCGTGATCGTGGCCATGCCCATGGCGCCCGAACAGGTCATGGCTGTGTCCATGGCCTCCGGTCCGCTTCAGGACCAGCCCGATCCCCATCAGCAGAATCGTCGCGCCCACCGCCAGCGAAATCCATTGGGCCAGTTCGTTGCGGGCATTGCTGAACATGCCAGGCCAGAACTCGTTGGCCGCCCAAGCCCCGCCCATGAGCAAGAACACGCCGCTGGTGTGGGCCGCCGTGACCACAATGCCCAGAAACACGGCATCCAGGGCCGTTCCCTGGGTGCCAATGAGATAGCTTGCCACCAGGGTCTTGCCGTGGCCCGGCTGTACGGCGTGGTAGCCGCCGAAGGCAAACATGGCGCCCAGCACCACCAGCCAGACGAAGGCGCCGGCAGAAGCGTCCTGCAGGCTTTGCATGGTGTCTTCAATCCAGCGCTGGGGGTCATTGGTCCGGGCGCTGCGTTCGCGGTCGGTCTCGCGCAGGATGCGCTCGCTTTCGCCCGCGGCCGGGGGCGTAGCCGTTGAGTTGTCGGGCGGAGTCGGGGGCTTGTCCGGCGGAGTGACAGCAGTGCCCAGCTTGGCGTCCCACACAAACGTGATGCGGTCGTACTTGTCGGCGGTGCGGTCGTACTTCACACCCACCACGGCGCGGCGCCGCTCGCCCCGGTCGTCAAAGGCCCGGAACTGCTCTGAGGGGTCCTGCAGCATCACCCGCTTGCTGCCGAAGTAGAACTCCACCCTGTGGCTGCCCGCCGCCAGCCCGCCCTCGAAGAGCACGTCAAACAAGAAGTAGTAGCCGATGCGCATGTCCTTGGCCGGCATGCCGCCCGGCTGGTCCAGGTTCATGTCGGGGTTCTTCAGGTCGGCGAGGGCGAACTGCTCGACCTGCGGCTTGAGCGCGCGCTGGATGCCGTCCACTCGCAGGTTGACCGCAACGGCAATGTCCGAGGCCAGTTCACCGAAGCGCTTGATGGCCTCGTCGCGCGAGACCTTGCCGTCCTGGTTGTCGTCCAGTTCCAGGTTCGCCTCGTTGTATGAGGCAAAGACGCTCTCGTAGCGGTACTGCACCGTCAGGCGCAGGGCATCGTCGCCCTTGGCGTCCTGCAGCACGATCAGCTCGCAGACCAGGTCGCAGCGGTCATCAAAAGGGTGCGCCGCCAGCGAGCCTGCCAGCAGCGCCAGCACGCACAGGGCTGCCAGTCGCATGGCCGGATCATAGCAGCCGCCGCCACCCGGTGTCGCATCTACATTGAAGTTGGGAGTGTTCCTTCCGTCTCGCTGCCGCGTCAGGCTGCGACGGGCGCTCGCGACACGCGCCCTCCGGGCTTCTGCCTCTCGCTGTCGCGAAAACACCGCAAGCGATGGTCGGAGCCATACCTGAATTCAATCGTGACGAGCCAGCCGGGGCAGCGGCAGCAACCTGCCCGCGTTATGCTGCGCCGGCGCGGGTCGCGCCGCGGAGATTGCCATGGCTTACCAGATGATTACCGCCCGCGACGCCCGGCCCATCAAGGCCTGGGTCGAGGGTGTCTACATGGACGACAACGCCCGCGAGCAGCTCATCAACACGGCGCGGCTGCCGGTCATCTTCAAGTGGGTGGCTGCCATGCCGGACGTGCATTGGGGCATGGGCGCCACGGTGGGCAGCGTGGTGCCCACCCAGTACGCGATTATCCCGGCGGCGGTGGGGGTGGACATCGGCTGCGGCATGTGCGCAGTGCGCACCACCCTGCAGGCCCGCCACCTGCCCGACAACCTCAAGCCCCTGCGCAGCGCCATTGAGCGCGCCGTGCCGCACGGCCGCAGCCACGGCGGCAGCCGCGGCGACCAGGGGGCCTGGAGCGACGTGCCGGACACCTGCCTGGAGGCCTTTACGCGACTGGCGCCGGGCTACGAGAAGCTGGTGCGCCGGTTTCCGGGCCTGTCGCGCAACGCGCATCCCCTGGAGCACCTGGGCACCCTGGGCACGGGCAACCACTTCATTGAAGTCTGCCTGGACGAGGAACAGCACGTCTGGTTCATGCTGCACTCGGGTTCGCGCGGCGTGGGTAACCGCATTGGCACGCTGTTCATCGAGATTGCCAAGCAGGACATGCGCGCCCACCTGAAGAATCTGCCCGACGCCAACCTGGCCTATCTGCAGGAGGGCAGCCCGAACTTCGCGGCGTACGTGGAGGCCGTGAGCTGGGCCCAGGACTACGCGCGCCTGAACCGTGAGCTGATGATGTCCGCCGTGATTGCCGCCGTGCGCAAGCTGGGCCTGCCCGGCTTTGAGGCCGATGCCATGGTGGTGAACTGCCACCACAACTACGTCCAGAAGGAAACCCACTACGGCGAGGAAGTCTATGTCACGCGCAAGGGCGCCGTCAGCGCCCGCGAGGGCGAGCTCGGCATCATCCCCGGCAGCATGGGGGCGCGCAGTTACATCGTGCGCGGCAAGGGCAACCCCGAGAGTTTTTGCTCGTGCAGCCACGGCGCGGGACGCCGCTGCTCGCGCGAGGAGGCGCGCCGGCGCTTCTCGGTGCGCGACCACGAGGCCGCGACGGAGGGCGTGGAGTGCCGCAAGGACCGCGACGTGATTGATGAGACGCCCATGGCCTACAAGGACATTGATGCCGTGATGGCCGCCCAGGCCGACCTGGTGGACGTGGTGCACACCCTGAAGCAGGTGGTCTGCGTGAAGGGGTAGGGTTACTGGTTGTTGTTGCCGCTGATGACCTGCAACTGGCTGGCGAGCTGCGACTGGATGCTCTGGCTTTCAGCGAGGAACTTCTCCAACGCTGCGAACTGGGCCTCCAGCCGCGCGCGTTCCATCTCGACCAGCTTGTTCATGCGCTCGATATCGTCGTTAAAGCGTTCGACCTGGGAGTCGGCGTTGTCGGTCAGCTCCTTGAACACGCCCTCCAGCGGGTCCACGTAGCGTTCCAGGTTCAGGTCCATGCGGCGGCCGACGCCAAGCTGGTCTGCCACGATCAGGTTGGCGCCTACCAGTTCGCCGTCTGCGTCGGTGTCGGTGATATTGTTCAGTCCCAGGCTCGCCAGCACACCCGAGGTGTTCAGGTCCTGAATGCTGAAGGTGTTGGTGCCGGCGGTGTTGTCCACCAGCTCCAGGCGGCGGTTGTTGTCGCCGATGCGCAGGGTCACGCGCGCGTCGGCGTTGAACTTCGCCATCAGGTCAGACAGGTCCACCCCGCCGTCCAGGTCCAGGTCCAGGTAGGTGCCGTCACGGAAGTTGACGCGCACGTCGTTGCCGTCGCCGGTATTGATGCCCTGCCCGTTGTTGAGTTTGTCGAGTGCGGTGGTAGCGGAAAGCTCGGCGCTGTGACTGAACAGCTCGACCACCTGGTCGAAGCGGTTCTGCAGGGCTTCCAGCAAAATCTCGGAGTCCAGCGTGACGCGGCCGTTGCTGTCAATGCCGATACCGATGGCGGTGACGTTGTTGGTGGCGCTGGAAAGGCCGTTCACCGGGTCCAGCAGCATGCGCCGGATAGCGTTTTCCACGTTCAGCACAATGGCATCGCCGTGCAGGGGTGCCGTGGTCAGCGTTTCGGCGTCAAAGGCGGTGTGCTCGTCAATGCGCTCTGCCAGCGCATTGAAGGCGTCCACCAGCTCGGTGATGTCGTTGGCCACGGCGTTTACGTCGCGCTCGATGCCGACAGTCACGGGCTGGCTGGACGTTCCCACCAGGTCCAGAGCCACGCCGGCCAGCACGTCAAAGCGGCTGTTGCGTGAGCGCAGTACCTGGGGCTCGGCACTGCCCGAGGAGGCCCCGAACAGCATGACGGCGTCCCGGGCGCGGCTGGTCTGGCCAAAGCTGAGCTCGGCCACGGTGCTGGTGACCAGCACGGCTGCGTTGGCGCCCGAGCCCTTGCCGGCAATGGAAAGGCGGGCGGGGTTGACAGCACTGCCGTCGCCGAAAGTGTTCACGCTGACCAGGTCGGTGGCGTCCAGCACCGAAAGCATGATCTCGTTGAGCGTGTCGCCCGCCGCGACCGCCACGGAGAACTCGAAACGCCGGTCCACGCTGGCGGTCGTGTAGGTGCCGGCCAGGTTCAAGGACTTGGCTACCGTGCCCTCAAGGTCTTCCACGACCAGCTCGCCCGTGCCGCCGGTGGTGTCGGTCAGCAGGATGCCGTCGCCGGTGTCATTGATGCGCGCGTCCAGGCCCGTGACGGCATCCAGCCGCGCAACCATGTCGCCCACGGTGCGGGCGGCGGTGGTGTCAATGCTGGCCTCGTTGCCGTTGCGCAGTTTCACGCGGATGTCGCCGTCCACCACGCCGCGGCCGGCATTCAGGGCCGTGAGCGACTTCTGGGCATGGAAGTGCCAAAGGTTAGCGTTGCCGCCGTCCACGTTGCCGTCGCTGTGCGCGCCCGAGATGCCAAGCCTGGCTGCGGCCGTGCCCGTGACATCCGTGATGGTCAGGCCGCCCGGGCCACCCGCATCGTCCACCAGCTCAATGCCGTTGCCGGCGGCGTTGATGCGCGCCGTGACGTTGGCAGTGCCGATGGTGGGCTGGTTGACCTGGGCCAGGATGTGGGCCAGGTCTTCGCGGCCGGTGATTGAGACGGTTGTGCTGCCGCCCAGGCTGTCCACTACCGTGAAGGTGCTGGGGGTGCCCACCGAGCCGGACAGACCGCCGCCCGCCGACACGCCTTTCAGGCTCTGGCTGAGCACACTGCCGAAGCGCGCCACCAGGGCGCGGCCATTGAACACGCCGCCGCCCGCGTTAGCCAGCACGTCGGCGGTCAGGCCCAGGTCTTCTGCTGTGGTGGTGCCTGCCGAGCTGGTGACCGTAAGTGCGGCGGGGGCGCCCGTGTCAGTCAGCCGCAGGCCCTTGCCGTCGGTGGTCAGGGCCGCGGTGATGGTGCCGCCGCCCGCGGTGTTGATCTTGCTGATCACGTCGCCCAGGGTGACCACGCCGGCCAGGTTAACGGCAATGTTGATGCTGCCGTTGATGGTGATGGTGGCGGGCGCCTGCCCGCCGTTCAGGCCGCGGCTGTCATTCAGCAGTGCCAGCTGGGTTGTGCTGTCCAGGGCGTTAATGCTGGTGCCGTTCAGGGTGCCCGTGCCGCTGGTGCCGGCAATGCCCAGGCTGGTGGCGGTCTGGTCCAGGCCCACGTCGGCCACGGTGATGCTGCCCGAGCCAGAGGCGTTGGCAATGACCAGGGCGTCGCCAAAGACCGAACTTGCCGCAGTGTCGTTGATGCGGGCGGTGACTGCGGCCTTGCCGTTGTTGTTGACCAGGTCCACCACCTCCTGCAGGGTGACTGCCTGCGAGAGGTCAATCACGGCGGTGTTGCCGTTGTCGTCCGTAATGCGTATCGAACCCCGGTCAAAGCCGTGCCCGCCCCGGATGGTGCTGAGGTCCGTCTCGCGGCTCAGCAGGGCGTCGCCCACCTCAATGGTGATGTTGCCGCCCGCGGTGGAGACGCCGGTGGTGTCGGCATCCTTGAAGCCGCCGGAGACGAATTGACTTCCCGCCGCCAGCTGCTTGCCCACGAACGAGAACGAGCCGGTCAGCGACGATGTGCTGCCCGTGGCCAGCAGCACGCTTTCATTGCTGCTGCGGACAGCCGCGCGGTTGAACTGGCTGGGAAAGCGCAGGCGCTGGGCCACTTCCTGCAGGCCGAGCAGGCGGCTGTTGATGTCCAGCAAGGCGCGCTTGCGGTCCTCAACCTTGTCAATCTTTGTCTCGATGGCCTGGATGGGCCGCTGCCGGGCCGCCAGCAACGAGTTGATGATGGACGTGGTGTCCAGGCCCGAAACCAGACCGTCTATGCCAAGGCCGCCGGCCATGCGCGCTACTCCGGGTACACCACGTATCTTCTTTATCGGCAGCCGGGGGCGAGGACTTGAGGGCCGATTGCGGGACACCCCCGACAAGCTATAAACCCGCGCAGGTCCTAACGGAGCAATGGGATGATTGTCGGGGTTCCCCGCGAGATTAAGCCGCAGGAGTACCGCGTGGGCATGGTGCCCGCCGGGGTGAACGCGCTGGTCGAGGCCGGCCACCAGGTGCTGGTTGAGGTCGGCGCCGGGCTTGGCTCGGGCATTCTGGACGAACAGTACGAGAAGGCCGGCGCCAAGCTGGTAAGCACCGCCAAAGAGGTGTTCCAGCGCGCCGACATGATCGTGAAGGTGAAGGAGCCCCAGCCCGCCGAGTTCGGGCTGATCAAGAAGGGCCAGATCGTCTACACCTACTTCCACTTTGCCGCGTCGCGCGAGCTGACGGACGGCATGATCAAGACCGGCGCTGTTTGCGTGGCATACGAAACAATGGAGTACAAGAAGGGCACCCTGCCCCTGTTGACCCCCATGAGCGAGGTCGCCGGTCGCATGAGCATCCAGGAAGGCGCCAAGTTCCTGGAACGCCCGACGGAAGGCCGCGGCATCCTGCTGGGCGGCGTGCCCGGCGTTGAGCCCGGCAACGTGGTTATCATCGGCGGCGGCGTGGTGGGCACCAATGCCGCCAAGATGGCCGCGGGCATCGGCGCCAAGGTCACCATCCTGGACGTCAGCCTGGACCGCCTGCGCTACCTGGACGACGTGTTGCCCGCCAACGTCACCGAGATCTACAGCAACGCCTACAACATCCGTGAGGCCATCCGCAACGCGGACCTCGTGGTGGGCGCCGTGCTGATCCCGGGCGCCAAGGCACCCAGCCTGATCCGCCGCGAGGACCTGCAGCACATGAAGCAGGGCTCGGTGATCGTGGACGTGGCGGTGGACCAGGGCGGTTGCTGCGAGACCACCCGTCCCACCACCCACGCCAACCCCACCTACATCATTGACGGCGTCGTGCACTACTGCGTGGCCAACATGCCGGGTGCCGTGGGCCGCACCAGCACCTTTGCCCTTACCAACGCCACCGCGCGCTTTGCCGTGGAAATCGCAAAGCGCGGCTGGAAGGACGCGGTCAAGGCGTTCCAGGAAGTGCGCACGGGCGTGAACATGGTGGACGGCAAAATCACCTACAAGGCTGTTGCAGATGCCTTCGGGTTGGAGTACACACCGTTGGAGAAGCTCTAGCCGACAGAATTGCCAGCAGCTAAACAAACCCCCGCTCCGGTATAGTGGTGTTGATCCCGACCGTAGCGGGGGTTCCTTATGCCATCGAACCACGAGTCTGCGCCCTGGGAAGCTGAGGGCCAGCGTCGCCAGCCCAGCCAGCGCAACGAGCCCGTCAAGGCCGAGAAGCCCTGGCGGATGCCGCGGCCCCAGGACCTGCCCGAGGTGTACCGGCCCGACGACGAGGGCTTTGTCGGCGGCGGCGGCATGACCCTGCCCCGGCCTGAACCATCACCGCGCCGGCTGGACCCGCGCGGCAAGATGGCGCTCATGGTCCTGTTCGGTGCCTTTGACCTGGGCGTGCTGGCCCTGGCGCTGGTGTTTGCCGTGATTGACGCCGAGGCCGGCGTCATCCGCCTGATCTATGCCGCCGCCGCCGGGCTGGTGGCGCTGGTGGCCGGCGCCGTGCTGGCCATCGAGTACAGCCGTGTCGTCAAGTACCGCAGCCTGAACTTCCTGCCGGCTGTGCTGGTCTATGGCTCGCGCGACCAGATGCAGAAGGTGGCGGGCCCGCTGGGCGTGCAGATGATTGCGGCCGGCGTGCACCAGGGCACGGGCACAGGCATCCTCAACAGGGTTTTTGATCGCTCCGCCCACCTGGCGAATTCGCCCGAGACGGTGGCCCTGCACGTGGACCGCGGTGGAGGCCCGGAGCTGATCGGCATCGCGTGGGATGCCGTGCGCGCGCTGCGCCGCGGAGATGTGGTGTGGTACGCCACGGCGGGCCAGAACCTGCTGCTGATGTACCACCTGTTGGTGCCGTTTGCGCCCCGCATTGCCACGGATGCCGCCACCCGCGAAGAAGTGTTCCGGGCGCTGCGGGTGGGCCAGAGCCTGTACCGCGACATCCCCAAGAGCCAGGCCATGGGCAAGACCAAGGTCGTGCAGACGGACCGCGACGGCAACATCGTGGCGGGCCAAGGGGCTCAGGCCGAGGCCGGCGGCCCGGAGCCCGAGCTGCGGCTCTCGGCGCCAGGCGCCGCTCTTGGCTCAAGTGACCAGCCGGAACAGAAGCCCGCCGATGTGGGCCACGACACCGAACTGCCCGGCCTGCCCAAGGGCATGGCGCCGCAGGTCAAGCTTCGGGATGCGTCGCAGGGGCTGGGGGGCCAGCAATACGATCCGGGCGAGGACGACAACCAGCGGTGATCCATGAGCCATGCAGACCTGCTTGCCGCGCTTGAGCCCGTGCTGAAGCGCCTGAAGACGCTTGACCTGGCTGACCCAGCCGCCGCCGCGGCGCTGGAGATGGAATTCCCCATGGCCGGGGCGTTCGGTGCCGGCCTGCGCAAGGCTGCCGAGGCCGCCCTGCAATCTGGAGCCATCTGCAGCCGCGAAGGCGGCCCCAGCCGTTTTTCGCGCGTGGCCAAGCCCGAAGCCGCCCAAGGGTATTCGGTTGACGCCGTGCTGCTGTGGGGCGACGGCCCCTGGCACCGGCACACCAACGGCGAGGTGAACTGCATGCTGGGCTGGGAAGGCGCACCGGAGTTTTGCGGGCATCGCCCCGGTTGGGTGGTGTTTCCGCCCGGCAGCGCCCATGTGCCGTCGGTGACGGGCGGAAAGATGCTGATCTTCTATCTGCTGCCCGGCGGCGCGATGGAATGGAAGAAGCCCTGAAAACAACGCACCCGGGGGCCACGGCTTCGCCCCCGGGTGCTGCCCAGCCGTTGCAGTCTGCGAGTCTGATTCAGGACCCTCTCGTGGCGTCTGCCTTGCGGCGAGCATCGCATGTCTGTGGCTCGCTTCCTGCGCCATGTCGCTGAGGATATGGCTCGGTCGCGCTTCTTGACCCGCTCGTTCGACGCTGCGGCATACGCTCAATCAGGGTTCCGAAACAGCGTCTAATCCTGCTTGCGCTTCCCGTCGCGCCCGGCCTTTTCCAGCTTCTCGTAGCGTTCCCACACCTGCATGGTCAGGCAGTTGATGGCGGTGGCATACACGCGCCCGCCGGCCTGACCCCAGGCGTCCACGGGGTCCCAGCTCCCGTGCTCGTCCAGGGTTTCCGCCGAGCTGCCGGCGTCTTCCTTGGCATAGCCGCGTTGGCTGTTCAGCAGCACGGTGGTCAGCGGCTTCTCCCAGCGCTGCCAGGCGTTGCCGCCCATCTGGAACAGGGCCAGGCTCGAGTAGTACCAGTAATAGTAATCCACCTTGTGGTGCTCCCAGGCAGGCGGCTGCTGGGCGCAGATGTCGGCTTGCGTGCGCAGGGTGGGGTCGCGCGTATCCGCCTTGTCCATGAACAGCATGGACATGATGTTGATGGCGTCCATGGACGGGTTGGTCTCGAAGTCCTGGGCGCTGCGCAGGCGGGCGTTCTCGCTGCCCGGCTGGTCGTAGCCGGTCACGGGGTAGCCCTTCACGTCCACAGTGACGGCCTTGAACCACTTCTCGGCCGAGTCGTAGCAGGCGTGGTAGTCCACGTTGATGCCGGCCATCTTGCAGCTCTTCAGGGCCAGTACCATCCAGCCCGTGACCGAGCTGTCGTTGTGTTTGGGCTGTACGCCGTAGCGCCAGCCAAGCCCGGGGTTCTGCGCCTGCAGAATGAACTGGGCCGCGCGTTCCACGCAGGGCAGCAGAATCCGGTCGCCGCTCAGGCCGTAGATCTCGGCCATGGCCATGGTGCAGATGGCGTGGTTGTAGACGAAGTGGTCGTCGTCCTTGGGGCCGAAACAGCCGTCGTTGCTCTGGATGCGCCGCAGGTAGCTGACGGCGCGGCGGCATGTGTCGCGGTACTTGCCCTGCTTGTGGTCGTAGCCATAGCCGGCATAGGCGAGCAGCGAAAGCCCGGTCAGGCCCGTGTCCACGGTGCGCTCCCAGCCCGTGTCGCCGCCCGCGTCACCCTGGCGTTCGAAGTAGATGTTGTGGGTGTGGCGTGCGTTGCGGCGGGTGCTGTCGGCACCAAAGTTGGTGGCGCTCCAGTAGCCCTCGTGGTTCTGGTGGTCATCGAGCCACTTCAAGGCTTCGTTCACGCGGGTTTCGTTCTTGCGGGGAATCATGCGGCCCCTGGGGCCGCAGCGTCGGAACTCAAAGCCGCCGTGGCCACCACCGCCACCGCCGCCGCCTGCACCAGGGCCAAGGCCCACCGCCGTGCTCGCGTTTCGATGAGGAGAGGGCGACTCGTGAAGGTCGTCGTTCTCGGCCTCAGCCAGGCTCCTGTTGGGCTGCTCGGTGGGGTCTTCGTTGTGGGTGTCGTTGATCTCCGGCGAGATCTGCTCGTCGTGCGAGGGCGTCACGGACTCCACCTTCGAGTCAATGAACTCCTCGTCCTCTTGAGGCTTCACCTCAGGCACGGGAGGCACCGCCGCCAGGTCCACGCTTGAGCGCAGCACCCGGATGGGCGAAGTCTGGTTGATGGCAGGCAGAATGAACCAGGCAACCGTCAGCAGCACCACGTGGGCTGCAAGGGCAATGGCTACCCAGGGGATACCTGCCTGCGCCTTGAGGTCAGCGTCCCCGGCGGGGACGTCGGGTCCGGGCGGCGCGAGCTCCAGGACCGGTGTCGTTGTTTCCAGCATGGCGAATCTCCGAGTTTGCTGTGCCCCGGGAGATTTCCACCATGCCCATGCAAACGGGCGGCGGCGCGGTTGGTTCGCTACTCCAGCAGAAGATTCGCCAGTTGGGCCAGCCGCTCCATGCCTGCTTCCTTCTCGCGGAAGGGCAGCAGCCCCTCGCCCTCCAGGCGCCGGCGCATAGCGGCAATTTCTCGCACGGCCTCCTGCAGGCGCGGGCGCTGCCCGGCGCGGGCGAAGTTGCGCTTGCCGCATTCGTGCCAGAGCCGCTCGCCCTGGATGTGCTCGATCACGCGGTCCAGCGCCCACAGCCAGAATCGTCCCTGGTTCCACTCGGCGATCGCGGCCGAGGCATGGGCCGGCCCCAGCCGCGACACCACATCATCGCGGTGCGCGTTGGCTGCCTGCACAGCCGCGCGGTACAGGGACTCGGGTTCCATGGCAGGTACTTTGCGTTGCCTTGCGCCGGTGCGCTACTTCCAGATGCGCGCCAGCATGGCCGGCTGCACTTCCAGCTTGCCGGCAGCCACCAGCTCAAACTCGCGCAATTCGGCCTCGTTGCGGCGGCGGGCGGCCCAGACCATGAGGCGCGCGATGGTCCACAGCGCGACGACGGCCAATGCGGCTGCACCGGCATCCGGGCCGGCCAGCGCCGAGGTGCCGAAAACGAGCAAGCCGATGATGAGGATACGCAGCAAGGCGACTCCTCCAGAGTCGTTCCGCCGTGGCGGAATGTCAGCCGGACCTCCCTGTCCGGTACCAGAATGCTAGGGCAAAATGGCCGTTGCGTCAACTTGAGCGGGCCGCTTTTGTGCGGATGCTCGAGGGCATTTGACGATGCTGAAACCGGGTGTTACTGTCGCCCTTCCACACAGAAATCATCTCAACAAAGGGTTCGGGGGACTGCTGTCGTCATTCGTGCAATGCCACGAATGGCCCGTGTATCGCCCGCGCCGGAGTTGGAGAGCAAGCGTGACTGAGACTCTCGCCAAAGAGCACTGGAGCAAGGTCCTGCTGGACCTGCAGGAGCACGTGGGCGAAGAGGTATTCACCCTTTGGCTGCGCAACACCTTGATCGTGCGCCTTGAGCCTGAGCAGATTGAAGTGGGAGTACCCAACCTGGCCGTCTCGGACTGGCTCAAAGACCAGTACAGCGACGCCATCCTGCGCAGCGTGGAACGCGTGGCGGGCTATCGCCCCCGCGAGATCCGCTATTCCGTGAACGGCCACCTGTTCCGGCAGCTCCGCAAGCAGGAAGAGACGCTGCGCCGCGCGGCCGGCGAGCCCCTGGTGACCGCCAAGGACCGCCCCGCCCCCGCACCCGCGCCCAAGCAGATCTTCAACCTGAACGAGCGCTACACGCTGGACCGCGTGATCGTCGGTCCCGGCAACCAGCTCGCCTTCAACTGCGCGTGGGAAGTGGCCCGTCGCCCCGGCGACAGCTTCAACCCGCTGTTTGTTTACGGCCGCACCGGCACCGGCAAGAGCCACTTGCTGCAGGGGCTGGCGCGCGAGCTGCTGGAGCGATTCCCCAGCAAGGACACGCTGTACATCCCGGCCGAGTACTTCGTGAACCAGTACGTGCAGGCCTTGCAGCGCCGCGACGTGGAGCCCTTCCGCAAGCGATTCCGCAGCCTGGACGTGCTGATCGTGGACGACCTGCAGTTCCTGGCCGGCAAGGAAGCCAGCCAGCAGGAACTGCTGCACACCCTGAACGCCCTTGGGCAGCAGGGCAAGCAGGTCGTGCTGGCAGGCGACCAGCACCCGCGCGACCTGGAAGAGTTCATGGAGCAGCTCACCACGCGCTTCCTGCAGGGCATGGTGGCGGAGATTGAGCTGCCCCAGCGCAATACGCGTCTGGCCATCATCAACAGCAAACTGGAGGGCCACCGCCAGCTTTTCCCGGCGGCGGTGGTGGACTTCCTGGCCGACAAACTCGAGTGCAACGTGCGCGAGATTGAGGGCTACGTAACCCGTCTCGTTGCGCTAGCCGGCCTGGCCGGCGAGAAAGTCACGCTCGAGCTTGCCCAGCAGGCCCTGCAGGATTTTCTGTCCACACGCACTCGCGCCGTGGACCTGCCGGACATCGAGAACGTGGTGATTGCCCACTATGGCGTCAGCAGCCAGCAGCTTCACAGCCGCCTGCGCAAACGCCCCGTGGCGCTGGCCCGCCAGGTGTGCATGTACCTGGCCCGGCGCCTGACCAGCTACAGCCTCAAGGAAATCGGGCGCTTCTTTGGCGGCAAGAACCACACCACGGTGGTGTTTGCCGTGCAGGCCGTGGAAGAGAAGCTGAACAAGAGCCGCACCTTGGGCGACGAGCTGGAGCACCTGCGCCGCGTGTTGAGCGGCGAGTCCGCCCCGGCCAAGGCCCGCTAGCCCAAACGCACTGTAGACGCGACGGCAGGCCCGGCACGACGCCGGGCCTGTTGCGTTCTTGTCTTGCATCTGGGGCTGCCCCGGAGGCGCCGCTGCACTATCCTGCCGTCATGCTGGTTGCCGTTGCTTCGTCTGCCGAGCTGATCGCCCGCGCCGCCAACGGGCCGCCCCTTCATGCGGGCATTGGCGCCGTTGAACTGCGCCTGGACCTGCCCGGCGACGCAGCAGCGGCTGTTGCCGCCGCGCGGCAATTTGCCCCCGGCTGCAGGCTGATCGCCACCTGCCGCCTGCCCGCCGACGGCGGCGCCTGGCGCGGCAGCGAGGCCGAGCGCCTGGCCCTGCTGGAAGCGGCCGCAAAATGGGCGGATCTCGTGGACCTTGAGCACGACAACCCGCTGCCCCTGCCTGCATCGCAGGTTATCCGCAGCCGCCACATTTTCGGGCCCATGCCCCGAGACCTGCGCGCCGAGGTCGAGGCCCTGGCGCGGGCGGGCGGGGCGATCTTGAAGCTGGCGGTCACCGCGGGATGCCTGTCCGACAACCTGCGGCTGCGCGAGCTGCTGGCTGCCACGCAACTGCCGCTGGCGGCCTTTGCCATGGGTGACTTCGGCATTCCCTCGCGGGTGCTGGCCTTGGCGTGGGGGAGTCGGCTGACCTACGGCTCGCTGGGCGGGCAGGCGCTGGCCCCCGGCATGCTGGCTGCCGATGCCCTGGCCGGCCTGTATCGCGCCCACCGCCTGACTCGCGGAAGTGCTGTCTTTGGCGTGACCGGCCGCCACGCGTCGAACAGCCGCTCGCCGGCCCTGCACAACCCCTGGCTGGCGGCGGCGGGGCTCGATGGCGTGTACCTGCCCCTTCAGGCCGAGTCGCTGGAGGATTTTCTGTACTTTGCCCGCGAGCTGCCGGTTCAAGGCGCCAGCGTGACGGTTCCATTCAAGGAGGACGCCGCCCGCTGCTGCATGCCCGATGCCGCCGTGACAGCCACGGGCGCCTGCAACACACTGCGCTCTGCCGACGGTGCGCTGGAAGGGTTCAACACCGACGTGCAGGGCTTCCTGGACGACTTGCGCGCCGCCTATGCGCGCCCACTGGCGGGCCGCAGTGCGCTGGTGCTGGGTGCTGGAGGCGCCGCCCGTGCGGTGCTGTATGCCCTGCGGCAGGCCGGCGCCCGCGCAGCCCTGTGGGCGCGGCGTGCCGGGCAAGCGGCCTCGCTGGCAGCGCAGTGTGGTTGTACTGAGGTGGCCGACCTGTGTGCCGTGCGCCAGGTTGATCTGCTGGTCAACACCACGCCCTGTGGCATGGCCGGCGAGCACGCCGGGCAAATGCCCCTGCCCTGGCCCGACCTGGGTGCGACACTGGCGGCCGACGCGCTGGTCTACGACCTGGTCTACAACCCCGAAGAAACGCCCCTGCTGGCGGCGGCGTGCGTGGCAGGGTTCGGTACCGCCAACGGAATGGGCATGTTGCGCCGCCAGGCGGCCCTGCAGGCGGCGTTGTTCGGGTATGCGCCTGCCGACGCTCCCAAGCCGCCGGTGGCTGTCCAGCCACATGTCTGGTTGGTGGGCTATCGCGGCAGCGGCAAGAGCACGCTGGCGCCGCTGCTGGCCCGGCAGATGGGGCTGCCCTGGCTTGACCTGGACCAGGCCGTGGAGCGCGCGGCAGGCAAGCCCATCGGCGAGATCTTTCGTGTCAGCGGCGAGCCTGTCTTCCGCGAATTGGAGGCCGCGGCACTGGCGCGCGTGGCCAGTGGACCCAAATCCGTGATTGCGACTGGTGGGGGAGTGATCGAGCGGCCCGATAACGTGCGGGCCATGCGCGAGAGCGGCGTGGTGGTCTGGCTCAGGGCCCCCGCTGCCGAGCTTGCCCGGAGGCTTGAGGAAAACCCGGGCGGGCGCCCCAGCCTGACGGGCGCCGACGTTGCCCGCGAAGTGGCCCTGGTGCTGGCGCGGCGCGAGCCTCTGTATGCCGCCGCCGCTCACCTGCAGGTGGATGCCACCCAGCCCGTGCCGGTCCTCGCTGGCGAAATCGCGCGCCGGCTGGCAGAGTTTCGCCCGCGATGAAGTTCCTGTTCGAAGAAGTGATTGCCAACATGCCGCCGGCCTTCTGGCTGGTGCAGTTCTTTTTCATCGGCTCGTTCGTGGGCAGTTTCCTTAACGTGGTTGTGTACCGGCTGCCGCGCAATTGCCTCAGCGTCAACAACCCGCGCCGCAGCTTCTGCCCCTCGTGCAAGACGCAGCTCAAGGTGGTGGACAACATCCCCATCTTCGGCTGGTTGCTGTTGCGAGGCCGCTGCCGCTATTGCGGCGTCAAGTACGGCGTGCGCTACCCGCTGGTGGAACTCCTGACTGCCGCGCTGTTCACCCTGGCGGCCTGGCGGCTGCTGTACGGCGACGGAAACGCGGCGGGGTCGCCGCAGGCCTGGCTCAGCGTGTTGCAGATACAGGGCATCGTGGCGGTGATGCTGCCCTGGGCGCTGATTGACCTGGACCTGCAGTACATCCCTGACCGCCTGACTTTCGGGCCGCTGCTGGTGTTTGTGCCCCTGGCTGCCAACGTGGCGCACTTCACCTGGGGACTGCCGCCCGAGATCTCGCCGCTGCTGTACGCAGGCCTGCCCGAGTGGCTGAACAGCCTGCTGAGTGCCCTGACTACCGGCGTGGCGGGCATGCTGTTTCTGCGCGTGGCCGGCATGGCGGGCAACCTGCTGTTCCGGCGGCAGGCCGAGAAAATCGGCGGCGAGACCATGGGCTGGGCCGACGTAAAGATCATGCTGGTGATGGGCGTCATGCTGGGCTGGCCCAAGATGCTGGCGGCCTTCTTTGTTGCCATTGCGCTGGGTGCCAGCATCGGCTACATCCTGCGCCGCGCGCGGGGGACTTTGGGCGTGCCCTTCGGGCCGTTTCTGGCTGCCGGTGCCGTTACAGCCGCGCTGGCCACGCCCGAGCTGGTGGCGGCGGCCCGCTGGTACATGCAGTTTCTGCAGGGGTTGATGCAATGAGCGAGTACGTGATCTCGGTGAACGGCCGCTTTGTCCCGCCGGGCGAGGCCACGGTCAGTGTGCTGGACCACGGCTTTCTCTTTGGCGACTCCATCTACGAGGTGGTGCGCACCGTGAACGGGCGGTTGTTTGCCGCCGATCGCCACCTGAAGCGACTGCGCAACTCGGCCGATCGCCTCGAGCTGAAGCTGCCCCACGACGACGACTGGTTTGTGCAGCACCTGCGCGACATGCAGCAGCGCCGCGACGGCAGCGAAAGCTACCTGCGCGTCATTGTTACCCGCGGCGAGGGTGCGTTGGACCTGCACCCCGGCACGTGCACTTGCCCCGGCGTGATCGGCATCGCCAAGGCCCTGCCGCGCTGGGACGACGAGCTGTATGCCCACGGCTGCAAGATCATCGTGGCGGACGTGCGCCGCAACCCCAAGCAGGCGACCGATCCCGCCATCAAATCCGGCAATTACCTTAATAACGTGCTGGCCATCATGGAGGCGCGCCGCCAAGGCGCTACCGAGGCGCTGATGATGAACGTGCACGGCTTCCTTACCGAGTGCACCACCAGCAACGTGTTTGTGGTCAAGGGCGGCGTGGTGAAGACCCCGGCCCTGGATCAGGGCCTGCTGGAGGGTGTGACTCGCGGCTTTGTGCTGGAAGTGTGCCGCGGCCTGAAGTTGCCGGTCGAAGAAACCAGCCTGACTGCCGACGACCTGCACCGCGCCGACGAGGTATTCATCACCAGCACCACACGCGATGTGATGCCCGTGGGGCTGGTGGGACAGCACAAGCTGCATTCGGTGCCGGGGTCCATCACTCTGCGCATCGCCAACGCCTACCACGACGTGCTGCACGACGGGCGCAACCACCAGTAGCCCATGCCGCGCCGCCTGCTTGCCATTGCCAACCCCATTTCCGGCCGCGGTCGCGCGGCCGACCTTGCCCCGCGCCTGGAAGAGCTTGCTCGCCGCGCCGAAGTCCAGATTGAGCTGCGCCTCACTCAGCACCGCGGCCACGCGCGCGAGTTGGCGGCCGCCGCCCAGGTCGAGGGCTTTGATGCCGTAATCTCCGTGGGCGGCGACGGCACCATGAACGAAGTGGTGAACGGGCTGGGGCCCGGCGGTTTGCCCCTGGTGATTGTGCCCCGCGGACCCGGCAACGTGCTGGCCAAGGAACTGCGTGCGCCCAAAGACCCCCTGCGCTGCGTGCAGGCGCTGCGCGCCTGGCAGGTAAAGCAGCGCGACCTGGGGCGCCTGAACGGCGAGCGGTTGTTTGCCTGCTTTGTGGGCGCCGGCTTTGACGGCGAGTGCACCCGCGCCCTCAGCGAGCGCCGGGGCGCCATCCGCATGTCCAACTACCTGCCCATCATGTGGCGCGCCGTGCGAGACTCTGACTACCAGGGCCTGAGCTATGAACTGGACGGCGCTTCCTCCTGCGGGCCGTTCAGCTACGTGCTGGCGGCGATCACGCCCGCCTATGGCGGCCCCATTGAGCTGGTGGGCGGTGCCGACCCCGCCGATGGCGCCCTGGATGTGTTTGCCCTGAAGGGGCGTATACGACCGTTGCGGCTGGGCTGGATCCTGGCACGGGCGTTCGCCGGGCGGCTGGGCAGCTATAGCTGCGCCAGTGTGCAACGAGGCACGGCTGTCGTGCTGGCAGCCTCCGAGCCGGACCAGCGAGAGGTTCCCATCCAGGTGGACGGCGACTTTGCGGGTTACTTGCCTGCGCGCTGCGAGATCCTGCCCGGCGCGATGTCGTACCTCAGCATGCAGCCGAAATAGGCCGCTCCGTGGTGGGTGCCTTTGTCTTGCGTGGCGTGGGCGTCCTCGCCCGCGCGAAGTCGTGGCGTGGGCGTCCTCGCCCGCGCGTAGTCGTGGCGTGGGACTGCGCAGCGGTGATCCGGGGCAGGCTCTGCGTGTCCCGAAAATGCCCGCACTCAGGCGCCCTGTGGGCCACCCAACTGCATGCGGGCCGGAGGCGCACACCACAACCGCGCGGCAGGCAAGCTCTGCGGCGTGCGAGCAGGGTGTTGAAATAGTCCTTTTCAACACCCTGCCCGGCCCGCGCGGCTGCACGGGCCGGCCGGCGAGCGGCTTCACGCCGCAAGCCGGGCAGTTGCTTTCCGTTGAGGAAGGCGCCAACGGCGA
>JADLBZ010000163.1 GCA_020847415.1 Planctomycetota bacterium
CTGATACGCCATTGGCCGCAAGCCACTGCCGCTCACGCGATCTCTGCCACGTCACGACCAGCCTGGACGCGGTGCGTACTACTTCGGCGCGGCGGCCAGGGCCGCATAGCAGCCGTAACCAGCCGCTACGCGCTCGGCGAACCAGCGCCGCGCCGCGGCTGCCTGCACCGTGTTCTTGCCCGCCAACGCCAGCAGGTTGCGGTGGTGCACCCCCAGCGCCAGCATGGACATGTCCACCTCCGCGGGCTTCCCGGCAAGCAGGTCCACCGCCTCGGCCAGCAGCGGGCCCGCCTTGCGGCCCTGCACCCGCGCCAGCTGGGTGGCAAAGATGGCCCGGTCAAAGCGCTCGTTGTAGGGTGCCGGCCCGGTTGCGGCAGGCCGGCCAGGGCCGGCCTGCCGCCCGCCGGGCTTCAGTGCTGCCAGCAGGGCCTTGGCCTGCGCGCTGTGAAAATCGCTGCCCACGACGGCCCCGTAGCGCTGCAGCGCCAGCGAGAGATCCGGCGCGTTCTCCAGCCACACGGCCCAGGTGATCATTCCCTGGGCGTGCGCGGGCCCGAAATCGCCCAACTCGCAGGCTTGGGCAAACGTGCAGGCGCCGGTCATCAGCAGCGCGCGCACCAGCATGCTCTGCTGGTTGGCCAGCAGGCGCGGGTCCGGCTGGGGCATGGCGGAAGTAACGCGCCGCAGGGCCTCGCGGGCGTCGCCCAGTTCCAGCTGCACGTAGCCGGATAGCGCCTGCAGAAACAGGCGCGCCGGCCAGCCCGTCCCGCGCTGCCGCGACATGGCCAGGACGCCGTCGCACAGGGCCAGGGCCTCCTGCATGCGCCCCACGCTTTGCAGCGAGTTGGCCAGGTTGCAGGCCTCGCGCACCGCGGCCTCGTCCAGCAACGCCCCCTGGGGCAGGGTGCGCTGGAACAGCCGCAGCTGGTGCCGGATGGCGGCATCTTCGTCGCGGCGCAGGAAAGCGTGATACGAAAGCGTGCGCTCGTGCCGGGCGTTCAGCGCGTCGTCGTCGCACAGCTTGGCCACCTGCTCGGCGGCGCGGCGGATGTCCTCGGCCCGTTCGAGCTCCCAGCGGTCCAGGGCCTTCCAGTAGTCGTCCAGGATCTGCTTGAAGATGGGGGCCGTGCGGCGGTTCAGGTCCGCTTTCAGTTCCTGGAAGCGGCCCAGCGCGTCGGAAAGCTCGCGCAGCACCTTCAGGTGATGCTTGCCGGTCAGCGAGCCTAGTTGCATCTGCGCCACGCTGTTCATGGCGGCCACCAGGTCCAGCAGGTCGGCGGCCGTGCGCTGCGTGGTGGTGTTCACGTCGGCCAGGAAAGGCGTGCCCTCGCCGGCCAGCAGCCAGGCCGGGTTCACGCCCAGGGCGCGCACCAGGCCGGCGGCAAACTCCAGGGGCATCCTGGCCCCGCGCAGGTAGCGGCTCACGTTGTTGCGCTGGGTGCCGGTCTTGCGGGCGATCTCGGCCTGGCTGAAGCGCCCGGTGAGAAAGCGCAGGCGCTCGAGGTACTCGCTGGTTCTGGTCACGGGCCCTCCTGTTCCGGAATCACGACAGGTCAAAACCGCTGTCATCAATACGATACATCAGTTTGCAGCATTGCTAGGTGCCTGTTCCGCGTGCGCTACATTGGCATGCGGGACAGGAGGTGCGGTCTGCCCCCTTTTTCTGCACGACGCCGCCCGCGAGGGCGCAGCAACGGAGGAAACACGATGCCACGCCGGACACTGATTGCGGCTTCCCTGGCGGCCCTGGCCCTGGCCGGGACCCTGGCAGCCCAGGACCTCAGCGACGCCCCGTCGCCCTATCCCAACTTCTCGTTCTTCCAGTCTTCGCAAAGCGGGGTGCGGCTGGACTACCTGGGCAACGGCGTCACCGATGACGCCGGCTACGGGGCCGGCTGGACCGATGACGGCGACGACGACGGCATCGAGTTCCTGAACATGAACAAGGGCGGCACCGCCACCCTGAAGGTCGCCCTGGTGCAGAGCTTCACCAGCAACGACCTCACCATCTGGATGGACTTCAACAACGACGGCGACTGGGCCGACTCGGGCGAGCGCGTGGTTTGGGCGGGCTACAGCAGCGGCGCCCCCAACGGCGCCTTCAGCGCCAAGGTGGCGCCGCCCTACGGCGGCAGCAGCACCAGCTTCAATACTTACACCGTGTCCATCCCGGCCGGTGCCGCGGGCACGAACGTCAAAGTGCGCGCGGTGTTCTGGGATACCTCGACCCATCCCTCGGGCGTCATGGCGCCCAACGGCGGCGGCAGCGCCTCGGGCTGGTCCGACTACGGCGAGGTCGAGGACTTTGACATTCCCTACGGCACCAGCACCGGCTCCAAGCCCGAGGTCTACCAGAGCAACGGCACCACCCAGGTGGCGCGCATCTACAGCGGCGGCAGCCAGAACGCGGGCAACCTGACCGCCGGCAACGCCACCAACCTGTTCTGGGACATCACCAACAACCGCAACGCCAGCACCTTTGTACGCTTCACCAACGCCTACCCCAGCGCGACCATCACCTACAGCAGCGCCACCAACTGCACCCTCAGCCTCTTCACGCCCGCCAATGGCGTGACCATCGGCCCGGGCGGCGGGTACTTCACTTTCATCGGCACGATCACGCCTACCACGGCAGGCCTGCCCTTCAGCTTTGTGTTGAGCATGCCCACCAACGATCCCCTGAACCCCACCTATACATGGACGGTCAGCGGCAACGCGGCCAGCCCTGCCCCCACACTGGACCTGCAGCGCCCTACCTACACCAGCATTCCCGGCAGCGGCACCGATAACGTGGGTGCTCTGCCCGCGGGCACGGCGGCCAACCTGCAGTACACCATCATGAACACGGGCACGGCAAACCTCAGCCTCACCGGCTCGCCCATCGTGCAGCTTTCGGGCTTCAGCAACTGCTCGGCCACGGTCAGTGCCCAGCCCTCGGTCAGCACCCTGCAGCCGCTGTACGGCGTGTTCTTCACCGTGGACGTGACGCCCACCACCAGCGGCCAGGGCTTCAGCTTCAGCATGTCCATTGCCAGCAACGACACCGCCCGCAACCCCTACACCATTACCGTGTCGGGCACGGCGGGCACCCAGAGCGGCAGCCCCGAGATAGACGTCAAGCGCGGTACAGCGGTCGTTGCCAACAACGGCACTGACAGCGTGGGCAGCGCCACGGTGGGCGTGGGCACCGGCTACAGCTACACCATCGAGAACACCGGCACAGCCGCCCTGAACCTGGTCGGCAGCCCCATGGTGCAGCTCTCGAACCTGAGCAACTGCAGCGCGCTGGTCTCGGCCCAGCCCGGCAGCTCGGGCGTGGCGGCGGGTGGCAGCACCGGCTTCACCGTCACGGTCACGCCCGGCTCGGCGGCGGCCTTCAGCGTGAAGGTGAGTATCGCCAACAACGACAGCGACGAGAACCCCTACAGCTTCACCATCAGCGGAACGGGCAGCGCCACGGCCGCCCCGGAGATGGACCTGCAGCGCAGCGGCGGCATCGCAGACGGCGGCACCGACAACGTGGGCATCCAGCCCGCCGCCGGCAGCAATTCGTTCACGTACACCGTGTCCAACACCGGCAACGCGGTGCTCTCGGTCTCCACCGTGCAGGTGGGCGCCACCAGTAATTGCAGTGTCAACGTAACGGCGCAGCCGGCGTCCAGCGTGGCAGCAGGCGGCAGCACCACCTTCACGATCAGCGTCACCCCCGCGGGCGCGGGCAGCTTCACGGCGAACCTGAGCATCCCCAACGACGACAGCAACGAGAACCCCTACGACTTCACCATCGCCGGCACCGGCCAGGTGATTGCCCCGGACATTGCCGTGCAGCGGCCCTTGGGGGTCACCATCGCCGGTACAGAAGCCCTGGGCACGGTGGCCTTCGGCACGCAACAGGCCCTCACCTACACCATCATCAACACAGGCACCCAGGCCCTGAACCTGACGGGCAGCCCCCTGGTGGCGGTGGCGGCGGGCAGCAACTGCACTGTTGTGGTCAACCAGCAGCCGGCGGGCGCCACCCTGGCAGCGGGCGCCACGACGACCTTCACCATCAGCCTGAACGTGCTGGCCGCCGGGGCCTTCAGCTACAGCGTCAGCATCTTGAACAACGTGGTGGGCAAGAACCCCTACGCCTTCACCACAAACGGCACGGGCGGCACCCTGCCCGAGATTGACGTGCGCCGCAGCAGCGGCGGCTCGGTCTCGACGGGCGGCAGCATCAACCTGGGGGCGGTTGCCACCGGCTCGGCGGGCAGCCTGGGCTTCTTCATTGCCAACACCGGCAATGCAACCCTGAACCTGACCGGCACGCCCACGGTGCAGATCAGCGGCCAGAACAACGTCACAGCCACGGTAAACACCCTGCCGGGCAGCACCGTGTCGCCGGGCGCAGCCGCCACCTTTGCCGTGAACTTTGCCGTACCCGCCGGCGGCCCCTTTAGCTTCGTGGTCACGATCGCCAGCAACGACGCCGACGAGGGCAGCTACTCCTTCACCGTGCAGGGCGATGGCGGCGCCGGCCTGTTCTCGCGCAACGGCGGCGGTGGCGGCGGCGGTTGCAGCGCCGGGCACGATTCGCAGCGGCATCTGCTGGTCCTGGGTGCCCTGCTGCTTGTGTGTGTGGCTGGATGGCGTCGAACAGCCACACGCCGGCAGTAGGCCCCAGGCACCGAATGCAACCGGCCCGGCAAGCATGCCGGGCCGGTTTGTTTGTCCGGGTCATCGTGGGCTAGCAGCGGCGGCGGCGCAGGCGCTGCATTCCTGCCAACGCCAGCAGCAGGCACAGCAGCCCCAGCGGGACGCCGCCGGAGCCCTGGGCGCTGCAGGTGTCTTCGCCGTCGTCCTCGTCGGTGGCTGCCGTCGGGTCCAGGACGCGAACCGTCATGACGTGGGTGGCGGTGTGGGTACCGTCCGTCGCGGAGATCACAACCACAGCCTCGCCGGTCAGGCCCGGTCGTCACGTCGCGCAGGATGACCAGCTCGGCGGGGCCGGTGATCTGCGGTGCGGCAGCCGTGAGCATGTTGCCGGCCGCGTCAGTAATGCCCGCAGCCGTGGTCAGGTCTGCGCGGGCGCTACAAAACAGGAGAATCGTTGGAGCGGCAGAAGCGCGTGCCGTTGGTTACACTGGGCGCCGGTTTGCAGGAGAACGCAATGCTTGCTTCAGATGCCGGTGGCCTGATTGTCTTCCTGCTGTTTGCGGCCTTCTTCATCGGCTTGGTGGTCTATGGATTCATCCACGCCAAGAAGGTGCGCGAGGCCTGGGCCGGCTTTGCCGGGGCACACGGCCTGAGCTACAACGGCGCCATCGGGGCGACCTCGCGGCCGCACATCCAGGGCTGGTACAAGAACGTCTTCATTGACATCAGCACCATCACCCGCGGCTCGGGAAAGAACCGCAGCACGTACACCGTCTACCACGCCTCCATCAATGCCCCCATGCCGGCGGGCTTGCTGGTTACCAAGGAAGGCCTGCTGGCCAAGCTGGGGCAGATGTTCGGCGGCTCGGACATCCAGGTGGGCGACCGCGAAATGGATGCAGCCCTCAACATCAAAGCCCGCGACGCACAGGGCGCCGTCACGTTGCTGCGCATGCCCCCGGTCAAGCGCGCCATCCTGTACATGATTGCCCGCCAGGGCGACACCAAGTGGAGCGAGCGCAACGTCTCGTTTGAAGCCAGCGGAATCACCTCCACGGCTGTGCAGCTGGCCGCCAACGTAGAGGACCTGGTTTACCTGGTAGCCACCCTGGACGCCGCCTACGCCGAACTGACCGGCACAACTGCGCCTGCCGCCCCCACGCGCGGCGGCCAACCAGGCGCCGAGGCAGTGCGGCGTGCGTCTGCCGCGGCTGCCCAGGAGCAGGCCCAGCGCTTCTCGGCTGAGGCGGCGGCGGCCACTGCCGCCGCGCAGATCATGGCCCAGGCAGCCACGGCGCAGCAGCAGGCCGAGATACGCGATGTGCGGGCTGCCCACGAGCGCGAACTGGCGGCCGCCCGCGCGGGGCTGGACGCTGCACGGCAGGCTCGCACCGGCGGGGCGCGGCCCATTTCCTCGGATTCCCAGCGCCGCACCCGGGCCGAAAGCGAGGCCGTGGGCCTGCTGGCCGACGCACTTCACAAGCTGGAGGTCAAGATGGCAGCGACCGGCGCGATGCGCGCCGAGGACGTGGCAGCCCTGCATGGCTTTGCCGCGACCAGCTACAGCAACGCGGCAAACACTGCCGCGTCGTCGCGCGCTGACGCCTTTGCAGCCTCGTCGTCAGACGTCTTTGACTCGTCCAAGCCGGCTGCCTTCTCGTCCGGCCAGGACGCCTTTGCTGCATCGAAAGGCGGCGGCTTTGCAGCGCAGACTGCGGCGTTTTCGTCCGGCGCCAGCGCCGATGCGTTCAAGTCGCCCACGGCGGGCGACGCATTCCGGGCTGCTGCGGCCGCCGGAAACGAATTCCAGACGCCCGCGGCGGGGGGCACATTTGCCGTCAAGCCGCCGGCCGCCAAGCCCGCAGATACCCCCGCCGAGGCCCGCACGTTGGAAGAGTTGATCGCCCGCCTGTCGGACTCGGCGATCTTCACCCGTGACCGCGAGCAGATCCTGGCATCGCACCGCGAGCGCGTCTTTGTAGTGCGCGCCAAAGTCGAACGCATTGACCGCACGTTCGGCTTTGACCTGCCTGATGCCCTGCGCGACGGGCGCACCCTCGAGGGCGAGGTGCCCGGCAAGGGAATCAAGCTGCACGTGCGCTATCCCGCATCGCGCAACGCCGAGCTGGACCGGCTGTCGCCGGGCACCGAACTGGACGTGCAGGCCGTGATGGCGAACTGGGACGACCTCTTCAAGCGCGCGACCATGGACGCCATGTAGGGCGGGGCCCGCGAGTGAAGCGAGCGAAGTGCTGAAGGCGCCGGGAGGCGCTGCCGGGGTTCAGGTTAAGCGTGCCCTTCTCTGCGACTCGGCGAGAGCTTGCAGTTCGATGCAGCTGCCTCGGGCGAGACGCCCGAGGGACGCACGGGCCGGGACGGCCGTGTCACGACAGGCGCAGACGGCAGCGCTACTGTTTTCCCGTTGCGGGACTGTGCAGGTTTGCGAGAATCGCCTCCATCGCCGTTCCGCAAAATGTCGCGTTTCAGCAAGCCGGAGGCACGCATGGACGAGCCCGCCGCCATCAATCCCCACGTGTTTGACGACCAGATCCGCGAGCGCCTGCGCCAGCTCGTCAAGACGCGTTCGCAGTCCGACCTCGCCCGCAAGACCGCAACCCTGGTCAGCACCGTCAACCGCTACCTCAAGAGCACCAAGATTCCCGCCGAGTTCTGCACGGCTGTGATCAGCGCCCTGGGCATCAACCCGGCCTGGCTGATGACCGGCGAAGGCACGCCCTACCTGGCGGATGTATCGGCGGGCACCTCGGCCATGGCCACCGACCTGCTGGAACTGGTGGAAGCCATGAACCAGGTGGCGCGCATGAAGCTGGGCGCCTTGACTGGCCAGCATCACCTGAAGGTGCTGCGCGAACTGAATGACGCGCTGGAACGCTACGAGGCCCTGCGCCAGGTGCTGAACCGCCGCACCCGCAGCGTCTTCCAGGAGCTGCTGGCGGCCCTGAAAAAAGCCCTGCAGGACATGGACATGCAGCGCGCCGGCGAGGTGCGCAAGGCCGCCCAGCAGGTCAGCCGCCTGTGCGACGACCCCAAGCTGAACGTCGAGTTCGACAGCCTGCAGGAGTTCTACGAGCACATCTTCGGTGACCAGGTGCGGGCGCTCGAGCTCTCGCGCAAGGTGTTTGTGCGCAGCCTCGCGGCCAGCGACGTCACCATGGAGAAAGAGCACATGGCCCTGGCGATCAACCTGATCGTCAGCCTGCACCGGGCCGACCGCGTGCGCGAGGCGCGCCGCATCTGCCGCGCCACCCTGGCCCTTTACGAGGACGCCGGGCGCGAGTGGGGCCGCTATACGCAGCTGCAGGCCCTGCATGCCGTGCTGAACATTGAACTGGGCAACCTGCGCGAGGGACTGCGCGACCTGCACGACGCCTATCCCCTGCTGCCCGAACAGCTCAAGCGCAGCTTCTCGGGCAAACTGGCCGAAAGCATGCTGCTGGCCGGCCTGGCGCCCTTGCCGCATGCCGGAGCCATCGGCGAGGACAGCACCGCCAAGGCCGTGGCCCTGGCCCGCTTTGCCGGTCTGGTGGAGGACCTGCCCGCCCTGCGCGACATCGTCAAGCGCTACGGCGGCGACGAAAAGGAGGGCCTCGGCGCGGACTCGGTCTGGTTCGCCTACGCCACCGGCCTGTTGCAGGCGGGCGGCCTGGCCAAGGCCGAAGACGCCCCGGCCGCCGCCCTGGAGCGCGCCCTGGTGGCGGAACGCGGCCGCGTGGCGGTGCGCCCCACCCAGGACTTCGCCTACTCGGCCTGCCTGTGCCAGCTTGCACGTCTTGGCGGCGACGACAAAGCCGCCCGCCGCCACCACGACGAAGCCCAGCAGCGCATGGACAGCCTGGACCCCCAGGTGAGCCCCCAGATGCTGGCGCTGGCCCTGCACCACGCTAATGCCCTGCGGCTGTATGCCCCGGAGGGCAAGGCCAAGGGCGCCCGCGAGGCGCACGCCGCGGCGGTGCGGTTCTTTGCCGAGCAGTTCAGCCGCGGCTACGGGGCTTTTGCCGCCTGGGCGCAGGGCAAGTAGCCGACAGGGACCTACTGAGCCGGGTCGAAATCCCACCATGTGCTCTTGTCGGCAATCTTGAGGCGCACCCACAGCTTGGTGCCCGCGGGCAGGTCTTTGGGCACAAACATGTGCACGTCAAAGGCCTCAATCGTCTTGCCCTTGCGCCACTCGCCAGCCGCAATCTCGTTCAGTTCCTTTTGCTTCTCGCCCAGCCAGGACGTGACTGCCACATCCCGGACGATGGTGCCGTCCTTGGTCACCAGCACTTCAAAGACGCCCTCTTTGCCTAGTTCGAACGCCCCGACGCGAATCACTTTCAGCTTGAGGCCGCCCTCCACGTCGCGCTCGCCAAGAACGGCTTTTGGTCCCTCATGTTCGTCAGTCTTGCCGCCCGCGGCGTTGGTGCCGCCGCCCCCGTCAACTGCCCCGTTTCCGGTGCCCTTGCCGCCGCAGCCAGCCGCCAGAACAACCAGCGCCAGCAGCGCTGCACACCATGTCCGATACATGCACTCTCTCCTTGCAGGTTGCCGGGGAAGGCCGCCCATGGCGGCCTTCCCGGCTTTCCCGAATCAGTCGCGGTCGGGGGTGAACTTCACCTTGATCTCAGTGGCGCCGTCCTTGACCAGCACCCAGTACAGGGCCTTGTCGCCGCCCTCCTTGGGGCCCAGCACGTGCACGTCATAAAGGCCCTCGTCGGCATTGAACTCGCCCGGGCCGCGCTCGCAGAGCTCCTTGCCGGTGTCGTCACCCAGCCATCCCGCCACGGTAGCGGTGGCCAGGGGCTTGCCGTCCTTGCTCACCTTGGTCTCGAAGATGCACTCCTTGGAGGCCTTGATCTCGCCCATCTGTGTCACCTCGACATCAATGCCCTTGTCCGACTGCTTGCCCAGGGCGTGCTGTTCGCCTTCGTGCTCGTGGCCGTGGGCCGCGTTGCCGGCGGCGTTGCCGCCGCCCGCGCCGTTGCCCGCGCCGTTGCCGCCGCCGCAGGCTGTGAGGCCAAGGCCCGCCAGGGCCAGGGCCGCCGTCATTGCCAGCTTCTTCATGTTCCAGCTCCTTCTTCCAGGGTTTCTTCCGTGGTCTGCGCCCGCACCTTGGGGGCGAAAAGTACGTAACCGGCGGGAACGACCACGAGATTGAGGAAAGTCGAAGTCACCAGCCCGCCCAGCACCACCACGGCGAGCGGGGCCAGCAGTTCGCTGCCGGGCTCGCCCGCGGCCATGGCCAGCGGCACCAGGCCCAGCACCGCCGCCAGCGCGGTCATCAGGATGGGCACCAGTCGCTCCACCGAGCCGCGCAGCACGGCCTCGCGCAGGGGCAGGCCCTCGCGCTGCAGTTGCTGGTAATGGGCCACCAGCAGGATACCGTTGCGCACGGCAATGCCGAACAGCGTGATGAAGCCCACCATGCTGGCAATGGAGATCACCGGCGCGCGGTAGTCACCGCCCTGCAGCAGTGCCTGCAGGTTGGCCAGCGGGTCGGCGCTTTCGGCCACGAAGATGGCCACAATGCCGCCGATCAGCGCCAGCGGCAGGTTGACCATGACCAGCGCCGCAGCCCGTAACGACCCGAACACCGAGAACAGCAGCAGGAACATGGCCGCCACCACGCCCGCCCCCATCAGGTAGATGGTGCGGCTGGCCGATTGCTGGGCCTCGAACTGCCCGCCGTAGTGCACGGTGCAGCCGTGCTTGCGCACCACGGGGTCCACGCGGCGCTGCACTTCCTCGACCAGGTGGCCCAGGTTGTAGCCCTCGGCGACGTTAAGACTGACCACCGCCTTGCGGCGGCCGTTCTCGCGGGCGATGAGGTCGCTGGCGTTCTCGGGGCCGATGTCGGCGACCTCAGAGAGTCGCAGCCGCGCGCCCGTGGGCGAACGCAGGATGAAGGACTTCACCTGTTCCACGTTGCTGCGCTGCAGAGGGTCGAGCCGGACCACCATGCTGAAGCGCCGGGCACCCTGGTTGATCTCGGCCACCTGCACGCCGCTGAAGGCGGCCTCTACCTGGCCCGCGGCATCAGCCGGGGTCAGGCCGAAACGGGCGAGGTCGCCCCGGCGGTAGTTGATGGGGGCCGTCTCGACCATGACTTCGCGGTTGGCGGCAATGTCACGGGCGCCGGGAATCTGGCGCAACTCGCCCTCCAGCTCCTTGGCCACCTTGCGAAGCACGTCGAGGTCCGTGCCGTAGACATCAATGGCAATGGCGGCGGGGGTGCCCGACAGCACGTGGGAAAGGCGGTGCTCGACGGGTTGGCCCACCATGGTGGTGATGCCGGGGATGCCGGCCAGCACGGCGTCAATCTCGCGCCGCACCTCCTCGCGCGTGTGGCCCGGCGAAACGGAAATCTCGATCTCGCTGATGCTCACGCCGTGGGCGTGCACATCGCGCTCGGCGCGGCCGGTGCGCCGCACCACGTGTTTGGCGCCGGGGATCTCGGCCAGCCGGCGTTCCACCCCGCCCGCCAGGCGGTCGCTTTCTTCCAGCGAGGTGCCAGGCGGCGCGTTCAGGAAGATGGTGAACACGCCCTCGTTGAACTCGGGCAGGAAGCGCGTGCCGTAGCCCGAGGCAAACCACAGGCTGCCCGCGGTGGCCAGCAGCGCTGCCGCCATCAGCACCCAGCGCAGGCGTATGGCCCCGCGCAAGGTGGGTCCGTAGAGGCGCTTGAGCACGCGCACCAGCGCGCTGTCGCGCTCGTGGCCGGCCTTGATGCGCCGCAACAGCAGCTTGCACAGCGCGGGCGTGACCGTGACAGCCACCACCAGCGAGGCCAGGATGCTGATGATGTAGGCCAGGCCCAGGGGCCGGAAGAAACGGCCCTCCAGCCCTTCCAGGAACAGCAGGGGCACGAACACCATCACGATGATGACCGTGGCAAACACGATGGAGCCGCGGATCTCGTTGCTGCCGTCGAACACCACGCGCAAATGGCCCTTGCGCAGGGCTTCGGGCAGGGCAGCGTTCTCGCGCAGGCGCCGGAACACGTTCTCCACGTCAATGATGGCGTCGTCCACCAGTTCGCCGATGGCCACGGCAAGCCCGCCCAGGGTCATCACGTTGATGTTCAAGTCCAGCGCCCACAGGGCCAGCAGGGCAGCCGCCAGCGACAGCGGCAGGGCGGTCAGGGTAATCACCGTGGTGCGCACATTCATCAGGAACAGGATCAGCAACACAGCCACCAGAATGGCGGCGTCGCGCAGCACGGTGAGCACGTTGTTGACCGAAAGGCCGATGAAGTCCGCCTGGCGCATCACATGCGTGTTCAGGTGCACTTTGCCGCTGCGCCCCTCGCCCAGGTTGACGGTCACGGTCTCCAGCTTGTTGCCGTCGGCATCGCGGTCGAACAGGCCGTCCATGGCTGCATCCAGGGCCTTGGTCAGCTCCAGGGTGTTGGTGCCGGGGGCTTTCTGCAGGGTGATGATCACCGCCGGGTTGCCGGCATCGGCCCCTGTGCCGCGCACCGGGGCCGGGCCCAGGCGCACGCCTGCCGTGGCGATCAGGTTGCCGGCTGCGTCGCGGCGGTCCTGTGGCGCGCAGACGTCGCCGATGGTGACCGGCAGCCCGTCGTGCATGCGGATCACCGTGCTGCGAATGTCTTCCACGGTGCGAACGCGGCCGTTCTGGCGCAGGGGCACTTCGCGGCCTTCCACGTTGGGCAGGTAACCCGCCGAGGCTGTGGCGTGGGCGCCGCGGGCAGCCTCAATCACGTCCTGCACGGTAAGGTCGTAAAGGGCCAGGCGCTGGGGGTCCACGTGCACCTGGAACTCGGGCAGCTCGCCGCCGATCACCACCACCTCGGCTATGCCGCCCACGGTCAACAGGTGGTTGCGCAACTCGTACTCGGCCCACGAGCGCAACTCCAGGGGGCTGACCTGCCCGTCCGGGCTGGAGACCGAGAGCAGCATGAACTCGCCCAGGATGCCCGAGATGGGCGCGATTTCCGTGTGCACGTCCTCCGGCAATGCTTCGCGGGCGCTGTCGAGGCGCTCCGAGACCAGCTGCCGCGCCCGGTAGATATCCTCGCCGAAGTCAAACTCCACCCACACAATGCTCAGGCTCATGGCGCTGGCGCTGCGCACCTTGCGCACGCCCTGCAGGCCGTTGCAGGAGCTTTCAATGGGGAAGGTCACGTACTGCTCAACTTCATCGGCCGCGAGCCCCCGGCACTCGGTCATGATGGTCACCGTGGGCGCGTTCAGCTCCGGGAACACGTCCACGGGAATGCGCGGGGCGTAGGCCCCGGCTGCAAACAGCAGCAGGCCGGCCAGCACCAGCACCAGCGAGCTCTTCTGCAGCGAGAGAGCAATGATGCGCCGGAACATGGGCTAGTCCTTTCCCTCGTGGTACGTTCCGTCTGCATGGAAGTGGCCGTTACCCATGGGCTTGCCGCCACCGGTCAGTTTCAGCTCGTAGGCGCCGTCCAGGACCACCTCGGAGCCTTCCATGACGCCTGACGTCACCACGACCCAGCGCCCGTCGCTGACGCCGAGTTCGGCTTTCATTCGCACGGCCTTTCTGGGGTCCAGCACGTCGCGCTTGAAGAAGACGTGCTCGGTGCCGTCACGCACCACACAGCGCAAGGGAATGGCCAGTTCCGGCTGGGCGGTGACGTCCCACACCACCTCCAGCTCAGCCACCACGCCGGGCCGCGCCCAGGGTACCCCCTCTGCCGGGGCGGCCAGGATGTCCACGGTTCGCTCGTCGGCGTCGGCCTCGGGCGCCAGGCGCAACTCGGCGGTCAGCGACGCGGCTGCCTCCAGCGTTCCGCCCTGGGGCGGCACCACGGTACAGGGCAGGCCGTCGCGCAGGCGACCCAGGTCGCTCTGCAGGGCGCGGGCGCGGAAGCGCACCCGCGAAAGGTCCAGGGTCCGCAGCAAGGCGGCCCCAGCCTCCACCCAGGCGCCGCTGCTGACTTCAACCGCCGTCACTTCGCCGTCGGCGGCGGCCTCGAGGGTCAGCGTGGTCAGGGTGCGCCAGGCGTCGCCCTCGCGCAGCCTTTGCACATCAAGACCCATGGCTGCCGCGGCGGTGCGCAGGGCCAGGTCAAAGGCGTGTTCGCTGGCCCGCATCGCCCCCTGCACGGCGGCCACCTTGGCTTCCAGCACGGCGCGCTGCTTGCGGTGGGCGTCTTCGTCCAGGGTGGAGTTGGTCTGCTGCAGCCGGTAGCCGGCCAGCTTCTCGTTCTCCTCGGCCAGGGCGGTCTGCAGCTCGGCCACGCGGCTGCGGGCCTCGGCAATCTCGGCGGCTTTGGGTGCGCCGCTTTTGGCCAGTTCTTCCAGTTCGCGCAGGCGCGTTTCCCACACCGCCTTGTTCTCGGCCATGCGGGCCGAGCTCTGCTCGCTGGCCGCAATCAGGGGTGCCAGGGCCTCGCGCCGGGCCGGAAACTGGGCCTGCACGCTGTCGTGGGCCTCCAGCTCGGCCTGGGCCACCTTCAGGTCCGAGGCGTGCTCGGCAATGTGGTGGCTGGTCTCGTTGATGGACTCCTGCATGCGGCGCCAGTCGGGCGAGTCCAGCGAGGCCAGCGGCGTGCCCGCCTTGACGCGCTGGTTCTGGTTCACCAGCAGGGTCACGCGGCCCGCCAGGGGTGCCGTGTACTCGCGCCGCGCCTCGGGCACGCTCTCAAAGCGGCCGGGCAGGCGCATGGTGCGGGAGACCACGCGGCGCTCGGACTTCACGAAGGTGATGCCGAGGTTCTTGATCACCGGCTCAGGAATATCAATGCGGTTGGTGATCACGGTGCCCGCCCCGCCGCCCCCCGCGGGTGCGGGGGCAGGCGTGTCCTCCTGCGGGCAGGCCGCCAGCAGCAGGGCCGGCAGCAACAGCACGGGCAGCATTCTGTTAGTCACGTTCCGCCTCCTCGGGCCGGGTTTCGGCCTTGAAAGCCGGGCCCAGCACAGCCAGCAGCCGCGTTGCCGCGCGGGCTTCCTCCAGCGCGGCCTCCAGGCCCACTGCACGGGTCTCGTACTGCCGGGTCAGGGCATCCAGTTGCATCAGGGCGTCAAACTCGCCCAGCTCAGAGAGCCGCCGGGCGGCCTCGACTTGCTCGTCCACCAGGGGCGAAAGGGTCTCCGCCACATAGCGGCGGTTGCGGCGGGCGCGCTCCAGGGCCACCTGGGCCTGGGCCAATTCGTGGCCTACGTCTTCCAGCATGCCCTCGTAATCCGAGCGCGCCGCCAGGCGCGCGGCCCGGGCGCGGGCGATGCCCTCCTTGTTCAGGTTGATAATGGGAATGGGGATGCCGAATCCCAGGCTGATGCGCGACTGGCCCTCGTCCAGCTCGTAGGCCTGCCCGATGGCCAGGTCCGGGTACTGCTTGCGCACCTCCAGCCGCAGTTGCTGCTCCGCCACCTGGTAACGCGCCCGCAGCACTGCCAGATCGGCGTTGCGGTCCCGGGCCAGGGTGTCGCGGTTGTCAGCCGGCAGGGGCGGCAGGGCCAGTTCAAAGCGCAGGTCGGCAGGCGCTTCCGGGTGCAGGCCCATGGCCTGCAACACGCGCAATCGAGCCTCCTTGGCGCGCAGGTCGAGTTGGTCCAGCTCCAGGCGCCGGGTGGCAACCTCCAAGTCAAACAGCCGCGCGTCCAGCCGTGACAGCACGCCCGCCTCGCGCAGCCGGTCGGCCACGCTGCGGATGCGGTCCAGCGCCGCTACAAACTCGGTCAGCAGGCGCTTGCGCTCGGCCAGCTCGGCGGCCTCCAGCCACTGTTCGCGCAGGGCCACCAGGGCCTGCCACTCGCTGCTGACGACCTCGCGCTTGGTTACGTCGTACTCGGCCCAGGCCAGGTCCTGCTCCACGCCGGGCCGGCCCGAAAGCGGAATGGTGAACTTGATGCCCGCCCCCAGCATCCAGGGCGTGTGCACGTTGTCGATGATCCAGGTAGCGTCCAGTTCCAGCTCGGGGTCTTCCCAGCGGCCGGCCTCCAGGGCGCCGGCCAGGGGCACGCCGGCCTCCAGCCGCGCGGTGCGCAGCCCCGGGTTGAAGAACAGGGCCACCACCTCGGCCTCGGCAAGGCTGATGCCGTCGGCCGGGTTGTAGGGTGCGGCGGGCTTGGCGTCGCGGGCACCCAGGGTCTTCACGTACTCAGACACACCCTTGCCCGCGGGCGAACGTTTAGCCCATTCGCCCAGGTGGGCGCGGTCATCCAGCGGCAGGGGCTCGTAGCTCTGGCAGCCGGCCAGCAGGGCCAGGCACGTTGCGCAAACAAACAGTGTCTTCACGGAGACTCCTCGAGTGGGTCCGGAAAAAACGGGACGCGGGCCCGACGGGCGGGCCGCATGACTGTGGTTAGAGGCTCAGGCGCGAATACAACGCCAGCCGCAGTCGGCCGGGCGGCGGGCGCACCCGCAAGGCAGGCGCATGGGGTGCCGCCGCCGGGAGGGGCCGCAATTCCACCGACAGGCCGGGCAGGGCGGCCTGGGTTTGCGGCTGAACCGGCAGCGTCACGGTGAAGGGCAGGTCCAGGTCGTCGGCGGGCAAACGGGTGCAGGTGTCCGAGGGCTCGTCCTGGTCTTCTTGTTCGTGTTCGCAGTGGCAGTGAAACACGGTGCGGCCGTGCACGGCCACCTGCCCCAGGTGCGGCGTGCCGCCACAAAAAGCCACGCCGGGCACCGGCACCACCAGGGATGCCAGCGCCAGCAGCGCAACCAGCAGGGCAGGACGTTGCTTCATAACGGTTCCAGATTAACGCGCAGCGATCCGGGTTCAACAGGTTGGCGGTCATGCGGCTGTCATGGGTTGCTGTGCCCGGCGAAGCAGCCGTTCCTTCCGCCAGCACATGGCCACGGGGACGATGAAGATCGAAATCAGCTCAATGAGCGTGCCGCCGATGGCCGGCAGGGCCATGGGCTGCAGCACGTCGCTGCCGCGACCGGTGGTCCACAGCAGCGGCGAGAGGCCGATCAACGTCGTGGCGGCGGTCATCAGGGCGGGCCGGATGCGCGTGCACCCGGCAGCCACCACGGTCTCGCGCAGGGCCGCCACGGTGGCGGGCTTTCGCTCGTGGTGAAGTTCCTCGATGTACGTACCCATCACCACGCCGTCGTCCGTGGTCACGCCCAGCACCGAGATAAAGCCCACCGCCACGGCCACAGTCAGGTAGATGGGCGGGCCCTGGGGCGCGTCCCGGAGCAGGCTTTGCAGCCAGGGCCAGTAACGCAAGCCAATCAGGCCGCCCGCAATGGCCACGGGCACGCCCGAGAAGACAATCAACGCCGTGTCCAGCTTCCGGAAGTGCAGGAACACCAGCAGGAAGATGCACAGCACCACCAGCGGCACGATGATGCGCAGGCGCGCCCCCGCGCGCAAAGCCTCCTGGTACTGGCCCACCCAGCGGTACGAGTAGCCCTTGGGCCAATCCACGTCCCCCTTCTCGATGGCCTGCTTGACGCGGGCATCCACGCGCTCGATCAGCGTTACCTCGTCCACGGACGCGGGGTTGAACATCACGTAGCCCACCAGCTTGCCGTTGATGCCGCGGATCATGGACGGCCCGATCACGTGCCGGATGTCGGCCAGCTCGGTGATGGGCACTTGAGCCCCCATGGGCGTGGGCACCAGCAGGCTGTCCAGCTCGGCGAGGTTGTCGCGCAGCTCGCGCTCGTAGCGCACGCGCACGGGGTAGCGTTCGCGGCCTTCCACGGTGGTGGTCAGGCGCTTGCCGCCCAGGGCGACTTCGATCAGGTCCTGGATCTCCTCGACGTTCAGGCCGTAGTGGGCGATGCGGTCACGCCGCAGGTGGTACTCAAGATAGGGCTGGCCGCCCGCGCGCATGGCGGTCACGTCGGTGGCGCCGGGCACCTGCTTGATGATGGGCTCGAACTGCAGGGCCAGCTCGGCCAGGCGGTCAGCGTCGTCGCCCCAGATCTCCAGGCCGATGCGCGCCCGGATGCCGCTGGAGAGCATGACGATGCGGGTCTCGATGGGGTGCAGCCAGCTCGGCGCCACACCCGGCTGGTGGGTCACGGCGCGCAGGTCCGCCACCAGGCGCTGCTTGCTGAGGTCCTCGGACAGGTTTTCCAGCACGCGCTCGCCCAGGGTCAGCTCGGCTGGGCGGTCCAGCAACGGGCGGATCTCGGACAGGGGCCGCGCATCGCGCACCTCGCGGGCCAGGGCAGGCAGGGCAAGGCCGCCGTCCAGGGCCTGGCGCACAGCCTGCTTGGCCTCGCCCTCGCGCATCTCGCGCAGCAGGTCGGCCGGTTGCCAGCCGCCTTCCAGCAGCGCTGCCAGCCGCTCGCGCGGCACGGCCTTGCGCCACTGGCTGCGGGGCTTGATCTGCAGGATGGTCTCGACCATGCCGATGGGGGCCGGGTCCAGGCTGGTGTCGGCGCGGCCCAGCTTGCCGACCACGGTCTCGACCTCGGGCACGGCCGCGATCTGCCGGTTCTGCCACTGCATGGCTTCCATGGTTTCGGAGAGCGAAGCCTGCGAAAGCAACGACGGCATGTAAAGCAGATCGCCCTCGTCAAAGGGGGGCATGAACTCGGTGCCCATGCCGGGGAAGTGGCCGGCCACGGTATCCAGGGGGCGCAACGTGCTGTCCTGGGGCAGCACTGCGTCCGCGGCAGCATAGACCGGCCAAAGCGCCTTGCGGGCTCCCACCAGCACGCTGGCGCCCAGCAGGATGACGATCACAGTCAGGCCCGCCAGCACTGCTTTATGGCGCAAGAAGAACCGCAGGATCGGCGCGTAGACCCGCACGATGCCGCGCGCCACGGGGTTGTCGTCCACGCCGGTCAGGCGCTCGCCCAGCAGCTTGCGCACCGCCAGCAGCACCAGCATGCCGCCCAGCACCGCCACGGCGCCGGCCTGCAGACCGAAGTCCGCCTCCACCTCGGCGCGGAAGCGCCAGACCAGCATGGCCCACAGGCCCGCCATGGCCAAAGCACCCACCCAGCGCAGGGCCTCGCGTCCGGCCTTGGCGCGCTCTGCACTGCCCGTGCCGCGGCCCAGGAACAGCAGGCACAGCACCGGCATCAAGGTCACCGCCAGCACCGCCGCAAAGGCCAGGGTAAAGGTCTTGGTCCAGGCCAGGGGGGCAAACAGCTTGTAGCTCTGGTCGGGCAGGAAAAACACTGGCATGAAGCTCAGCAGTGTGGTGCCGGCCGCGGTTAACACGGCACGACCCTCGCTGCGGGCGCTGTTCAGCACCACGCGCCAGCGCGGGCTGCCCGAGTTGTCTTGCTGCAGGCCGCGGTAAATGGTCTCCACCATCACAATGCCCAGGTCGGTCACTTCGCCGATGGCAATGGAGATACCGGCCAGGCTCATGATGTTGCTGCCGATGCCGAAGGCCTCCATGGCAATAAAGGCCGCCAGCACGGAAAGCGGCAGCGTCGAGCCGATGATGAGGGCGCTGCGCAGGTGCAGCAAGAAGATCAGGCTGACCAGGGCCGTGATCAACAACTGCTGCAGCAGCGAACTGCGCAGGTTATCCAGGGTCTGGTCAATCAGCTTGGTGCGGTCATAGAAGGGCGTGATGGTCACGCCCTCAGGCAGGGCGGGCTCCAGCTTGGCCAGCTCGGCCTTTACGTTCTCGATCACCTGTTGGGGGTTGGCGCCGTAACGAATGGTGACCACGCCGCCCACTTTTTCGCCGTGCTGGTCGGCCAGCGCGCCGCGCCGGAACTCGGGCCCCAGTTGCACCCGGGCCACGTCGCGAAGCAGCACCGGCGTGTGGCCGTCGTTCTTCAGCACCACCTGTTCCAGGTCCGCCACCTGCTTGATGAAGCCCAC
>JADLBZ010000164.1 GCA_020847415.1 Planctomycetota bacterium
AAGCACGCCAGCATGGTCAGGATCTTGCGCATCTCTAACTCCACAAGGTTAGGGTTGGGTCGGAACTCCGCGCCGAAGTATGCAGCGGCCGTGCCAAATTCCCGGCACCCGCAGCCACGGGCAGCACCAGCCGTCATGTTACCTCTCTATCATGTTGACAATAAGTCACTTACGATGATGCCATGGACTCGTAACGCTGTTTGTTACCCGGCTGAAACAGGCCACGCGAGCACCCTTGGCACCGTTCGGAAACGCTTTCCGTCACAAGAAACGGCAAGAGTAACCGCCTGAGCAGGTCGTTCGCAAACTGAGCTAGTTACCACCGCAAGTGCACATGGCAATCACGACAGGCGAGGCGCTCGCGGATCTTGAACGCTGGCATGGATCCAAACGAAAGCAGCGCACGCGGTTGCGTGCGCTGGAAGAATCGGGGGCCTCTGGCAGTGGGGGTCGAGGGTCGGACGGGATACGGCCAGAAGCCCCTTCATATAGATCGCGCGGCGCGAGAAGTTAGAGGTGTGCCAAAGGCACACCCACAGACTACCCGGGGGAGGGCGTTGGTGAATGGCGCGCTTTTGCCCCGGACGGGGGTCCAGCACGCCTGCCGGGCAGGCAAAATCCTGGGGCCCCCGAGTGTGGGGTCGAGGGTCGGACGGTTGTTACTCAGGAGCCCCTTGATGATCGCCGCGCCGCGCGGTTCAGTTGTCAACGAGCCCAAGAGTACCACGACCAAAGATCAAATCAACCAAAAACTTCAAAATACTAAAAAACACCCCGTGCACGACCGACAGGCAGGGGAGTCGCCAACCCCGTTCACCGCTGATTCAATGCCGCCCATGACCACCGCACTGGACGTGATTGCCATTGGCAACGCACTCGTTGACGTCCTGGCCCACGCCCAGGACTCGTTCCTCGAACAGAACCGCATCTCCAAGGGCTCCATGAGCCTCATTGACGCGACCCGCGCCGAGGCCCTCTATGAGACCATGGGCCCGGCGGTCGAGATCTCGGGCGGCAGTGCAGCCAACTCTATCGCGGGGCTGGCCTCGTTGGGCGGCAAGGGAGCCTTCATCGGCAAGGTCAGCGCCGACCAGTTGGGCAGCATCTTTGCCCACGACATCCGCTCGCTGGGCGTGGAGTTCACAACCAGGCCCCACCGTGACGGCGCGCCCACCGGGCGCTGCCTCATCTTTGTCACGCCCGACGCCCAGCGCACCATGCAGACTTTTCTGGGCAGCGCTGCCCAGGTGGGACCCGACGACGTGGACCCCGAGCAGGTCAAGCGCGCCCAGGTGACCTACCTGGAGGGCTACCTGTTTGACCCGCCCGAGGCCAAGCGCGCCTTCGTGAAAGCCGCCGAGATTGCCCACGACGCCCACCGCAAAGTGGCGCTGACGCTTTCCGACCGCTTTTGCGTGGACCGCCACCGCGCCGAGTTCCAGGAGCTGGTCCACGGCCACATTGACATCCTGTTTGCCAACGAGTCCGAGATCACGGCCCTGTACCAGGCCGGTTCCTTTGACACGGCAGTGCAGGCCGTGCGCGGCAAGTGCGACCTGGTGGTCCTGACCCGCAGCGAAAAAGGCGCCGTGGTCGTGACCCCCACGGAGACCGTCACCGTGCCGGCGGAGCCCATTACCAGGCTGGTGGACACCACCGGCGCGGGGGACCAGTTTGCGGCCGGCTTCCTGTTCGGGTACACGCGGGGCAGGAACCCGCGTGATTGCGCGCGGCTGGGAGCCATTGCGGCTGCGGAAGTCATCCAGCACTTCGGGGCCCGGCCGGAAGTCAGCCTGGCGTCCTTGATCCAGGGCCGCGTGTAGCCCTACAGCGCGCCGCCGGAGATGATCCGGCCGTACATGTTAAGCAGGGGGCCGGTCAGCTCCTCGGGCTCGGCATCAATGATGTGTACGCCCGAAGAGTGGATGCGCTGCAGGATGCCCTGGCGCTCTTCCAGCAACGTCAGCGAGGCAAGCTGCCGGTAGGCATCCAGCGTCGTGTCCACGGGGCGCCGCACCGCCGCGGCGAACACCGGGTCGCGCATGGCAGCCACAATGGCCACATGCCGCCGCCGGATCTGCGCCAGGTTGCGCTGCAGCTCCCAGCCCTGGGCCTGGTTGTCAAAGTCTGTGGCCAGCACCACCAGCGCGCGGCGGGGCAGGGCGTGATTGAGCTGCACAAAGGCGGGCGTGAACGCCGTCTCGCCGTGGGTTGGCTTGACAGCCAGAGAAGCACGCACGATGCGGGCCAGTTGCCCGTGCCCTGCCCGGGGCGGCACCAGGGCCTGCACGGCGCCGTCGAACACGATCAAGCCCACCAGGTCGCCGCGCTGCAGGGCTGCCGCCGCCACCATGGCCAGCGCATACAGGGCGTGGTCCACCTTGCGACGGCCGCCCACACGGGCGCCCATGAGGCGACCTGCGTCGCAGGCCAGCATCACGCTGCGGCGGCGCTCCGGCACGTAGCGGCGCACCGCCAGGGTTCGCGTGCGGGCGTAGGCGCGCCAGTCCACGCTCTGGGGCGGGTCGCCGGGCACATACGGCGCCAGGCTGTCAAACTCGCCGCCGCGGCCCACGCCGCGCGAACGAGTGATGCCCGCGTCGGCGTCCTGCTGGGCCTTCAAGATCAACCGGTTGCTCTGCAGCACCTCAATGCCCGGAATGGCCGCAACCTTGGCCGGGGCCGAGAGTCGCACTACGCGCCGCAACAGGCGCAGGGGTCCCACCAGCTCGGCGGTAGCAGCGTTGAGGCCGCACTCGCCGCGGTCTGCGACGCGGCTGGGCAATGACCAGACCTGGGCCTCGCCGGAAGCAATAGAAAACGGCAGCGGCGAGCGGTCGGCCTCCAGCACCTCGGGCAGCACGTCGTGCAGCCGGCCACGCACCGCGGCACCGGAGTGATTGGCCAGCTCCAGTTCGAGGTTGAACTCGACCCCCACCCCCACCTCGGCGGGCAAGCGGCGCGCCAAGGCGACTTCGGCGCGGGCCAGCAGTACGCCGTCCAGCACGGCAAACAACAGCAGCAACCCCGTGCCGGCAGCCCAGGGCAGCAGCAGGCCAGGCCCCGGCAGCAATGCAGCCACCGCCAGGCCCAGCAGGCCAGCCGCTGCCAGCATCAGGATGCGCGTGGGCGAGTACATGCGCTACCTGGGGGCCGGGATGCGCGCCACAATGTCCTGCAGGATGGTGTCGGTGCTCGTGCCCTCCAGCTCGGCAGCCGCCGTGCGGTACAGGCGGTGGCGCAGGGCTGCGGGTGCCAGCTCGCGGATGTCGTCCGGCACCACGAAACCGCGCCCGCAGGTGGCCGCCAATGCCCGCGACGCGCGCAGCAGCATGACGCCCGCGCGCGTGCTGGCCCCGGCGCGCAGGAAAGGGTGCTCGCGCGTGGCGCGAATGATCTGCAGGGCATAGTTGGCCACGGAGGGGTGCACCTCCACCTTGTGCACCAGGCGGCGCATGGACACCAGCTCGGCGGCCCCGAACAGGTGGTTCTTGATCAGGCCGCCGAATTCATCGGCGCTGCGGGGTGCTCCGTGCTGCTGGAAGATCTTCAGCTCTTCGCCCTCGGGCGGGTAACCCACGATCAGCTTGAACAGGAAGCGGTCCAGCTCGGCCTCGGGCAGCGGGTACGTGCCCTCGTTCTCCAGCGGGTTCTGGGTGGCCACCACCGTGAACAGCTCGGACAGCTCGTGGTCCTCGCCGTCGGCGGTCACCATCCTCTCCTGCATGGCCTGCAGCAGGGCAGCCTGCGTGCGCGCCGGCGCGCGGTTGATCTCGTCGGCCAGCAACAGTTGCGTGAACACCGGGCCGCGCCGGAACTCGAAACTCGCGCTATCCGGGCGGAACACGCTGGTGCCCGTGATGTCGCTGGGCATCAGGTCCGGCGTGAACTGGATGCGCCGGAACTCCAGGTTGCACAGCCGCCCCAACGTGCGCACCAGCAGGGTCTTGGCTGTACCCGGGTTGCCCTCCAGCAGCACATGGCCGCCCACCAGCAGAGCCACATAGATGTGGCGCACCACGCCGGGCTGGCCCTTCACCAGCTGGTCCACGGCCTGCTCAATGGTGTCGGCGTGGCGATTCAGGCGCACCGCCTCGCTTTCGGCGGGCTGCGGCTGGGGGGCAGGAGGAATCGGGGCGGGTTCCGGCTGGTCGGTCATGGGCCGTTCTTTCGGTGCAGGCAGTCGGGTCTCAAGAGAAAGACGGGCAGAGTATCCGCATGGCGGCAGCCGCGGTCCAGATACTACGCGCGGCAACGAAAACGGGGCGCCCGCAGGCGCCCCGTCGCGAGTCCCATCAGGCTTAGGAAATCTTGTACTCGACCAGTTCCATCGAGCTCTCACCCCACGAGCCGGTGGTGGTGCTCTTCACAATCGCGCCGCACTTCTTGCAGGTCCAGCTCGTGGTCTTGGCGCCGTTGGCCTCGGTCTCGACCTTGTTGCACTCGAACTCGCCGGCACACGCGTTCTGGTTACATCGTGGCCGGCCACACCGAGCCCTGCTGTACCATCAGCAGCAGGCCCAGGCCCGCCAGGCCTACGCCGCCAAAGCCCGCCCCAAGCTGCGCCATCCGCGCCGCCGTACCGCGCAGCCGCATGCGCATGTCAGCCGCAGCTTGCAGCAGCAGCACAAAGCTGCAGCACAGCAGCAGGCCGGCACCTGCCAGGCCAAGGCCCAGGGCGACACCATCGGCCCCCAGCGCCAGCGAGTAACCGGCATCAGCCGCGATGGACGCCATTGCCCCCGCCGACAGCGCCCGCAGCGCCTTGGCTGTGCCCTGAAAGTACAGTTCTGCCATGGGCGGCAGCGGCTGGCCGGCGGCCTTGGCCTTGAGTGAGGCGTGCTGCGCGCGCAGGCCGACCGCGGCCCAGAGCGCCGTGCCGGCCACGACGAGGCCGGCCACTGTGTAGGCAACGGATGGCGCGAGGCTGACAGCCATGATGCGAGTGTAGTGCCGGGCGGCGCCGAAGCTACGCCCGACTGATGTCGAAGGCGCAGGCGTTGTCCCACAGGCGACCGGCACCACGCTGCAGCATGGTGATGCGGAACTGCAGGCGCCCGCGAAAGCGTTCAACCAGCGACGTCACGATGCCCAGGTCGAAGATGTTCGGGTACGGGTTGTCGCAGTGGATCTGGTAGTGGTCGAGCCCCAGCTCGAGATAGCGATACTCGCCGATCTCGCCGTTGCGGTGTGCCTTGTGGTAGGCCACGTCAATGGCGGACAGTGCCGTGGGCACGTCGTACATTTGCTCCGGGAACTCGGCCGATTGCGGGATGCGCCGCCCGATCGAGTACAGCGTGTCCGGCCCCAGCTCGTCGTTGATCGCGCGATACACGTTCAGCCAGGCCTGCTGCGGATACCAGGCCTCCGGCTTGACGCCGGACAGGCCCTGGGCCTCCAGCAACTCCTGGGCAACCGACCCCACCAGCATGCCGTTGACCACCGCCAGCACGGTGCGGCCGTCCACTTCCACGCGGGGCGAGCTTGCCTCAAACACACGCAGCATGCTCACGCCTCCTTGCCCAGGTCCGCACCCAGGCCGCGCAAAAAGACCGCCACCGCCTCGCGCGAATCCAGTTGCTCCGGCTGCCTTGCGGCCCCGTTGGCCAGCCGGCCATGGATCATGCCGTAGCTGACCGCGAGGATCATGGCTGCAGCATGGCGCAGGTCCACGCCGGATGGCAACGAGCCGCGCTTCTGGGCATTGGCCAGCAACAGGCGCACCAGAAAACGCGACTCGGCAATAAGCTGCCGCACGCCGCGGGCAAGCTGGTCGTCTTCGGTCTTGCCGACGTGCCCGAACATGTGCAGCACGACCGGAGCCTGGGTGCCCAGTTCCAGCACGCGCCGCTCCTGCTCGGCGCAGAAGTCCAGGATGCGGTGCAGGGGGCGCATCTCCTGCGAGGGCCGCGCGCCCTCGGCCGGGTACGTAAACAGGTGCGTCACCAGGTCGCCGGCCAGGGACTCCTTGCTGTCAAAATAAAGGTAGACGCTGCCCTTGGCCACGCCGGCAGCCTCAGCGATGTCGGCCACCGAGGCACCGTCAAAGCCGTTGCGGGCAAACACCCGCAGGGCAGCTTGCAGAAGCTGCTTCTGGCGTGCTTCGCGCTTGGCAGTAACGGTGCGCATCCAACTGGTCAGTTTCGTACAGCCGCCCTAATAGATTACACGGTGTCCAGTGAAGAGTACCCCATGTGCCACCACAACTCACGCAAATGGTGAAGATTCCACGGAAAACGAACGCGACCCAGTTCACACCGGGCCGCGTGCATTTCGTCGCTCTGTCCCGTGCGCTACACCTTCGTAATGAACCCCCACTTGTCTTCGCTGCGCCCCTGCACCAGGTCAAGGTAGGCCTTCTGCAGCCGGGCCGTGACGGGCCCGCGGCTGCCCGAGCCGATGGTGATCTTGTCCAGAGCGCGGATGGGGGTGACTTCGGCGGCGGTACCCACGCCGAACAGTTCGTCGGCGATGTAAAGCTGCTCGCGGGCAATGGCGGCCTCGACCACCTTGATGCCCATGTCCTGGGCAAGACGGATGATCGTGTCGCGGGTGATTCCAGCCAGCACCGAGTTGGCAATGGGCGGCGTGTACAGCACGCCGTCGCGGATCACAAAGATGTTCTCGCCGCTGCCCTCCGACAGGTAACCGTTCACGTCCAGGGCAATGCCCTCGCTGTAACCGTTGACCAGGGACTCCATCTTGATGAGGGCGCCGCTGGCGTAGTTGGCGCCGCACTTGGCCAGCGCGGGCGTGGTGTTGGGGGCGTTGCGGTTCCAGCTCGAGACCTGCATCTCGACGCCCTTCTCCAGCGCGTCGGCACCCAGGTAAGCACCCCACTCCCAGGCCATGATGTCCACAGTGACGGGGTTCTTCAGGGGGTTGACGCCCATGGGCCCGGCATCGCGATAGGCAATGGGGCGCAGGTAGCAGCCCTTGAAGTTGTTGGCCTTCACGGTCTCGATGCTGGCCTTGCAGATGTCGTCAATGGAGTACTTGGTCTCCATGCGATAGATCTTCATGCCGTCAAACAGGCGGCGCACGTGGTCGCGCAGGCGGAAGATGCCGGCCCGGCCGCCTACGTCGTAGGCGCGGATGCCCTCAAACACGCTGCTGCCGTAGTGAATCACGTGGGCGCTGATGTGCACCGTGGCCTGCTCCCACGGGATGAACTCGCCGTTGCGCCAGACTTTGTCGCTCAGTTTCTTCGGGGTTGCCATGTTCGTCTCCGGTTGCGCCCGCATTCTGAACATGGGCCAAGGCCGCGCGCAACCCGGCGCTTTTGTAATTCCACCACGGCCCTGCACTGGCGCCTGCCAATGCCCGGCGCTACACAGGGTCCATGGCAGAGTTGCAAGGCAAAGTCGTGCTGGTCACCGGTGCCGGTGCAGGCATTGGCCGCGAAACAGCACGGGCGTTGGCCCGCAAGGGCGCCCATGTGCTGGCAGCCGCGCGCTCGCAGGAGCGGGTGCAGCCGTTGCTGGACGAACTGGCCCGCGATGGCCACAGCGCGGAGGCCCTGGTCATGGACCTGGCCAGCCTCAAGAGCGTGCGCTCGGCGGCAGAGTCCGTGGCAGCCAAGCACCCCCGCCTGCACGCGCTGGTGAACAACGCCGGCATCTGGAGCGGCAAACGCACCGTAACTGCAGACGGATATGAACACACCTGGGCCGTGAACGTGCTGGCCCCCTTCCTGCTGACCGAGCTGCTGCTGGAGCCCCTGCGCTCAGCCAAGGGGCGCGTGGTCAACGTCAGCAGCCGCGAGCACGAGAACGGCCGCATGAACTGGGCCGACCTGCAGCACGAGAAGGGCTTCGGCGCCCGCAAGGTCTACCAGCAAAGCAAGCTGGCACTCACCATGCTGACCAACGAGCTGGCCCGCCGCGAAGAAGGACGCCTCACCGCCAACTCGCTGCACCCCGGCATCATCGCCACCGAGCTGTTCCGCAACTTCCCGGGCTTCATCCGCTTCTGGATCAACCTGCTCATGCGTACGCCCGAGGACGGCGCCCAGCCGCAGATCAAGCTGGCCAGCGCGCCCGAGTTCGAGTCGGTCACCGGGCGCTACTACCGCCGGTTCAAGGAAACCAAGCCCCACGAGTTGGTGCTGGACAAGGCCGCCGCGGCACGCCTGTGGGACATCTGCCGCGAGCACACGTGCAAGGCGTGACAGCCTGCCTGGAACCTCTGGTTTTGCGCGGAATGTTGCGGCAACATCACTGCCCATGGCTGAAACTGAGATCCCCTGCCACTCCCACGATTGCGTCGGCGACACCGGCCGCAGTGAGGCCCGCACCTGGGCCGTGGCGATACTGACCGGCGTGGTCATGGTAGGCGAACTGGTGGCGGGCTACATGTCCGGCAGCATGGCGCTTACTGCCGACGGCTGGCACATGGGCACGCACTTTGGCGCGCTGGCCCTGGCGGCTTTTGCCTACGCCTGGGTGCGCCGGCAACGCCGCAACCCCGGCTACAGCTTCGGCGCAGGCAAGGCCCTGGCCCTGGCCGGATACACCAATGCCCTGCTGCTGGCGGTGGTGGCGGTGGCCATGATTGTGGACTCGGTGCAGCACCTGATGCAGCCCGTGAACATCAACTTCGATGTCGCCCTGCCCGTGGCTGTGCTGGGCCTGCTGGTGAACGTGGCCAGCATGGCGCTGCTGGGCCATGGCCACGACCACGGTCATGGAGACCACCATGACCACGACCACCCCCACGAACACGACAGCCATCACGAACACGACAGCCATCACGAGCACGATCACCCCCACGCCAAGCACAAACACGCTGAGCACAAGCACGAAGGCGGCTGCAGCCGCGGCGAGGGCCACCAGTGCTGCGGCGGTTGCGGCGGCCACAGCACGCACAAGCATGACCACGCCGGGCACCAACACGACCAGCACGAGCGGGACCACCACGAACATGAGCACCACGCTCACGACAACCACGACCATGCGGCCAAAGCTGAACGCCCACACGCCGACCACAACCTGAAGGCGGCTTACGCCCACGTTGCAGCCGACGCCCTGACCAGCGTGCTGGCCATTGCGGCGCTGCTGTGCGCCAAGTTCCTGGGCTGGTCTGTGCTGGACCCGGTGATGGGTATTGTGGGTGCGTTGGTGATTCTGCGCTGGGGCTACGGGCTGGCACGCAACGCCTCGCGGCAACTGCTGGATCGCGTTCCTGACCCAGACCTTGCCGAGGCAATCCGCCGCCGCATTGAGTCGTTGCAGGGCACCCGCGTCTCCGACCTGCACGTCTGGGAAATCGGCCCCGGCCGCTTCAGTTGCATCGTCTCGCTGGTGGCGACCCAGCCGCAGCCCTTGGCCAACTACCGCGCCGCGGTGCTGGAATGCGGGCGGCTGCACCACCTGACCATCGAGGTGCAGGCGGAGTCGGCGGCGTAAAGTCTCGTTACACGCTGGGCAATATTCTGGAGACGGCCTGCGCCATCCGATCGCAACCGGAAAGCACTCATGTTCCGCAAGTTGTCTGTCGAAAGCATGTTACGTCGCCTGTGGTGGCGCGTAGCAAGATTGGCACAGGTTGCGCTTTGCTACGGTCGGAAGGCTTTCTGGAAACCCGTAACCCACAACTTAGGAGTCCTGCTATGAAGAAGTTCGCTCTCCTCGCGCTGGTTCTCGCTTTCGGCGGTCTGGTTCTGGCTGGTTGCCCGAGCGGCGCCAACAACGCTGCGGCCCCGGCCCCGAGCAACGCTCCGGCCAACAACGCCAAGTAGTTCTGCGCCAAGCGCGAGCCGGGGGCCTTCGGGCCCCCGGTTGTTTTTTGCGTGAGGACCAACCCCTCCCCGGCACTAGCTGAATAACCACGGAGATCGCGATGACGACGCTAAAGGCAATCTGCGCCGCCCTGCTGCTGGCCCTGCTGACGCCCCTGGCCCTGGCCCAAAGCGCCAAGCCCGGTGCCAAGCCCGATGAAGAGAAGAAGACCGAGACCAAGCCTGAAGCCAAGCCCGAGCCCAAGGCCGGCGAAAACGCCGAAGCCAAGCCCATGGACCGCGGCGACGAGAAGGCCGAGAAGCTGCTCAAGAAGGCCTGGCAGCGCGTGCACTCGGCCGAGACCGACGGCCTGCAGCGCCTGAAGGCCGGCGCCAAAATCAGCGTGGACGCCAGCGCCTTCGGCATGGGCCCCATGGAGTTTGACGGCAACCTGCTGTGGGCAGCGGGCAAGAAGGCGGTCTGGAACGCCAAGGAAACCGAGGGCGGTGAAGCCAACCCCATGGGCAACGTCAGCAACATCGCCAAGAGCCTGTTCGAGCCCTATTTGGCCTATGTGGGCGGCTTCCCGGTCTGGGACAGCAAGTTCAAGGAATGCAGCTTTGCCATGGGCGAGGCCACCAAGGACGAGAAGGGCGCCGTGAAGGCCGAGAACGTGATCGTGACGTTCAAGGACGAGCACAAAGAGACCTACAGCGTGGCTGAGAACAAGATCCCCTCCATGGCCACGGAAGCCGAGATGCAGGGCCAGAAGTCGCAGGTGCTCTTCACCTACACCTACGAGGACCTGGGCAAGAAGCTGCGCCTGACCAAGGTGGTCGGCACCACCAAGATTGACATGACCGGCCTGCCCGGACAGCCGGAAGACCCCAAGAACCCCGTGCCCAAGGGCAGCACCGAAGAAGCCCTGGAGGGCAGCATTGAGATCACCAAGTATGGCAAGGCGGGCGAGTATGAAATCGCCCTGGAGATGAAGGGCGGCATCAAGCTGATGGGCATGGAGTTCCCCACCACGATGGCGCTGTCGGACACCAAGGTGAACAAGGACGTCAGTGACGACGACCTGAAACCCCTGGAAGACGAGAATGCCGGCGGCGAGGAGAAAAAGCCCGAAGACGACGAATTCTAGAGCTCGTTTGCAGGTCGGTGCGGAGTACCAGGGGACGGGAAACCGTCCCCTGCCTCGTTTCGGTTCAACCCGGGCGCAGTTGCAGTTGTGAACTGCAGTCTCACGCAGAGATGCGGAGCCGCAGAGAACGGCAACTGCGGAACGGCTGGGCGCCTTGCACGGGCTTTTTTGCAACTACAGCTACTGCCGTCTGCTTCGTGCCGACTGACGCGTTTCGTCTCCCGCCTCCCATGGATGCGCAGCGAGCCTGTGCTGCGACTTGCCCGCCTGTCAGCGAGCAGCCTGGCAGGAAGCAGCAGAAGACTACTTGCGCGAGTTCAGCAGCCGCACCACGCTGGCAGCCAAGCGCGCCAGGTTGGCCGGTGCTGCGTCAAAGCAATCCTGCTTGCGCGCGCCATAGGGCGAGATCCCGAACGCGGCTGTCACGCCGGGAAGCTCGACACCCGGCTGAACCACACCCGCCAGCACGACCAGGGGCACGCCTGCCGCGCGGGCTTCAACGGCCAGGGCGGCCACCAGCTTGCCGTCGCCGGTCTGGGGGTCAAACGAGCCCTCGCCGGTCAGCACCAGCTCACATGCAGCGGCCAGACGGCGGAAATCGAGCGTTTTCAGCACGGCGTCAGCGCCCGCTTCCAGTTCGCCGCCCAGGAAGGCCTTGACCCCGAAGCCCAGGCCGCCCGCGGCACCTGTACCGTCTTCCAGGCCGGTCACGCGTACGCCCGCCTTCACCACATTGGCCGAGAGAAACGCCAGCCCCTCTTCCAGCTTGTGCATGGTGCGGGTGGTGCCGCCCTTCTGCACCACGTAGCTGCGGCTGGCACCGCGCTCGCCCAGCATGGGCGACATGATGTCGCACAGGGCGCGCACGCGGGTCCGCTTCAGGCGCGCGTCAATCGTTGACAGGTCAATGCTTCGCACCTGGTGCAGGTTGCCGCCCGAGGGCGCAAGCTGGTTGCCGTTGGAATCGGCAAACCGTGCACCCAGGGCAGCCGCCATACCCATGCCGCCGTCGCTGGTGGCAGAGCCGCCCAAGCCCACCAGCAGCTCGCCCGCCCCGGCATCCAGCGCCGCGGCTACCAGCTGGCCCACGCCGAAGGTGGAGGCGCGCAGGGGGTCGCGGTCGGGCTCCTCGATGCGCCAGAGGCCGCAGGCCTGGGCGGACTCGACCAGCGCGCGGCGCCCGTCGGCCGACAACGCAAAGGCAGCCTCCACCTCGCGGCCCAGGGCGTCGCGCACGCGGGCCGTGCGCCGCTGGGGAAACGCGCCGGCCAGCACATCCAGGGTGCCTTCGCCGCCGTCGGCCAGGGGCAGTTCGGTCACCTGCGCCGATGGCAACGCCGCGCGCACGCCCTGCGCCATGGCGCGGGCGGCTTCTGCTGCCGTGCAGCACTGCTTGAACTTGTCCGGCGCGCAGATGACGCGCATAGGCCCGCCCGGTTATCCCATTCGAACCAACAAGCACTTCCTGGCAGCGCTTGCTGCAGCCGCCGCAACAGCGAGCGGCTGCGGGGCCAAACGCACGCCCCTGTCTTGGTGCGCTTGCAGCGTTAGCTGCCGCGCGTCAGGTAGAACACGCGCCGCGACTGGTCATGGGACACGGGCTCGGAAACGACCGAGACCAGTGCCCAGCCCTGTGAGCCATAGTTGCGCAGCATCATGCTTTCGATATCCACGCCCGAGAAACCGGGGTTGGCTCGGTCTTTCTCATGGCGCTCGTGGGCGTCCACGATGCGCTCGACCACAAGATATTCCCTGGCCATGTCCGCCTCCCTAGGAAGTTGCCTTCAGCCCGCCCATCAAGCGCTCCAGCGCCTGCAGGTAATCCATCAGTGCGCGGCGGCCCGCGCCGGTAATCTCGTAGGTCGTCTTGCTGCGGCCCCCGAACAGCGACTTGGCAGCCTGCACGTAGCCCGCGTTTTCCAGCTTCTGGGTGTGCGTGGAAAGGTTGCCGTCGGTGGCCTCAGTCAGCGCCTTCAGCTCGTTGAACGACAGTGAACCGTGCGAGCCCAGCGCGGTCAGGATGGCCAGCCGCACGCGCTCGTGGATCAGCGTGTCCAGCTCCAGGGCCGGCGAAACTCCCGGGTCACGCAGACGGGTCTTACCAGCCATAGCGAACTCCCACCCAAGCCCCCAGCAGGAAATGCCCGGCCCCAAACGTGCCCGCGAAGAGCACAAAGTCGGCGCCGCTGCCCGGCAACACGCCCAGTGCCCCACCCAGCAGCATGAACAGCCCCAGCATGCGCACCGACGACACCGAGTGCGCGCCCGCGGCAATCAGCGCCGCGCCATAGCTCAGCATCCAGACACCGAACACGAGATCCAGCCGCCCGTGCAGGGCCAGCCCCAGGGTCAGCGCCCCACCCACCGCCAGGGCGGGCAGCATGGCAAACAGCACCCGGCGGCCCAGGCGGGCCGCCAGCGGCTGGCCATCGCGACGGGCGCGGTACAGCATGCCGGAAAGGTTCAGGCCCACGGCCGCGAGCAGGGTGGCGGACCAGAGGGCAACCATGCCCCAAAGGGCGCCGCCTGCAAGGCCCACGCGGGCCTGCGGCGCAGCCAGCCCCGCGTTGCCGGTGATTCCGGCCGCCAGGAACGCCAGCACGCCCGAACCCAGCAGGGCAAGGCCGGAAAGGGTAGTAAGGCGCTGGTTTGCCTGCAGCGCCTGGGCAATGGTGTGCAGGTCGGCCCTGGTGGTTTGTGCCATAGGGCGCAGTGTAGCGAACGGCGGTTGCGGCGGCGAGTGTCGAGAGGGGGGAAGGGGCGGTGGGAACGCCGGGAGACGTGCGGGCGCCGGAGTCCGGCCCGTAGCGCAGGCATCTTGCCAGCATACGCCGGAGCGCAAGCATCCTGCCTGCACACAGCCTGTGCCCTGCCCCTAAAACTCCAGCCAGAGACCGAAGCGCAGGCGAAAACTCTGGCCTCCGGAGCGGGTCGGATCGGCGCGGCTGGGGAAACCGAAACCCGCCAGCTCGTAGTCCTCGCGCTCGGTCAGGCTGAACGACCCGTAAGCGGTCACCGAGGGGAACACCCGCACCTTCAGGTCTACCTGCCAGCCCTTGATGTTCGTGTTCAGCAGGTCGCTGTTAAACTCCGGGATAGCGGCGTCGGCCTCGATCAGGAAGTACCGGAAGCCCACGTAGAAGTCCCAGCGGTCCACCAGCCGCTCCATGCCCCAGGCGGCGCCGGCCTCAAAGGCTTGCTCGTTCTTTTCGCCCTTGCCCTTCTGCTCGGGCTCGGCGTGGAAATTGAACAGGCCATGAAACCAGGCCCGCACCTGGGCGCGCCGCGAGCGCAACAACACCGTCTCAAAGTACAACTCGCCGATCAGGAACTCGGATTGCACCAGCCCGTCCGCCGCCAGCACATTGGTGGTGGGCTTGATGTAGCCGACGCCCAGGTTGCTTGAAATGCCCTCTTCGCCGTCATACCAGTGCACGCCCAGGGCCAGGCGCAGTTCAAGGTCGCTGGTGATCTCGTCGGAGATCGCGCCGTCGGGGCCGCGCACCGGGCGCTCAAAGGGCGCCAAATCCACCCTAAACTGGGCGCCCAGGTAAATGGGATGCGACTCGGCAGTCGGCGAAGGCAGGCCGAGGTTGTTCTGCGCCAGGTAGCCCTGCGCCCCAACCAGTTCCAGTCGCGGCAGCACCCGCCGCACGCTTTCCGAGAACAGCCGATCCAGCCGCGCGCGCTGGCAGAGGCCCTGGAAGTTGTAGTCCTGGTCAAAGAGGATCTCGGTGCCGGTGAAAGGCGACGGGAAGCGACCGCCGGTCACGGCAAACACGCGCTCGAACTCAAACTCGATCAGGAAGCGATCCACCGACAGCATGGCAGGCGCGCCGTAGCCGGGAAAGGGCAGCCAGCTCAGCGTGGGAGCGGGCTTGCCGTTCTCGCCCTCAGCCAGGGTGGTAAGCCGCAGGTCGTAGCGAACCCGTTGGCCATCTACGTTGAAGGCCGTACCGAAGATGCCCAGGTGCAGCCGGAAATCCGGGCGGCTGAAGGTTTCACGCCGGCTTTCGAACAACATGTGATAGCCAAGGCCGATGTCGCCGTAGAGGACGACCAGGCTTTCCTCGCGCAAATCGCGGTCGGCGGTGCGGCGTTCCTGCTCCTCAACGCGACCACGAAGGGCGTCCAGTTCGGCACGCAGGCGGGCGAGCTCGTCGGCCAGGGCTTCCGGGGTGGTTTGGGTTTCTTCCTGTGCGTGCAGGGGGCCGGCGGCCAGCAGCAGGGGCAACAGCAGGGCAACTAGCTGAAGAGGCGATAAACGATATAGACGAAGAACGCGCCGAGCAGGAACGTCACGCCAGAGATGCCGACCAGCGTCTTCCACAGCGCCTCCTGGGTCCAGCCCAGACCCACGTCGTCGTGGCGGGCGATCCTAGCGGCCTGGACCGCCGGAAGCACGCCCGTCTTGCGCGCGCTGATGTCCTTCCACATCCGGTCCAGGTTTTCCGCAAGGGGGGAGCCGACGGCGGCCTCGGATGCCTTGGAGAGCCGGCCGGATTCCGTGGCGGTCGGGGCGGGTGCTTCCGCAGCGGGCATGCGACCGCTGCGGCGGTCCTGCTCCTGCTCGGCTTCCACGGTGGAGCGCAACTGCGCCGAGGCCGCGACAAGCTGGTCCACGTCCATGTCGGCGTAGGGGTCGCCTGCGGTGTCGGGCATGGCGGCGCGGGCCAAGGCGCCTGCATCGGCGCGGTCCTTGGGCAGGCGCTGCGAGGGCCGCTCGGGTGCGCCCACCAGCAGGTCCGCCAGGGTGGAACCGCGGCCGACCTTCTCTTCGATTTTGGCCACCAGGTCGCCAATGGCCGCCGTGGGCACGCGCTGGCGCTGGGTGACGGCCTCGGGCGCCTGGGGCTCGGGCGCCTGCACGGGCGCGGTTGCGGCCACGCGGCCCGTGCGGGCCGAGACCTGGGCGCGCAACTTCTGGGTGCGGTGCTCCAGGGCCTCCGCCAGGCGGCGCAACTCGTTGCCCTCGTCGCCCGTCGCGGGCACGGCGGCAGCCGGGGCCTCTGCAGGCGCGGGTGCCTCTGCGGGGGGCAACGGCGCCGAGCGACGCCGGGTGCTGATGGCCACCAAATCTGTACGGGAAGCCTCCGAGGCCTGGCGCAGGCGCTGAGCCACACTCTCTGCGGCAACCAGCAGGCGCTGGGTCTCGGCGCTTTCCTCTTGCAAGCGGCGAGTCAGGCCGTCCGTGATGCGCCTTGACCGGCCGCTTTCGCCGGCGGGCCCAGCCGCAGACGCCGCTGCCGCAAGGGCTGCCAGTTCGGGCTCGGCGGGCTGCGGCGCGGGCGTCTGCACCGTCGCGGCAGGCTGCGGGACAGCCCCCAGCGGGGCGGGCTTCTGAGCCTGCTGCGATGCCGCCACCGGCACGGTTGTTCTTGTCTGGGGGGCTGCCGGCGATGCCGCTGCCGCCGAGACCGGCTTCGCGACCTGTTGGGCAGCCGCCGCCGGAACAGCCGGCTGCGAGCCTGTCGCCTTGGTCTGCGGGGCAGATGGCGCGCCCTGCCAGGCCGTTTCGACCTTGGCGGCTGCGTCGCGCACCACGCGCTCGGTGACGTGGCCGGGGCGCACGGACGGCAGCTCAGAACGATCGGTCTCGTCGGCTTCTTCTTCGTCAAAGAGTGACTCATCGGCGCTGGAGGCACCCACCGGCGTGCCCTCAAACTCGGGCACAATGCGGTCCGAGGCATCAACGGGCAGGCTGGCAAGAAAATCGCCGCCGACCGCCACGGGCTCGGGTAGTTCGTCCGCGGCAGGCCGTGTTTCGCGCACCGTTGGCGCGGCCTCGGTGCCGGCGTCCAGCGACGTATCCGCGGCGGACACCGGCAGTGGCGCCGCTTCCACCTCGAGTTGACCGGTGCTGTCCGACGACTGCTTTGCCTTGGCGTCGGAGTCCTTCCTGGAAATCACATCCGCCACAAAGAAGCGCTGGGTGTCTTTGCCCGCCGCCACGCGCTCGGGAGCCAGGGCTTCCAGCTCGACGGGTTCCTTGCCCTTGGCAGCCTGCCGGGGCGCGGGTTCCTTGATGATCTTGTCGGTGCCCTCCGGCAGCGGCAGCTGGGGCGGGCGGCGGTCGTCGGACTGGAACCGGTCGGTGTCCTTGCGCTGGGATTCCGCCAGGTCGTCTTCCGCTGAAAGCTCCTGCGGCGCCAGGTCTTCGGGCGTCAGGGCCAGCGAGGCCGGCTGAAGTGCCGGCGCCGGCGGCCGCGGTGCAACACCGCCCAGCGGCACCGTGCCGCGGGTGCTTTCGCTTGACTGCGCAGCCTTGGCGGCCGCGCGCTGCTGGGCCAGGGATTGGGTCTGGTTGTAGAAATTCACCGTGTCGCGGACGACGCCGTCGGCGTGGCGCGCGGGCGTGCCGTCCGGGCGCTGTTCGACCTTGCTGGTGATCTTCTCGGATGTGTCGCCCAACTCGGCGTGGCCGGTTTCTTCGTCGCTATGGTCCTTCAGCTCGTCGGCGGTCAGGCGCTGCGACACTGGCAGCCGCGCGGCATCCATGGTCAGCATGCCCGTGTCACGGCTGGAGCCGGGCAGCTCGTGCGGCTCAGGCTTCACGGTGGGCAGGCGACCGCGCTTCGGCGCAGCCTGGGTGCCGTCGCCCTCTTCCTCGGCGAACTCGTCCAGTTCGGGCGAGGTCAGGTCGGGCACGCTCTCCAGGGCCTGGGGCTCGGGTGAGAACAGCTCAGGCACGGTTGTGTCCGAGGGGGCCAGCGCTGCCGCGGGTGCGGGGGTCAAGGGCTCGGGTGCCAAGGCATCCGGCTCCATGGACTCCACGGCCAGGGGACTGTCAAAGACTGTGTCGCCGCTGGAAGGCGGGTGGCTGCTGCGTGGCGCGGGCGGGCCGATCTCGGTATCGCGCAGGCGCGGCGCCAGCTCGGTGTCGTGGTCGTGGCGCCCGTTGCCGTTGCCGTTGCCGAAGAACGAGCCCTGCTCTAGGGCGGCCAGTTGGCCCGAGCCTTCCAGGAAGCTAGCCAACGACGACACCTGCTCGGAGGGCTCGCCGGGAAAGCTGCCCGCCAGGTCGGCGCGTTTGGCTTTGCCAAGTTCTTTCGGCATGCAGGGCCAGCGGAATTACAAATCAACATTATATCGTCATTCCGTCCCGGGCGCTAAACCCGGACCGGCACCCAGAAGGGTGCATTTGGGCACATCTTGCATGTCTGCAAAGAGCAATCAGCGCTCGAAGTACTTGCGCGCGGCATCCCGGAAGCGGCGGGGCAGCTGCTCTTCCTCGTCGCGCGTATTCAGGCCGCCGCTGCTGCCTGAGCGAGTGCCCGCCTCGCGCGTGGCGCGCTCGTGGCCGGCCTTGGTGGGGTCCAGTTCCTCGGGCTTGCCGTTGGGGTCCTTGCCGCCCTGGCCGGTGTCGGTGGTGTCAACGCCCCCCTCGGTGCCCGGGGTCGCGACTTCGCGGCTGTGGCCGTTGCCGGTACCGCCGGGTCCGCCATCACCTTCCGTGCCCGTTCCGCCTCCGGGCGTACCGCGCCCGCCCTCGCCCTCGCGGCCCGGGCGGCCCTCGCCGGTACGCTCGCGGCGGGCACGCGCCTCTGCTTCGGCGGCCTTGCGCCACTCCTCGGGGATCTTGGGGTCGCCCCACTCCGGCATTTCGCCGGGGGTGATCTTGCGGCCCTCCTGGCCTGCGCGCCGGATAACCTCCTCGGCGGCCTTGTCCAGCCCCTCAAACTTGCGGCCCTGCTTCAGCATCTCGCGCAGGGTCTCGGCGTCCAGCTCCAGGCGCTGTGACAGCTCCCGAGCTGCTTCAATCATGGCTTGGGCCTGCTCGGGCGAAATCTCGCCGCTTTCCAGCTTGCGCAGCAACTCCTGCGCCTGTCGCCCGGAAGGGTCCAAGTCGCGCAGGGGGCTGGCAGAACGCGCCATCTCCTCCAGGGCCTTGGCCAGGGCTTCCTTGTCGAGCTGGCCGGCCTGCTGCAGGGCCTTTTCGATTTCCTCGGGCGTCTTGCCCTGGGCAGTCATTTCGCTGCGCAGCTTCTCGCGGCTGTTGCCGGCGTCCTTGATGGCCTTCTCCGACAGCGCGCGCTCCAGGGCATCCGCCGCGCGGCGCAACTGCTGGTCGCCGGGGGCCTCCTTTCGCGCTGCATCCACCGCGTCGCGAATCTGCTTGGCTTTCTCAGGGTCCAGCTCGCCCTTCTCGTTGTAGGCGCTCTTGGCCAGGTCGCGAATGGCCTTCTCGACTCGTTCGGGGTCCACGCTCTCGAGTGCTTCGGCCAGCTCGCGGGTGGCCTCGTTGCGCGCCAGCTCATCGCGGGCGGCGTCGCGGCCCTGCTGGCCCTCGGTCTGGCCGTGGGCGCGCTCGACCAGGCTGTTGGCCTCGCGCAGGGCGCGTTCCTTGTCGCCGCCGCCGGCCTGGGCGTCGCGGGCCGCGCGTTCAATGTCGTCTGCCAGGGTCTCCTGCTGGCGGGCCGAGGCCTTTTTGGCTTCCTCAGCGCTCTTGCCGGCGTCCTGAGCCAGCTTGTCGGCAACTTCGGGCGGCACGTCCAGCTTCTGGGCCGCCTGCTGCTCGTCTTCCTTGCGCTGTTTCTCGTCCATCTGGGCGTGCACCCAGCGCGACAGCGGCATCAGCAGGATCAGCACCACCAATGCCATCAGCAGCCGCCACAACAGCCGCGGCTCACGAAAACGGTTTTCCTGCATGGCGCCCGCTGCCTTGGCGGCGACGGGGGCTGTGAAGGGCGAATCCGGTGCGCTGTGCTGCAGTTCCCAGGCGCTGACAATGGCACCCGAATTGCCGTGCCAGGCATCCGCCAGCAGCACTGTGGTGCGCATGTCCGGGCGCAGTACCAGCGCCAGGCCGCCCATCAGCACGGGCAGCACCAGCGGCAGCCAGAACGACCAGTCGTAGTCGGGCCAGCCGGCGTACTCGCGCAGCCAGGGGGCCGCCACCAGCACCGCCACCACGCAGCAAAGGCCCCAAAGGGCCGAGTAGCCTGCCAGCCGGGCAAGCAGCCGGGCGCGGAACAGGCGTAGCTGGTGGTCCAGGACACTCATGGCAGAGAGTTTAACGCATTCCGTCAGGAACCGTGCCGTCAAAACAGCGCGACAGGCGGGCTTTCCTGTCATCCTGAGGTATGTCAGGAATCGCTGCAAGTCCAAGGCGCGGCACTTGCTGCGTTGACGATGCCCATTGTGGCTGATAGCGTTGAAGTACCCCCGTATTGCATTCTACAGGGCGGCTGGGCGGCCCGTGTGTTGTGTTGCCGCGACAGCCGGGCGGGGAAGGGGTGAGGCATGGCAGCCTTTGAACGCCTGAAGCTTGGTGAATTGCTGCTGAAGCGCAAGCTGATCACCAAGGAACAGCTTGATACCGCCATTGAGTACCAGAAGAGCCTGGGCGGCAAGCTGGGTCCGGTGGTGGTGAAGCTGGGCTATATCACCGACGAATCCCTGACGCGCGAGCTGGCACGCCAGTTCAACATGGACGTGACGGACCTTGGCAGCATGATCCTGCCCTTGAACCTGTTCAAGGCGGTGCCCCGCAACATCATCGAGAAGCACCAGATCATCCCCGTGCACATCACCAACGATGTGCTGACTATCGCCATGAGCGACCCCACGGACTACGAGGCTCTGGACGAGCTGCAGTTCGCGGTAGGCCGCAAGATTGAAATGACCCTGGCCACGCGTGATTCCATCAAGCGCGCGATTGCCGAGTTCACCGCGGCCCACGACGAAGCAGAGCGCGGCGGCGCCCTGGGTGCTGGCAAGCCGCCCTCGGCCGGCAGGCTGCGGCCGGCCAGCAAGGGCTCCATGCAGGCCCTTCGCGACGCCACCGAGTCTTCCATGGTGGACGAGGTTCGTGAGCGCCTGCAGAACGAGGGCGCCAAGCTGAATACGCAGATGCTGACCCGCGGCGAGCTGCGCGCAGCCGTGATTCCGCTGCTGATCAAGAAGGGTGTATTCAACGAAGGCGAGCTGTTTGACGCGGTAGTCGAGCTGCTCAAGCGCAAGGGCGTGCTCGAGCAACGCGAGCTGACCGAGAAAGCCAAGGAGCTCGGAGGCCGCTAGCAGGGGTTGAACAAGCCGTTTTCAACGGCCTGCTGGAACGCCTTGTCGGCTTGGGCCGGCAGGTGAACTTGAGTTCAAGAGGGCTGCACCGTGGTGTGCTGCCCGGCACAGACGGGAACACCCATGAAGACATGGACCGCAGCCGAGATCCTTCCTGAAGTCGCCCGGGCCACCGGCGTCGCCGAGCCCGTGACCCGCCAGATTGTGGACGCGCTGCTTGGCTTTGTGCGCAACACGCTGGTATCGGGCAAGCCCGTGCAGCTTGCCGACTTCGGCACACTGCGCACCGCGGCCGGCCAGCCGGTGGTGGTTCCCAGTTCTGCGACCCAGGACGCCCTGGAAGGCGCCCACGGCCTGAACAGTGCCGACGTGCAGAAGGTTGCGGCCGGCCTGGTGGACACCCTGATTGCCAAGGTGCTGCGCCACGACGCCGTGGACCTGGACGGCAACTTCCGCGTCAAGCTGTTGGACCGCAAGGCCAGCATCGTGCCCGCCGACGGCTCGCACCAGGGCGTCAAGAGCATCGCCGTCAGCAAGCGCAGCCTGGACCTCAAGCCTGCCCCCGCCCTGCTGGATGCACTGCAGGGCCATGCCGTCAACTTTGAGTCCGCCGGCAAGCTGAAGGATCAGCTTGAGACCGCCCGCGCCAACAAGATCCTGCTCGCCTGCAAGGACGGCGAAGACTACTTCATCAAGACCATCGAGTACCACTTCAGCAAGGCCGGCTGGATCGTTGAGGTCGTCACCAAGCTGGACCAGGCCAAGCAGTACCTAATTGAGGACCCCATCAGTCTCATCATCGTGGACTGCGTGATGCCCGAGGCTGACCAGGTGGTCGAGTACGCCAAGACCCACAAGAAGACCAGCCTCGTGCCCATTCTCGAGATGCTCCCCGCCGGCAAGGAGAAGGAATGGTTCAAGACCTTCCGCTTCCTGGGCAACGAGCAGCTCAGCCAGCCCTTTGAAGTGAAGCAGATGCTGGAGCTGGGCGAGCGCGAGCTGGAACGCAGCACGGAAGAGCAGGCGGTGTTTGAGCAGGAAGTGTATTTCCGCTTCCCGACGGAGGACCGCTGGATTGACCGCGCCAACGAAATTGCCGCGCGGCTGTTCAGCGACAGCGGCCTGAATGAGGGCCAGCAGGTGCAGATGTGCACGGCATTCCGCGAGGCGTGCAGCAACGCGGCCCAGCACGGTAACCGCCACCGCAAGGACCGCTTTGTGGACGTGGAGTATTACCTGGATGCCAAGCGCCTGACTGTGGTGGTTCGCGACCAGGGCAAAGGCTTCGACTGGCGCTTGTACGTGGCGCCCGAGCAGGGTGCTGTGGACCGCGTGCGCGACCGCCGCGCCCAGGGCAAGCTGGGCGGCCTGGGCATCATGCTGATGACCAAGTGCGTGGACAAAATCGAATACAACGACGAGGGTAACCGCATCACCCTCACCAAGTTCAAGGAAGAGAAGGGCAAGCAGGCGGGTGCCCAGGCGGCACCGGCCTTCCAGCGCCGCTAGCGCCTGGGTGTTGCTTGCGCTCGCGTGCAAGTACAGCCTTCAAGTGTGTTATGGGGCCGCCCAGCGCGGCCCCTTGCCATGGCCGCGTGTGACGCGGGCTTCCCGCTGATTAATCTCGTAGCCCTGCGCTGTTGTTGGCGATGGAAACGGTCGCAGCACCGCTGCGCC
>JADLBZ010000165.1 GCA_020847415.1 Planctomycetota bacterium
GCGGGCGGGACGCCCGCATCACGAAGAGCTTCTGCGGGCGAGGACGCCCACATCACGAAGGCTACGGCTTCTGCGGCCGGGACGGCCGTGTCACGCACTACTTCCGACTCCAATCTCCCGACTCCAGCTTCCGAGCTCCCGACTCGCCCCAATCCAGCATCCAAGACAGCCGCGATCCCCCCGCAGCCGATCCGGAATGCGATTGCCGGCCCGGCAGGCGTTCACAAGGGTTGCGGGAAGGCTTGGCGCAAGGCAGCATTGATCGCTGATCCCGGGGCCGCCCGAGGCAAGATGCTGGGCAAATCCGACAACAAGGCGCTGCAGGAAAAGCTGGACCTGCTCCAGGCAGAGAACGAGCAGCTCCGTCGCAAGTTGATGCTGCTTTCCGGCGGCCAGGCCAACCCCAGCATGACGCTGGGGACCATGACTTCGTTCGGCCACACGCGCATCCCGCAGGCCCAGGCCACCATCGCCGGCCTCTCGGTGGCCTACTTCATCGTGGACGACCGCTGGCGCGTGATCCGTTTGAACTCGCGCATGGCCGACTTCCTGGCTGTGAACAAGGAAGTGGTCAACCAGAAGCCCTCGCTCTCGGAGTTCGACAAGCTCGACTGGGCGCCCGGCGTGTTCCGCACCCTGTTGCAGGACGCCCTGCAAAGCGGCGGCGAGGAGATCTTTGAGGCTGAGCGCAAGGACTCGGGCCCGGCCGGCCGCCCGCAGTTCTACCAGTTCAAGGCCGCCTGGGCTGAGGGCCAGGGCACAGTGACCCTGGAGGACGTGACCCGCCTGCGCACCACCCGCCAGTTCTTTGAGCGGCTGGTCAGCCCCCGCATCGTGGAGCGCCTGCTGGACAGCAGCGAAGACCCGTTCTTGTCCCACAAGCGCCAGCTTTCGGTGCTGTTTGCTGACCTGCGCAGCTTCACCACGTTCTGCGAAAACGCCGAGGCCTCGGTCGTCAACACGGTCTTCAACGAATTCTTCGATGTCTGCATGCGCGCCATCGAGTCCAACGATGCCACGCTGGACAGGTTCGTGGGCGACCAGGTGATGGTGCTGTTCGGCGCGCCCTTGCCCAACCCCGGGCATGCCTACAACGCCGTGAAATTCGCCGTGGACCTGCAGCAGGCCATGCAAGTTACCCGTCGCCGATGGGTGCAGCAGGGGCTGATCACACCAGCCGTGCTCGAGAAACACCCTGAGGTGCTCACGCTGGGTGTGGGTATCAACAGCGGCGACATGCTGCTGGGCCTGTTCGGCAACGAGCGCGCCAACCAGTACACCGTGCTGGACCATCACGTGAATCTGGCCTCGCGGCTGTGCAGCTTTGCCGCGGGCAACGAGGTGCTGGCGTCGCTGGCCACGGTGCAGGAGATCAGCAAGTACGCCAAGGCCAACCCGGCGCGCATTGCCATACCCATCAAGTTCCGCACCAAGGCCCAGATCGAGGTGAAAGGAATTGCGGAACCCGTGACGGTTGCCACGTTGGCATATGAGCCCGGATAGGCTTTAATACCGGGCCTATGTCCGGAGGCAACGAGCCCAATCGCATCCCGCCGCGCGTGCCCCCGCGCAAGCCCACGGCTGCGCAGAGCCCCCAGGGCGCCAAACCGGGCCCGGCCAAGCCCGTGCGCAGCGGCGAGAGTTCACCACCGGATGTAGCGCCACCGAACTTCCTGGAGATGGGCCGCCGCGCGCAGGCCAAAGAGAATGCGCGGCAGCACATCTCCGATGCCGAGCGCAAGCCGCCGGTGCCGGACGCGTCGCGGCGCCAGCCGCCGCCCAAGGCGCCCCAGCAGCGCAACAGCGCCCTGCCGGCCAAGCGGCCGTCTAACCCGGTGCAGCCGCCCAACGAAGGCGCCACGCAGGCGCCCCGTCAGGCCGGGCAGCGCCCGTCGGGGCCGGCAGCCAAGCCGGTGATCCGGGCGGCACCGCCGCGCGCTGAGCAGCAGGAAGGGCAGCCGCCCCAGAAGCGCGAGCCCGCCACCATTGAGGAGTTGATCCCGCTGGTGATCCGGGTGGCCATCAAGCGCGACGAGGGGCTGACCCTGGCCGAGTTTGACGAGAAACTCATGCCCCGCGTGCGAGCCTTGGTGCCCGAGAACCTGCAGCGCATGGAGCGAGAGGTTATCAACGAGTACCTGGTGGACATCGCGCATGCCATTTACGTGGCCATCGTGGTCGGCCAGTTCTCGAACCGGCCGGTGCTGTCGGGGGTCAAGGCAGCCGAGCTTGCCGCCGACCTGGTCGAGCGCGTGCTGCAGGTGATCCGCGAGAACCCGGACAAGCGCGTCACCGCCATCCGATGCTCCAACCTGCTGGTGGGCCTCGCATTCAACGCCGTGCGCCTCATGGAAAGCACGGACCTGAACGTCCAGCCGGTGCAGACCTTCACGGATTGCTACGAGCGCGGCGTGATCACCACCTATGGCCTGAAGACGCAGGCCGAGGCCAGCGGCGCCGCACCGTGGCTGGGGCAGAAGAACAACCCGCTGGACAAGCGTATCGGCGCCGCCATCAACGAGAAGTGCAACGCGTTCGGCGACTACATCAGCAGCCACATGGAGGAGATGGACGAGGCGCTTTACGAGGAAGTGCTGCGCCAGTTCGACGGCTTCATGGATCGCTTTGCTCCTTACATCGAGGGCGGGCGTTCCGGGGCCGAAGAGCGCAAGAAGCGCTTTGCCCGTAACGCGGGCACCGCGGTGAAGGCCGAGGCCAAGGTCGAGCCGCTGGAGATCAAGGAGTTGCGCACGCGCCCCGCGGGCGTGGAGATCAGCCTGCACGACGGCCGCGTGCTGTTCTTGTCCCGCGACGACGCCCGCCGGGTGGGCGAAGCCGCCGACGCCGAGGTGCAGGACACCGCGCGTCGCGCGCGCGAGGAACTGGAAGCCCGCCAGAAGGCCGAGTAAGAACCTGGCGGGAAGCCCGTTGCCTGCAAGTGTTGCATCCACATTGAATCGGTTCCTCGCTGTCTTCTGTGGACTTGGCGGGGGGCTTCGCGCTGGCCACCGTAAGCCAGCCACCGGGCGGCCGTTCGCACCTGCCCGTGTGAACAGGATGCAACCACGGTACGGCTTAACCGCCAAAGCGCCAAATGGCCAAAGCGCTGTTCCTGCTCGCGTGTCTACCCGCACAACAGCATGCGCGAGCTACTACAAGCCGCTCCGCCGGGCTTCCTGTTCGCCTTTCTGCTCGGCACCAGCCTTTGGCGTTTTGGCGCTTTGGCGGTATGCCATTGCCATTCTCAACAGCC
>JADLBZ010000166.1 GCA_020847415.1 Planctomycetota bacterium
CCCCGCTTCGGCAGCGACCGGCCCCGCGGTGACAGGCCGCCCCGCTTCGGCAGCGACCGCCCGCGCGGTGACAGGCCGCCCCGTCGTGATGGCGACCGCCCGCGCGGCGACCGTCCACCCCGCTTCGGCAGCGACCGGCCCAGTGGCGACCGTCCACCCCGCTTCGGCAGCGACCGTCCCCGTGGCGCCAGGCCGCCCCGCCGTGACGGCGACCGGCCAAGTGGGCCGCGCCGTCCACGCCGCGACGAGGACTAACCCAAGCTGCCCGAAATGCGGGCCAGCCGAACCTTTAAGCGCGGCTGTGCGAGCCGGGCAGGTGCAGTCCGTTGGAGTTGGCGCCGCAAGCGACTCCTTCAGCGGGCAGGCGTAAGCGACAAAGGAGATAGCGACCATGACTCGATTCTCAATGGCTGTTCTGTTGCTGGCACTGATGGGCAGCACCCTGCACGGGCAGGAGGACGCCAAGGCCGCCAAGATCCGCGACCTGATGCAAAAGTACTCCAGCCGCGTGGTGGTTCTGACCTGGTCCTCACGCACCAGCGCCATGGGCCAGAACGTGGACACCGTGGGCACAGCCACGGGCGTGCTGGCCGGCGAAAAGGGCCTGTTCGTGGCTTCCAACCAGCCCTTTGCCGCCAACGTGTCGGGCATGGCCAGCATGTTCGGCGGCGGACGCGGCCAGCAGCAGAACACCGGGCCGCAGAATTTCCGGGTGCGCACGGCAGCCGGCATCGAGTTTGACGCCATTCAGGCCCTGGAGCACAAGGACGAGAACCTGCGCTACTTCGGGGCCAAGCTGGAAGAGGGCATGGGCCTGGCCTCAATCACCTTCCCCGAGAAGGCCGAAGTGCCGGCCCTGGGCGAAGAAGTGCTGCTGATCGGCGCCCACGACGCGACACTTAACTATGCCCGCTTCTTCCGGCTGGCGCGCATTAACGCCGTGGTGGAAGACGGCAAGTATTACGGCCTGGACGGCTCGGTGCAGGACTGCCTGGGGGCATTGGTGCTGACCCTGGACGGCAAGGTGCTGGGCCTGGTGGGCCAGAAGCCGGCGCCGGTTGGCCAGAACCAGGACCCCACGGGCTTCGGCCGCATTCTGGGCGGGCTGAACGACCCCTCGCGCGCCCTGGGCAACCGCGTGCTGATGACCCCGGCGGCTTTTGCCGCAGGCATGAAGGACGCGCAAACCAAGGTGCTGAGCCCGGACTTCGGCAAGGACGCCCCCGCCACCACCCTGCCGGTCAAGCCCGAGCCCACACCGGCCGCCCCCACCTTTGACGGGTTGGTGGCCAGCGCCACGCGCAAGAAGGACAACACCGGCCTGTTTGTGCTGGTGGACGTGAAGTCGGGCGACGTGCCCGCCATTGGCGACGAGCTGGTGGTGCAGGACGAACAAGGCAAGGAGTACTGCCGCCTCAAGGTTTCGCGCCACTACAAAGACCCCACCAACCCCGAAGCCAAGGTGGACCAGATCGGCGGCGACGTGGCCGACGCCGAGGCCAAGCTCACCATCCAGAAGGGCTGGAAAGTCGTTGGACTGCCCAAGACGGCAGCCCAACCAGCCGCGGGCCGCGAGTTCCGCGGCGGGGATCGCTTCATGAAAGTGGGCGAAGACGTGCTGGGCGACAGCTACGCCGGGCACAAAGTGGGCTTCCTGGTCAGCGGCAACCCGCGCAAGGACTCGCCCTGCAAGGCGGCGGGCCTGAAGGCCGGCGACGTGATCGTGAAGGTGGGAGAAACCGAGATCAAGGCCGAGCACACGCTGGACGACCTGTGGAAGCTGCTGCAGGACGCCAAGGGCGAGCTGTCCCTGACGGTAGTTCGCAAGGGCGGAGAAAAGGCCGAGCTGAAGGTCGCGCCGTAACCCAACTGCATGCAACCCCTGCGGCGGCCCTGCACATCAGGGCCGCTGCTTTTTCCGGGAAAGCAGCAACACAGCCCGCAAGCGCCTGGTCAGTTCGTCCTTGCCGATCTCTCCAGCCGCCACGCCAAGGCAGATCTCAATGAGCTCGTCGTCACCGGCGTTGATTCGCACCCCGTTGAGCGTCGCAAACGTCAACGCCGCGGCCAGGGCCGTACGCTTGTTGCCGTCCACAAAGGCGTGCGCCTGCGAGATGTGGAACAAGTACGCGGCCGTCATGGCGAACAGGTTCTCGTGAAGGTAGGTGCCACCGTAGCTGGCCTGCGGCATGGCGACTGCAGACTCAAGCAGGCCCGCGTCGCGCACGCCGGGCGAGCCCCCGAATCGCTCAATGGACATCTCATGCAGCCGCAGCACGTTGGCTACGCTCAGGAAGTGCGGCATGCTTACTCCGCCAGTTTCCGGAACGTCTTGCGGTATTTCTTGAACAGGCGGGCAGCCGTCTCGTCGAGTTCCTCATCGCCGAAGCCAACGTTCGCCGGGGTCAGCACAATGCTGCCGTCGCGCACCGACACAACTACCTTGTCGCCCAGTTTGAGGTGCGCCAAGTCAAGCAGCGCGCGGTCCAACGTGACGCCGCCGCTGTTGCCTACTTTGCGGATAGTCTTAACCATGGCGGGCTCCGGGCCGGACGTGCTGACATTGTAATAACGTCCGGGGTGCCGGCCCAGTTGCGAAAGAACACCCTACCCACGCCCTTCCAGCTCGCGGCGCAGGGCGTTGGCGCGGTCAAACCACTTGTCCAGCCCCTCACGCAGCGACAGCGCGATCTCGAACTCGCTCAGGTAGGCCCGCAGCCGCTGGATCTCGGCGATCACCTCGGGGCTCCGCGCGCCCAGCAGGTCGTTCCACTGTGCCGCGGGTGATGCCGCCAGCCGTGTCATGTCCAGCAGCCCCGGCCCGGCCATGCCGCGGTCGCGCCCGCCCGCGCACAGCATCAGGGCCACGGCGGCAAGCTGCGGCAGGTGGCTCACTGCCACCGCCGCGGCATCGTGCTCTTCGGGGCGCAGGAGCTGCACGATTGCACCTGTGCTCTCGATGACCTGTTTCAGCAGGCGCAGGGGCTCGATGGGTGTGTCACGGCTGGGGGTCAGTACCCAGGCGCGTTCTTCAAACAGGTCGGCCGAGGCGTTCTCAAAACCGCCGCGAGCCTTGCCCGCCATAGGGTGGCCGCCCACAAACAGGGGCGCATCCGGCCCGGCAAACACCGTGGCAGCCGACTCGCAAACCTCGCGCTTCAGGCCGCCCACATCGGTGATCACCGCACTGCGCCCGGCGTCGCGGGCGATCTGCGGCAACAGCTTCAGGTTGGTACGCCACGGCGCGCACAGGAACACCAGCTCGGCATCGGCCACCGCGGCTGCACCACCGGACGGCTCGTGCAGAGTGGTAAACAGCCCGCTTCCCCTGGGCCGTTCCAGCCGCCCGGCTTCGTCCACGCCCGCCAGCGCGTGCGCCGGCTGGGCGCGCTTGAGCGCCGCCGCCAGGGAGCCGCCCATCAAGCCAAGGCCGATGATCGCAATGCGCCGCGGCGCCACGAGCCGGGCTGCGCTGCGAACTCGCGTCAGCCGCCGCAGGGCGTGCAGCAGCGCCTGCATCACGGCCTCGGCGCCCTCTTGCG
>JADLBZ010000167.1 GCA_020847415.1 Planctomycetota bacterium
CGTCGTGCTGAGGCGGAACAGCAACTGGGCTCCAACGCGAGCACCGCCCGCAGGGCTTTCTCCCGGATGGAACGGGCTCCGGCCCGGCTCACGGGCAGCCTTGCAGACGGTGGCTCGGGCGTTGAAGCAGCCGGGCTGACCGGTGAGCACTACGCGATTGACGACCGGGTCTTTGACCTGGGTGGCGGCAAGGCTGCCCTGCTGGCGCACCCCAAGGACCCGTTCGACGGCTGGGGGGTGCACACGTTTGCCTGGCAGGGCGGCTCGGGGGCCTTTCAATGGGACGGGCTGGATACCGAACAGAAGGCATTGGACTTCATTGCCGCCGCAAAGAAGGGCAGGTCCCATGGAGGGTAACGTGTCGGACCCGGCACCCACAGCCGCGAAGCCGCGGTGGGGCGTCAAGAACACCCTCGTGTGTGTTGTCCTGTTCCTGTTGAGCGTTGGGATTGTCTACGTGGTCACCATGCCGCTAATCACGACCGGGCACCGAGACCCGTGGAAAGCAGAAGCCGAACAGTTGCTGGGCTCACTCGCGGGGCAGGCCCGCATGGCCAACGCGAAGAGCGATGGGCGGGTGCCCACGCAGCTCTCCGTTGATACTGCAGCAGCAGGCACTTCCGATCCACTTGGCGTCGGCTGTGGAGTGAACCCTGCTGAGTTAAGAGGGGGGTTCTACGAGATCCTGGATCGCGTGTACGCCCTGCCCGATGGTCGCGCCATGCTGATCGCCCAGCCCAAGAACTCCGAGAGGCCGTGGTGCGCCCATGTTTTCGAGTGGCGGGGCGCCAGTGGCGAGTTCATCTGGGACGAGTTCGACAGCGAGGACGAGGCCCGCAAGTACTTTGGCATTCGCTGAGGTGGCAGGTCACGCGGGCTTCGGGGGCCAATGGCGCCGCAGGGGCGCAGCATTGCTGCGCCCGCGCTGGTTTCGGTTGCCGAGCTGCACGCAGGTTCGTGGCATCGGCATCCTGGGAACGCCGGTTTCCTGACCGGCAGCGCGAACGGCGCCACGCAGGAGACCGGCGCGCCCGGCGGCCGTGCACGGGCACGCCCGCCGACGTCCTACTCGCGCGAAAGGTCCTTCAGCCGCAGCAGCTCGTTCAGTGCCTGCTCGGGCGACAGGCGCGTGGTGTCCAGCTCAGTCAGCGCCTTCAGGGCCCGGTTCTCCGCCACCGTGAACAGGCTCAGCTGTACCGCCTTGGGCCGTTTCGGGCCCGCGGGCGCTCCCCCTGTCGCCTTGCCCGAAAGCACCGGGCTGTCGGCCTCCAGGCGCGACAATATCTCGCGGGCGCGGCCCACCACCTCGCCGGGGATGCCGGCCAGCTTGGCCACATGGATGCCGTAGCTGCGGTCGGCCCCGCCTTCCACAATCTGGTGCAGAAAGACCAGTTCGTCCTGCCACTCGCGCACCGCCACGTTCAGATTGCGCACCGCCGGGTACTTCAGGGCCAGTTGGGTCAGCTCGTGATAGTGCGTGGCAAACAGCGTGCGCGCGCCCCGCTGCAACAGAAACTCGCTGACTGCCCAGGCAATCGAGACGCCGTCAAAGGTGCTGGTGCCGCGGCCTACTTCGTCGAGCACTACCAGGCTGCGGCTGGTGGCGGGGTTGAGGATGTTGGCGGTCTCGGCCATTTCGACCATGAAGGTGCTCTGGCCGCGGCCGATGTCATCGGCGCTGCCCAGGCGGGTAAAGATGCGATCCACCAGCCCCAGCCGGGCCTCCTGGGCGGGCACGAAACTGCCCGACTGCGCCAGCAGCGCGCACAGGGCCACGGTGCGCACGTAGGTGCTTTTGCCCGCCATGTTGGGCCCGGTCACGGTGGCAAGAGTCGCCCCGCCCTCCAGCACGGCGTCGTTGGGCACCAGCTTGCCGCGTTCGAGGCTTGCCTCCAGCACCGGGTGCCGCGCCTGCAACAGCCGCAGCGAGTTGCCTTCCTCCAGCACGGGGCGCACCCACCCGCGCTGGCGGGCGGTCTCGGCCAGCGAGGCCAAAGCGTCCACCAGCGCAGCCAGCCGCGCGCCCGCCAGCAGGCGCGCGGCATGGCGGTTCACTTCGTCGCGCAGGTCCGCGAACAACTGGCCCTCAAGCTGCTGGGTGCGCTTCTCGGCGTTCAGGATGCGTGACTCGTAGTCCTTGAGCTCCGGCGTGATGTAGCGCTCGGCGCCCTTCAGGGTCTGCTTGCGGATGTAATGGCTGGGCACCTTCTGGGTGTTGGCGTGGGTAATCTCGATGTAGTAGCCGAACACGTTGTTGAAGCCGACCTTCAGGCTGGGGATGCCGGCACGGCGGCCCTCTTCGTCCTGGAAGCGGGCCATCCAGCCCTTGCCGTCGCGCATCAGGGCGCGCAGCTCGTCCAGCTCGGCGTTCACGCCCTCGCGGATCACTCCGCCGTCTTTCAGTGTGGCCGGCGGCTCGTCGGCGAGGCGGCCCTCCAGGGCGGCGCGCAGTTCGGCCATGGCGTCCAGGTTCTGCGCGGCATAGGAGAGCAGGCTGCTCTCGGTGCCGGCCAGGGCCGAAACCACCAGGGGCAGGCGGCGCAATGCGAGGCGCAGGCCGGAGAGGTCCACCGGCGAGGCACGGCCGCTGCCCACGCGGCCGGCCAGCCGCTCGATGTCCGGCAGACCGCCTAGCGCTTCGCGCAACAGGGCAAGGCGGCGCGGCGTGTGCACCAGTTCGTCCACCGCGGCGTGGCGGGCGCCAATGCGTTTGGGCTCGGCCAGGGGGCCCAGCAGCCAGCCCCGCAGCTCGCGAGCACCCATGGGCGTCAGGGTGGCGTCCACGGCCTCCAGCAGGCTGCCCGCGCGGCGGCCCTCGCGCAGGGTTTTGACCACCTCCAGGGCGTCCAGGGTGGCGCGGTCCAGGGACATCACGTCGCCGGCGGCAAAGCGCTCCATGGTGCGCAGGTGGGCCAGGCGGCCCCGCTGGTTCTCGACCAGGTAGCGCAGCAAGGCACCTGCCGCAGCCACCTCAGGCGCGTGGTCGTCGGCAAACCCGAAGCCCTGCAGGGTGGCCACGCCGAAATGCCGGTGCAGTTCCTCGGCGGCGCGGGCAGGCTCAAACGAGAAGTCCGCGCAGGCGGTCAGGGCGCCGCGCGTAAGCTGGCGCACGCGGGCCAGTTCATCTCGGTCTTGCGCCCACAGGCGCTCGGGCAGCAGCAGCTCGGCGGGCTCCAGCCGCGCCAGGGCAGTTTCCAGCTCGGTGGCGGGCAGGGGCGTGCACAGGAAGCGACCCGTGGAAAGCTCGGCCCAGGCCAGCCCGCCGTCCACGCCTTTGCGGACAGGCGGGCGCCAGGCTGCCAGCAGCGTGGGCTTGCGCGCGTCCAGCAGCGATTCTTCCAGGACCGTGCCCGGCGTGACCACGCGGGTCACTTCGCGGCGCACCAGGCCCTTGGCCTCGGCGGCGTCCTCGGTCTGCTCGCAGACCACCACGCGCACGCCGGCCTCCAGCAGGCGGGGCAGGTGCTGATCGAGGGCCCGCAGCGGAAAGCCCGCCATGGGAATGGCGTTGCCCTGGGTGTCTTCGCCACGCGAGGTCAGCGTAATGCCCAGCACCTGGGCAAGCCGGCACGCGTCGTCAAAGAAGGTCTCGTAGAAGTCCCCGATCTGGTACAGCAGAAGCGCCCCCGCGTGGGCCTCTTTCAGCTCACGGAAGTGCTTCATCGCCGGCGAGTCTTCGCCCTTTGCTGCCATGCCGCGAAGTTGAAGCCGCGGCTGTGCGGCGTCAAGGGCCGCGTGGGATTGGGTGGCAGGTAACGCAATGCCCGGCGCCGCGCGCCCCTACACGCCCTGCGGCACGAAGGCCTGCACGGCCTCGTGCACCGATGCGGCCAGGGCCAGCACATCGCGCGTGCCCGGCACGAACTCAAGGCACGCGCCCTCGGGCCCCGCCCAGGGCGGTCGGAACTCAAGGTACAGCCGCACCAGCAGGCGGCAACCACCGGCCAGCGGCTGGGCTTCAAAGGCCAGCGCGCCCTCGGAGGGAACGAAGCTGGCCGGCGTGGTGGCAAAGGCCTGCTCGCGCAGCCAGGCGGCCAGTTGATGGGCCTCTTCCAGGGCCAGCGCGGTGTGGGCGGCATAGAAGTGACGGCGGCGCTCGCGCAGGGTGACCGCCACGACCAGCCAGTCGTCGTGCACGGGCCCCTGGGCGCTTTCGGGGAACTCAAAGCCCAGCAGATTCAGTGTCAGCTCGGTGTCCTGGTTACGCAGCAGCATGGTGCCCTCCTTCGGCGCGGCCCGGGAATCGTGCGCCGAACAGGAGTATGAACGGATGAGCGACCGGCTTGGGTTGCAAAGGTGTGTCAGTTTTGGAACTCCGGGCCCAGGCGGCTGCGCTGGGGGCCAATCCCTGGGTGCGTCTGTCCACATTGCATTCACGGCAGCCGCGATGTCGCCGGCGGCGCTACACTGCACCCCAGCGCGAGGGAGAGACTTGACTGCGCAAGCAGTTGGCCGGGATCCCCAGGCCGCAACGCCTTAGCCAGTCACGCGGTTCGCACGAGAGAAACGACTCCGTTCCGGACTCGTGTCTCTCGTGACCGGGAGCTGGAAGCCTCTCCCACGCGCTATCTGGGGCCACCATGGGCTTCTTTGACTGGCTGTTTCGCCGCAAGAAGGACGACTACAGCAAGGGCCTGCAACGCGGGTACCAGCGCCCGTCCAGCCACCCGCAGCCCCTGCCGCCGCAACCTGCCACGCCACCCCAGCGCGCGGGCACGCCGCCTGAGCCTGCCGGCTGGGGCTCGCCCCCGCCGCCCCCACCCTGGAAGAACCGCACCCATCGTTCGTGGATCAACCGCCGCAGCCGCACGCCGCCCGAGCCGCAGCGGTCAGAGCCCATCCCGAAGGGCCGCCCCGGCGAGTTGCGCCACTTGGGCGGCACGGCGAAACACCCGGACCCGCACTTCAAGCCCGGGCGCGTTCAGGAACTGGGCCTGCCCGCGATCCCGCATCTGGATGCCCTGGCAACCTTGCTGGGCACAACCATCAGCAAGGTGGCCGGCTTTGCCGTGCGGCCGCCCTCAACGGCCATGAACTGGGTGCACTACTTCCTGCACCCGGTGCCCAAGAAGTCCGGCGGCACGCGCCTGCTCATGGTGCCCTGCCCCGAGCTGAAGCGCCTGCAGCGGCGGCTGCACGAGGTGCTGGTCCGCAAGCTGCCCCTGCACGAGGCGGCCCATGGGTTCCGGGCGAGGCGCGACTCGTTGTCGAACGCAACTGCACATGCGGGCAAAGCCGTGGTCATCTGCATGGACATCGCGGACTTCTTTCCGTCGTTTGATTTCCGGCGGGTCTGCGGCTACTTGCGCTGGGCTGGCTATGGCCGCGGCGTGGCGATTGCCCTAGCCAACCTGACGACCAACTCGCGCAACGAGTGCAAGATGCGCCGCAAACCGGACGTGCAGAAAGGCGCCGGGACGCTTTTGAGTGCCTGGAAATGCGTCCCGAAACATCCAGATTTGCTTGCCGGCAGCCTTCCCGAACTGCCCCAGGGTTCGCCCACCAGCCCGGGGCTGGCCAACGCCATCTGCCGCCGCATGGACAAGCGGCTGGCGGCTCTGGCCCGCAAGTTCGGCGGCGCATACACGCGCTATGCCGACGACCTGACCTTCAGCGGCGGCGAGGAGATGTCCCGGCGCGCAGGGCGCCTGATGCAACTGGCCCGCAAGGTCATCACCAGTGAAGGCCTCGCGGTGAACGAGAAAAAGACCCGCGTCATGCGCCGGGGCCGCCACCAGCGCGTGACCGGCGTGGTGGTCAACGAGAAACCCAACCTGCCCCGCGCCGAGTTTGACCGCCTCAAGGCCATCCTCACCAACTGCATCCGCCACGGGCCGGCCAGCCAGAACCGCGAGCAACACGCGGACTTCCGGGCCCACCTGCACGGTTGCGTGGCCTATGCCGCGCACATAGCGCCGGCGCGGGGCGGCAAGCTGGTCAAGCTGTTCAACGAGATCCGCTGGTAGCGGGGCGGCTCAAGCCTGGGCCGAGAACAACCCGCCCGCGCCGCCCTGGGCCAGCGCCTTCAGGCGGGCTTCCAGGGCGGGCAGCTCCAGCCGCAGGGCGTCGCGGTCGCCCAGCAGTGGCACGTCCGGCTCGTGTGGCTGGCGCAGGGCCAGCAGCAGGCCGCCCTTGGGGCGCGGCAGCAGCACCACGCGCAAGGCGCGGCCGGCGCGGCCCAGTTCCTCGTTGGCAGCCTGCACCGCCGCCAGCAGGGCCTCGCGGGCGCCCGTGCCCGGCTCGGCTTCACTCAGGGGCGGGGGCGGTCCCGGCGTGTAGGTGGGCCGCTCGGCGGGCGGGGGTTCAGGCCGCAGCATGGCGGGCAGGTCGGGGTCTGCGGGCGGGTCTTCGGCCGGTGTTTCGTCGGGCGCGGGCTGGCCGGGCTTGGCCTGCTGGTCGGGTTTGCGGCGGCGGCCGCCCCCGAAGTACTGGCCGCCCTGCTCGCCGTCGCCCTTGCGGTCGGGCTCGCGCAGGGGCGGCAGGTCCGGGGTGCCGCCGATTCCGCCCACGCCGCTCATGTGGCCCTGCCCCTTCCGGTTGCCCGATTTCCACGAACGTCACAGCCCAATTTCCGTATATTAAAGGACTCGCGCCCCGGCGCGCGATCTTTCTCACGGGAGCACCCATGAAGTCACCCGCCCGCTGGATTGCCGCCCTCGCCCTTGCCTCAAGCGCTTTTTCTCTGGTTGCGGCCCAGGACGCCCCCGCGGGCGGCGACAAGCCCGCCGGCGAGACCCCGGCCCCGGCAGCCGGTGAAGGCCGGCCCGAAGGCGAGATTGACCCCAGCGAGGCGCCCGCCCTGCGCGTGCTGAACAAGAAGTGGGTCACCGAGGATCTCAAGCAGTGCGTGCGCAAGGGCCTGAAGCGGCTCTCGGAGCTGCAGCAGCCCAACGGCTCGTTCACCAAGGGTGGCGGCGAGAACGTGGGTATCGCCGTCAGCAGCCTGGCGGGCCTTGCCCTGGTGGCCTCCGGCAGCACGCCCGACAAGGGCCCCTACGCCAACCATGTACGCAAGTGCATGGAGTACCTGCTGACCTGCCAGGACCCCAACAACGGCTACTTCACGGGCGCTAACGACGGCAGCCGCATCCACGGCCACGGCTACGCCACACTGTTCATGACCCAGATCCTGGGCACCCTCAAGACGCCTGCCGAGCGCGCCAAGCTCGAGAAGTCCATCCAGCTGGCCGTGAAGTGCATCGAGGCCGGCCAGACGGCATTCGGCGGCTGGGGATACGTGCCCGACGACTTGACCTGGGACGAAGGCTCCACCACGGTGTGCTGCATCCAGGCCCTGCGCGCGGCCTCGGACGCCGGCATCAACGTCAACATGAAGACCATCCAGAACGCCATCAAGTACATGGTGGACACCGCCGACCAGCGCACTTTTGTGCACGACGGCGTCGAGTACAAGGGCTACACCTTCAAGTACTCCCTGGCCTCGGGCTGGAACAGCGACAGCTACGCCCTGTGTGCCGCCGCCATCGCCACCATGAACGGCATCGGCGTGTACGCCGAGGGCGCGGTGTGGAAGGAGCACGAGGTCGGCAAAATCTACAAGGGCGGGCTGGCGTGGCTGCGCTTCAAGTTTGACGAGTTCAACCAGAGGCGGCGCTCGGGCGTGGGCTCGCTGGACGTGAGCCACTTCTACTACGCCAACTTCTATGCCGTGCAGGCCATGTGGAACGCGCCCGAAGAGGCCTTCTTTGACGAGTACTTCCCCAAGATCCGCGACCTGCTCATGGATGAACAGAAGCGCAATTCCGCGGGCAACGGCGGCTGGGCCAGCCAGAGCTACGGCGAGGCGTACACGACGGCCAACGCTCTGATGATTTTGCAGGTGCCCTACCAGTTGCTGCCGCTGTTCGCGAAGTAGGCGGGCGTCAGGCGAGCAACACGGCCAGCTTGTCTCGCCGTTCGGGGTCCGTGATCACTAATGACCTCGTCGCCGCCGTGCAGGGCGGTGTCGCCGCCCGGGTTGTACTCGATGGTGCCGCTGCTTCGCTTGATGCCGATCACGGCGATGCCCAATTTGCGGCTGATGTCCAGCTCAGCGATGCGCCGGCCGTCGGCGTGGCCGCCGGCGCGCACGGACACGTTTTCGAAGCGCATGATTGCGCTGTGGTCGCGCAGCATGGTGTCCAGGAAGGTGACCACAGCCGGGCGCACCATCTCGCTGGCCATGCGCAGGCCGCCGATGTGGTTCGGGCTGATCACTGCGTTGGCGCCCACGCGCTTCAGCTTGGCGATGTTCTCGAACTGCGTGGCACGGGCCACAATGCGGGCAGCAGGCGCCATCTGGCGTGCGGAAAGCGTGAGCACAATGTTGTCACGATCCTCTGCCAGCGCGGCAAACAGGCCGGCGGCGCGCTCCAGGCCGGCTTCGCGCAGCAGCTCGTCATCCATCGAGTCCCCGCGGATGGCCAGCAACCCTGGATAGTGTTTGGTCAGCGCGTTGATGGCCTCTTCGTCGGAATCCATGGCCACCACGCCGGCATTGACCTTGGCCAGTTCTTCCACGATGTGGCGGCCTGTGGTCCCGCACCCGCAGACGATGAAGTGGCCTCGGATCTCGTGCAGCAGGCGGTCCATGCGACGTCTCCGGAAGAAGCGGGCGAGGCTGCCCTCGATCAGGAAGCTGGCAATCGTGCCGCTGACGTAGAGCAGCACGAGGTAGCTGGACAGATTGAAGACAATCAGGAACGTCATGGCGGTGGCCCGCCCGTCGTCGGGCAGGCTGTTGACGTCCACGTAGTCGCCGTAGCCCACCGTGGACATGGTGATGGCCGCCATGAAGAGGCAGTTCAGCAGGCTCCAGTGTAGGGTTGCCGACCATCGGGGCCCGCCAGCGAGTCGGCACCCTCGTGGATCTGCCCGATGATGTACAGGCCCAGCGCGCCGCCCAGCCACACACAAAGGAACAGCCCCAAAGCCACCAGCGCCCGGTGGCGCAGCAGCAAGCCCACGACGCGACCGGCCAGGCGCTCGATGCGGCCAAGAAAACTCAAGTGCTCGCGGCGCGTGCGCGCGTCGAGGGCGTCCTTGACCAGCGCAATAGTCTGCTCACCGGGCATGGGGAACGGCGTGGCGGAGAGGGAGGGATTCGAACCCTCGGTACCTTTCGGTACACCCGCTTTCCAAGCGGGCACAATCGGCCACTCTGCCACCTCTCCGCTGGAGCGCCGGGCCGCAACTATAACGAGCCCCCGTTGCGGGGCAACGCGCCGGTTTTGCAGGCCCCGGCTGCCGGCGAATGCCCTGGCCGCAGGGCCGGGCTATTTCGGCAGGGCGGCAAAGAGCCGGTCCAGGTCGCGCTCGTCATTGAACCAGTGGGGGCTGACCCGCACGATGCCCGGCCGCACGCTGGCCACCACCTTGCGCCGCAACAGCCGTTTGCCCAGGGCTTCATCGGCCAAAGCACCCTGCCGCTGTATGCACACCACCGGCGAAGGCAGGCCCGTGGGCGCCACGGTGTAGCCGGCTGATGTAGCCTGTTCGCGCACGGAGGCAGCCAGGGCCAGTACCCGCTCCTCAATGCGCGCGGCGCCAACGCGCCGCTGCAGGCCCAGCGCGGCCCGCAGGGCCAGCACCTGGGCAAAGGGCGGCGCCCCCAGCATGAAGCGCCGCGCGCCCTCAGCAGGCGGCTGGTCCAGGCGGTCAAAGTTGTGGGGCTCAGCCACGCTGAACAGGCCCATGGTGTGGGGGGTCAGGCTGTCCAGCGACTTCGCGCGCACATACAGCACGCCCACAGTATCCAGCGAGCAGAACCACTTGCGTGCCGCCCAGGTGGCGAAATCGCAGCCCAGCTCGTGCAAGTCCAGTTGCAGGCAGCCGGCGGTCTGCACGCAGTCCAGCACGCTCAGCACGCCCTTGCGGCGGGCGCCCGCGCACAGGGCGGCGGCATCCATGCGCGCGCCGGTGCGGAAGTTGACGTGGCTGGCAGCCACCAGGCGGGTGCGCCGCGAACAGGCCCTGAGCAAGGCGGCTGCGTCCACCAGGCCGTCCACGGGCTCAACCAGGCGCAGGGCCACGCCCCTGCGGCGCAGGTCCAGCAGCGGGCGCAGCAGGCCGGTGTAGTCGTTGGCCGGGGCAACCACTTCGTCGCCGTCGCGCCAGTTGAGGCCCAGGGTCACGCGGCTGAGTGCATCGGTGGCGTTGGCCAGAAAGACCAGCTCCGGCCCTTGGCAACCCACATGGGCCGCCAGCTCGTCGCGGCACTCGCCAAGCTGCCTTGTCCAGCCGGGAATGGCGGTCGAGCCGCCCCGGGCCACGCCGCGCAGATAGCCTTCCACGGCGGCGATGGCCGGCCGGCACAGGGGGCCGCGGTAGGAGGTATCCAGGTAGGCATAACGCGCCAGGGCGGGGAACAGGGCCTCGCGGCGGGCGCGGCTGGGCAGGCGGGTGGGCATGGGTGGGCCTACTTAAAGAAGCGCTCGCGCACCTCAAACTCGCGGCGCCCGTCCTTCAGGGCCTGCACGTCGGCGTCCACCATCATGTGAACCAGCTCGCGGAAGCTGGTGGTGGGCTTCCAGCCCAGGGCCTTGCGGGCCTTCTCGGCGCTGCCCAGCAGCACGTCTACTTCGCTGGGCCGGAAGTAGCGCGGGTCAATCTCGACATGCTTGCGATAGTCCAGCCCCACGCGGGCAAAGGCCAGCTCGCAGAACTCGCGCACGGTGCGGGTTTCGCCGGTGGCCAGCACATAGTCGTCGGGCTTGTCCTGCTGAAGCATCATCCACATGCCCTGCACGTAGTCGGGCGCAAAGCCCCAGTCGCGCTTGGCGTC
>JADLBZ010000168.1 GCA_020847415.1 Planctomycetota bacterium
CAAGGTCAGTGCGGAACTCGGTCAGCGCGCTCATCAGCGCATCTGTTGTGCTGCCGTTTCGGGACTTCTCCTGCTGTTCCAGCAAAGCCTGCACACGGTTGACGGCATCTTCCAGGGCTGCCTTGGTGTTGTCCTGCGAGACCAGCGCCTGGGCCTGGGCGTTGCCGCCGGTGGCCAGGGCCGCCTTCATGTCGGCGAAGTGGTCCTCCAGCAACTGCGCCTGCTGCTCCAGCATGGCGCCGCGGGTCATTTCCTGGCTCTGGGCTTTGCTGGCCTGGTTGATCATGAAGGCCTTCAGCTCGGCAATTTCGTCGCTGATGGCCTGTGTCTGCACGCTGCTGGCGGCAACCGGCGCAGCGGCCGAGACTGCCGCCTGCTTGCTCATCTGCTCGCGCAGTTTCTCCAGTTCTTCCTGGAGCTTGCCCTGGCCTTCTTGCTCCTTCTTCTGCTCGGCAAAGAGGCGCTTGAACTCGGCCATGCTGTCCATGACGATCTGGGCCTTGTCGTCCTTGATCGTCTGGATGCCGGCGTCCTCCATGCGGCTGATGATGTTGGTCACCGCTTGCGAAATCAGATCGTTGATCTTCTTCGCATTGATTACGTTGACCTTCTTCATGCCGCGTTCTTTGAACGCGTCAATGTCGACCTGGCGCGTCTGCGCCTTGATCAGGTTTGCGTAGTCAACGTTGGCCTGTTCGGTGTCTGCCATGGGCACCTGCCGTTGCTTGAATCCTCAAACCATCCCGTCGGCGTATCAACGACACCGGGCGGGACCTGGACAGGAGGATGCAATCGCCAGAATTACAGCACCTTGCAGCGAGCCAGACAAGCCCAAGCCTGACCCGGCGTCAAGGCTAACTTGCCACCCCCAGCGGTCCCTTGCCCGCGCTGGGGTGCGTGCGCTCGTAAACATCCAGCATGCGTGCTGTTGTCACATGCGTGTACACCTGGGTAGTCGCCAGGTGGGCGTGGCCCAACAGCTCCTGCACGTCGCGCAGGTCGGCCCCGTGGTTCAGCAGATGGGTGGCGAAGCTGTGCCTCAATGTGTGCGGCGTCACGTGGCAGGCCAGGGCCGCCGTTTCCACGTAGGCGTCCATCTGCCGCCGCACGCTGCGGTCGGTCAACCGCGTGCCGCGCTGGTTCACGAACACCGCCTTGATGCCGGGCTCAAGGCCCTGCCGGGCCCGGGGCGGCTGGGTGCGAACCGCCAGCCACTCTTTCAGCGCCGAGACCGCGGCGGGCAGCAGCGGCAACAGGCGCTCTTTGCGGCCCTTTCCGAAGGCGCGCAGGGTACCGCGCGAGAACTCGAGGTCCGCCAGGTCAAGCCGCACCAGTTCCGAGACGCGCAGGCCAGTGGCATACAGCAACTCCAGGATGGCGCGGTCGCGCAGGCCGCTCCAATCGCGGCCGGGGGCGTTCAGCAGAGCGTTTACCTGCTGCTCGTCCAGGAACTTGGGCAGATTGCGGTCCAGCTTGGGCGTGCGCAGCAGGCGCGCCGGGTTTTCCGTCAGCTCCTGCCGGCGGTGCAGCCAGCGAAACAGGCTGCGCACGCTGGCCAGCTTGCGCGCCACGCTGCGGCGGCGGTAGTCCTGCACAGAAAGCCCCGCCAGGTAGCCGCGCAGCGTAAGGTGCGTGCAGGCGGCGAGGCTGGCTGTGCCTTGGGTGCCCAGGTACTCCTCGAACTGCTTCAGGTCGTTGGCGTAGGCGCGCAGGCTCTGGGCCGAGAAGTTGCGCTCGATCTCCAAATGCTCAAGGAAGCGGATGATGGTGCCGTGAATTTCCATGGGTGGCGGCCAGACGCCGTCTCGTTATCGGCCCCGACGGTGACGGCACTTGAGCCAAACAGCGGCGCTTCTAAGGCAACGGCCTGCTGCTATATTCCCGCCCATGCACGGCACATTCCCCAGCCAGGAGCTCTCCCGCCTTGTGCGGGAGGGCGCCATTACCAGCAACGCGGGCATCGCGCTGGAGCAGGTCCAGCCCTCCAGCCTGGACCTGACCCTGAGCGTCGAGGCGTACTCGATGACCGGCAGCCTGCTGCCCCTGGGCGGCGAGCGCGTGCGCGACCTGATCGAGCGCTTCGCCCGCTATCCCATCAGCTTGCGCGAGCCCACCGTGCTGGTGCGAGACAACGTCTACCTGGTGCGCTTGCGCGAGAACCTGAAACTGCCTGCCGGCGTGGCGGCCTATGCCAACAACAAGAGCAGCACCGGGCGCATTGACCTGCAGACGCGCGTCATTTGCGACCGCAACCCCCGCTACGACAAAGTGCCGGAAGGCTATGCCGGCGAGTTGTGGCTGGAGATCATTCCCAAGAGTTTCGACGTCAAGGTGCGTGCCGGCGACAGCCTGAACCAGGCCATTTTCTATGCCGGGCGCGAGATCGTCGCGCGCCAGGCCCTGCAGCGCCTGCACGGCATCCAGCCGGTGTTGTTCACGCCCCAGGGCGAGGCCATTGATGCGCACAGTGCCCTCTATGGCGCAGCAGAAGACGCGGCCCTGCTGATGACCCTGGACCTGGACCAGGACGTAGTCGGCTATGTGGCCAAGAAGAGCCTGAAACCCAAGCCCATTGACCTGGCGGCGATCGGCCAGCACGACCCCGATGATTACTTTGAGCCGATCCGGCGGCCCAAGGACGGCGCCCTGTTTCTCAGCCAGAACGCCTTCTACATCTTCAGCACTTACGAGTACGTCAGCGTGCCGCCCGAGTACGCCGTCGAGATGCTGCCTTACGACACCAGCGCCGGGGAGTTCCGCGCCCACTACGCGGGCTTCTTTGACCCCGGCTTTGGTTTCGGCGCCAAGGGCGAAATCAAGGGCACGCCCGCGGTGCTGGAGGTGCGGCCCTACGAGGACGACCTGATCGTGCGGCACCGGCAACCGGTGTGCAAGATGGCCTATGAGAAGCTGACCGCGCCGCCGGACAAGCTTTACGGGGTAGGGGTCAAGAGCAACTACGCTTTGCAGCGCGGCCCGCGCCTCAGCAAGTTCTTCAGGGGCTGAACCAGAAGCAGCAGGGCCGATTGCCTGTCGGCGCCGCGCGGCGGGAATCCGCTGCGACCCCCGGCCTCATGCCTACTGACCAGTTTCCCGGGTCCGAACCAGCGGCAGCAGCCGCAGCGTCAGTTTCCGGGCCGGCGCACGCGCAGGCCGAACCAGCCTGCCACCCGCGCCCGCAGCAGCTTGCGCCGCAGCCGTTGCAGCAGCGGGTGCGGGCCGCACTCGGACATCGCCTGCTCGTGTGCGGCGCGCGCCTCCCGCACCCGGCCCAGCCACAACAGGTGCTTGATGTGTTCGTCGTAAATGCGTGCACGCAACGTCTGCGCCGCCATCATGCTGAAGCGCGGGTGTCTTCCATGGGCCGCCACGAACTGCGCCAGAAAGTCGAGTTTCTCGCGGTCTCGGCGCAGGTCACCTTCCAGGCCTGCCTCGCGGCTGATGCTGTCCGGCGCCGGGGTGATCACGGTCAGCACGTCAGGAACAGCGACGAACGGGGCCAGCAGGGCAAGCCGCAGCTCAAACTCCGTGTCTTCCCATTGGCGCAGCGCCCCGAAACCGCCCGTGGCCACAAAGGCCGCGCGCGAGATCATCAGGGTCTGGATGTGCGCGCGTGTGCTGCCCGTGCACAGGCTCTCAAAAACCCAGCCGTCCTGCATAGATTCCGCAGACGGCTTGGGGCGGTCTTCCTTGCCGACGTGCACAAAGCGCGTGAACGACGCCCCGGCGTCCGGCTCGGCCTGCATGGCTGCAACCTGCCGCGTGATCTTGCCCGGCAGCCAGGCGTCGTCGTCGTCCAGGAAGGCGAAGTACTCGCCTTGGGCCAGCTTCATCGCATGGTTGCGGGCGGGGCCGGGCCCGCCGTTGGGCACGGTGCACCAGCGGTACTCCACGCCGGCAGCCTGGGCGAGCGTGGCAAAGCCGGCCAGCATCTCGGGCGTGCTGTCGCCGCTGCTGTCGTCCACCACGATCAGCTCCAGTGGCCGGTAGTCCTGCGCCAGCACACTGCCCACGCTGCGTTCCAGCAGCGCGGGACGCCGGAAGGTCGGGATGATGGCAGTAACAACCGGGTTCATGCCTGCCCCAGCAGGTCGCGCAGGCCGTCCGCCAGTCCCACCCGTGCTTCAAATCCCAGCACGCGGCGTGCGGCGCTGACATCGGCGCAGGAGTGGCGGATGTCGCCGGGCCGCTCCGGCTGCAGGCGGATTTCCGGTGTGCGGCCAAGCAGGCGTCCGATCAGCTCTGCCACCTCGCGGATGGTGACCGCGCGGCCTGAGCCGATGTTGAGGGCAGCGCCCGCCAAGGGCTGCCGGGCCGCCAATGCCAGCAGGTCGGCGGCCACAATGTCGCTGACGTGCACGAAGTCGCGGGTGGCACCACCGTCGCCGTAGATGGTCACCGGTTCGTTGCGTCGCAGCCGGTCGGCCATGATGCTGATGACGCCCGAGTAGGCTGAGCGCGGATCTTGCCTTGGCCCATAGGCGTTGAAGTAGCGCAGGCTCACGCCATCGAGGCCCATGCGCGCAAAGGCTTGCACGTAGAGCTCGCCTGCGGCCTTGGAGGCGGCATAGGGGCTCTGCGGGTCAAATGGCATGGACTCGGCCACCGGAGCAGCCGGGGTGCGGCCATAGACGGCAGCGGTGCTGGCCAGCACGAAGCGGGCAGCTCCAGCCTCGCGGGCCGCAGCCAGCAGATTCGCCGTCGTGTCCAGCGTGTCGCGGTGGCAGCGCAGTGGATCGGAGATGCTGACGGGAACGCTGGCCAGGGCCGCGTGGTGCAGCACGTGGCGCACGCCCGCGCAAACGCGCCGGCAGGAAGCCCCGTCGGCCAAGTCAGCCTGGGCGAACTCAAAGCCCTGCTTTGCGCGCGCAGCCGCCAGGTTGGCAGCGTTGCCTCCCGCCAGGCTGTCGGCGGCTCGCACGCGATAGCCTGCGTCCAGCAACGCGTCGCACAGGTGACTGCCGATGAACCCGGCCGCCCCCGTTACCAGCACAAGATCGGCATCTGCCATGGGGGAAGTAAACCAGCGCGGGCGGCGACCGTCCATGCCGCCGTCAGCCTCGCGCCAGCACCCTGCGCCAACTCTCAAGGAACTGCCGCGGCCCGAAGTGCTCTGCGGCGCGGGCAAAGGCGCCCGCAGCAAGGCGCGCCAGCCGCGCGCGGTCGGTTGCCAGCTCCGTCAGGGCCTGCACGCCGGCGGTCACCACCGCGGCCTCATCGTTGGGGGGCAACAACACGCCGGTGCTGCCGGGCAGCACGTGGCGGGCCATGCCGCCAACGTCGGTGCAAACGGGCACCACTGCGCGCGCCATGGCCTCCTGCACGACCAGGGGAAAGCCCTCCATGGAAGAGGTCAGCAGCAGCACTTGGGCGCGGTCATAGAACGGGGCAATGGCGTCCGGGCCGGACAGCATGCCCGCAAAGCGGCAGGCCGGGCGGTCTGCGGCGTCTACGACCGGCTCGCAATCGCCCACCAGGTCAAACTCGACAGGCAGGCCCCTGCGGCGGCACTCGGCAGCGATGCGGCCCACCAGGTGCAGGCGCTTCTCGGGTGCCCCGCGGCCCACGAACAGCACGCGCAACGGGCCGGCGTCCTTGGCGGGCGCGGCCTCGGGCACGTCCACGCAGTTCTCGATTACCGTCATGCGCGACTTCAGGGCTGGGTCCAGGCCCGCCCGGTCGTAGAGTGCCGCGTACTCATCGCGCACCTTGGCGCTGATAAACACCCTTTGCGTCAGCAGGTGGGCGTAAGGCAGCGATAAATGCTCCAGGGTCGCCATGGCGTGTACCAGGTCCACACAGCGCGCGTCACGCCGCAGCAGGGGCAGCAGCTCATAGAACAGCCGGGAGTGCCCGCCGAGCACCACGGGCCGGTCGCAACGGTTGATACGCGCGGCAAGCTGTCCGATGCGGTAGTAGCGCCCGGTGTGGCCCTTGATGGCGAGACCCGGCTGCTCCACGTGCGCCAGGGCGGCAAACTGCGGCGCCAGCGGCTGCGGCGACGTGTTGAGGGTGAACAGTACGGTGGGCTTGAGATCGGCCACGGCGCGGGTGATGCGCAAATGAACGAAATCGGCCCCGCCGATCACGGCGTGGTTGAAAAGCAGAAAGAGACCGCTGTCGGGGTGCGCGGACTTGCCCGTAAAGAGGCGCCCGAGGCGCGTGAACAGCGCCCGGCGCAACGGCCTGTCCTTGCGCGGCTTGTTGCTCATGAACCCATGCCCAGCATGACCTCTGAGGCTGATTCAAGAACCCGTTGTGGCGTTTGGACGGCGGCAGGCAGCACATGTCGGCTGCGCGCTCCTTGCGCCATGTCGCGGCGGGATGGCTTGGTCCCGTTCGTTGGCCGACAGTGCGGCATGCACTCACTCAGGGTTCTGAAAAATCCTCTTGATTCGCGCCTTCAATACCTTGCCGGATAGCTCGGCCAGGGGCTGCGCACCGCCGCTGGCCTCCATGCCGCGGGCAAACAGGGCCACGGCGTGGCTGTAGCGCTTCAGCTTCAGGGCATGGCGGACAAAGGCACGGAACTCAAGCCCGACGCGCAAGCGCCAGGCGGCCTCGTCCCAGCCGCGTCGCCCCTGCAGCTTGGCGCGCAGGCCCAGCACCATGCGCTCGCGGATCTCGTCCTTGCGGGCCACGGCTGCGCGGTCGGCTTCGTGGGTCAGGGCGCCGGCGTGGCGGGTGCGGTCGTAGGAGTGCAACACCTCGGGCACTGCGCACCAGGTGACTTCGTGGCATAGCCGGGCAATCCACTCGATGTCCGAGGAGATGGGCAGCGACTCG
>JADLBZ010000169.1 GCA_020847415.1 Planctomycetota bacterium
ACCAGCTCGTGCAGGTTCACCTGCGGGATGGCGAACATCTCGTTGCCGGTGCCCACAATCAGGGCCGGGATGATGGCCAGAGTCAGCGGGATCCTGATGCGCAGGGTGGTGCCCTTGCCCAGCTCGCTGTCCAGCTCGATCGTGCCGCCGATGCGCTCGACGCGGGACCTGACCACGTCCATGCCCACGCCGCGGCCGCTGATGTTGGTCACTTGCTCGGCGGTGGACAGGCCGGCCGCAAAGATCAGCATGCGGGCCTGGCTGTCCGACATGACGGCAGCCTCGGCGGCGGTGATCAGCCCGCGCTCGACGGCCTTGGCCTTGACCTTGGCCACGTTGATGCCGGAACCGTCATCGGAGATGGCAATGTTGACCTGCCCGCCCTCGTGGAAGGCGCGGATGAACACGCGGCCCTCGGGCGGTTTGCCGCGCTGCTGACGCACGTTGGGCAACTCGATGCCGTGGTCCACCGAGTTGCGAATGATGTGCACCAGCGGGTCGCGGATGCTGTCCACGATGGTGCGATCCAGCTCGGTCTCCTGGCCTTCGATCTCGAGCTGCAGCTTCTTGCCCGTGGCCACCGCCAGGTCGCGGATAATGCGGGGGAACTTCGTGAACACGGTGCCGATGGGCTGCATCCGTGTCTTCATGATGTTCTCTTGCAGCTCGGTGGTGACCAGCGAGAGCCGATGCCCGCTGCCCACGATACCGGCGTCCTCGCTCTGGGCGGTGAACTGCACAATCTGGTTGCGGGCCAGCACCAGCTCGCCCACCAGGTTCATCAGCTTGTCCAGCAGGTTCACGTCAATGCGCACCGACGACTCAAGCACCACGCCTTCCTTGGCGGCGGACTTGGCGCCGTCCGGGGCGGGGGCGGGCTCGGCTGCTTCGGCCTTGGGAGCAGGCGCTTCCGTTTTGGGGGCCGCAGCCACGACAGCCGCGGCCGGGGGGGCAGCAGGGGCAGGCGCAGCCTTGGCGGGCGCGGGCTCGTCGTCAAAGAGGCCCCAGTTCTGGTTCTCGCCCGGCACGGGTTCAGGGGCCGCCGCTGCCGGCTCGGGCGCCGGTGCAGCCGCCGGGTTCTGCGCGGCATGCAGGGCGGCCTTCACGTCCTGTACCAGTTTGGCCGCTTCGCCCTCGGCGCCGCTGGTTTCCACCCGACCCAGCAACTGCGAGATGGCGTCCACGGCCTTCAGCAGCGCGCTGGTCAGGGCGGCGGTCACCTGCAGGCCGTCGTCCAGGGCGTGCGTCAGAACTTCCTCGGCGGCATGGGCGATCTTCTCGATCTGCTTCAGGCCCACAAAACCCGAACCGCCCTTTACGGTGTGCATGCGCCGGAAGATGTCCTTGATAATCTCGCGGTCGCCGGGGGCTGCTTCCAGCTCAATGAAGCGGCCGTCCAGCCCGTCGAGATTCTCGCGGCTTTCGCGCAGGAACTCGCCCAGGAGTTGCTTCAGTTCTTCTTCAGAGAAGGAGGCCATGGCGCGCCTTGACAGTGCCTGTTCGGCATGCTGGCCTGAGCATAGGGTTTGATTCTTTTTATGTCTACGGTATATTATCCTTTTATGGTGTATTTGGGTTGCTACCGTTCACCTTGTACTACGTCTCTCAGCTACCGCCCCGCCCGCCCTGTCGCACCGTCCTGATGGCGGACCCAGCCGGGTTTTGCGTGCAAACTGCCATCAACCCCTGGATGACCGACGCCGCAGGGCGCCTGAACACCGTGGACGCAGCCCGGGCCAGCACCCAGTGGCTGGCCCTGGCCGCGGCCTATCGCAGTATCGGCGTGGGCGTGCAAGTCGTGCCCGCGGCACCCGGTCTGCCGGACTTCTGCTTCTGCGCCAACCAGAGCCTGGCCTTTGAGCGCCGGGACGGCACCCATGCTGTGCTGCTCTCCGCCATGAACAGCCCCACCCGGCGCGGCGAAGTGCCATTCTTTGCCCGCTGGTATGGCGCCCACGGCTATGCCCTGCGCACGTTGCCCGTCGAAGCAGCGCCCTTTGAGGGCACGGGGGACGCCATCTGGCACCCCGGCCGCCGGCTGTTGTGGGGCGGCGTTGGCCCGCGCACGGCGGCCGCGGTGTGGCCCTTGGTGGAGGCCGAAGCAGAAGCGCCGGTCGTGCCCTTGCGGCTGACGGACCCGCGCTACTACCACCTGGATACCTGCCTGTGCGGCCTGGACGAAGAAACCGCGCTGGTGTTCCCCGGCGCCTTTGACGCCGCCGGCCTGGACCTGCTGCGGCGCGGCTTTGCCCGGTTGATCGAGGTGGACGAGCAGGAGGCCGCCAACTTCGCCTGCAATGCCCACTGCCCCGACGGCAGGCATGTGCTGCTGCAACAGGGCAGCACGCGAGCGGCCCGGGCCATTGCCCGGCGTGGCTTTGCCGTGATTGAGCTGGACACCGGTGAGTTCATGAAATCCGGCGGCTCGGTCTTCTGCCTCAAGCAGGAACTGCCCTGACGCGCGGGGTCCTCGGTGAATGGGCATCGGCTCCGAGCTCCGTCCGGGTGCGAGCCGCCGCCTGTCGCCAGGTTCACCCGAAACGACGCAGCACCGTTCCATCCGGGGTTGCTACTTGACGATGCGCTCAATGCCGCCCACGGTGCAGCGCGCCACTGAGCCCGCAGGCGCTGAAACTTGCACGTAGAGCAGCTTGCCCTTCAGGTTGCCCTGAGGCACCAGTGGCTTGCCATCCACGGTAACCCGGACGAGACGTTTGACCTTGGCATCCTTGGCAGGCGCTTTCTCGGATGTTGTGGCGGCGTAGCGGAACTCCTGCCATGCGCCCTGGGTCGCGGGGGCCGTTTTAACCCCGTCCACAGTGCTCATGCGCCATTCGTTGTCGGCCATCTCCGCCTTCCACTCGCCCTCTTCCGTCTTGAACATGACGACCACCCCGTTGCCCTCCACGGGACGAACGCGCACCACATAAGTAACCGTCCCGTCGTTGGCCCAGGCCTGCGGAATGTTCGCCGTGACGTTCATGCCGCCAACCAGCCGCCAGTTGGCGCCGGTACGCTGAGCGCCCGCAGTGGCGGCGGCCAGGCCCAGCGCGAAGAAGTCATCTCCCGTGCACTTGAAGGCCTTGGCGTCGTTCTCGTACTCGGCCACCAGTCCCGCCCAGGACTCGTTGATGCCCTCGATGCTCACCGCGCCCAGGCCCAGCTGGAAGCGCAGCACCTCGGCGGCCAATTCGCGGCGCGGGTCTTCCGGCTTGGCGTCATCCACATAGGTCTTGATGCTGCGGATCATGGCCAGCGAGACGAAGTGCCTGCGCAGCAGAGTGTCGGCGAGGACCCAGGAAGGCGCCTCGGGCGCAAGTTTCTTCCATTGCTCCCATACGTGTTCGGCGGCATCATTCTCCGCCATCATGAGGCCGTACTCCAGGATGGCTTCCTCGACATCGCCCGTGGCGTGCTTGCGTGCCGCCGCAAAGAGACCGGACACTCGCAGGATGCTCCCCAAGGCAATCGCCTGAGCCACGGTAGCTGACGCCCCCGCAGCGTCCTTCAACGGCGGGCCAAGCAGCGTGCGGTCGGCCTGCGACAGCGTGCGCTCGATATCGCCGCGGCGGGACGCCTCGGTGCCTTCCGCCACGTATTCCTTGACCAGGGCCTGCACGTCCTTCTTGGACAGGCTCTGGCCATGGACCACGGCCACGATGGCCAGCAGCAGTGCCAGTGCTATTGAGGTCCGCGAGGTCATTTTCGTCTCCACGGGGTCTGCGACAGCATATTCGCTATCCAGCGCATTGGCTACGGAATCCAAGCGGGCCCCCGCCAGCCGCTCGTGGCCCGCTGCTGCCGTGCTACCATAGGGCACGCCGGGGCCAGGAGTACGCGTGCGCCTTACCCTTCTGCTTAGCGTGCTGGCCCTGTTTGCAGCGCAGGCTGCAGCCCAGGTCTTTGACCCGGTCGAGTTCTACGGGGCCGCCCACTTCAAGGCCGGCGAGAGCGGCGCGGGTGCTTTGTCGGCTACCCTGAAGGGCCGCGATCTGCCCCCGTGGCTGGACCTGACCAGCTCGGGCGACGGGCGGGCCAACACGCGCTTCCTGGCCACGGATACCGGCCTGCTGCTGCAACCCAACCGCGAACACATGAGCTGCGAATCCGCGCTGGACCTTGGCGCCAGCCGCGCCACCCTGCGAATCAACATCACCGAGCTGGGCAAGGGTGCACGTTTGTCCTGGCACCTGCGTGGGCTGCCCCACGATGATGCAACGCCCGCGGAGTACCTGGCCGAGTTGCACTTCCCCAAAGAAGGTGCGGCGGTGTTGCGGCTGCGCGTGCGCGGCCAGCAACGCTTCCTGGAGATGCCGGGCGCTTCCTGCGAGCTGCCGGGGCTGGAGTTGCCGCAGGTGCTGACCGTGAGCTTTGACGGCGCCGAGCTTTCTGCCGCGCTGGCGGGCAAAACTGTCAAGGGCCGCGCGGCATTGCCTGCCGGTGCCCGGTTGGGCGTGGCTGCCAGCGACGGGCGCGCGCGCATCAGCGACCTGGCCGCCGAGATTGCCGCGTTTTCGCCCGCCTGGGCCCAGGATGCCGCCGTGCGCATGGAAGCCCGCAAGGCATTGCTGCGCCTGCGCGAGTACGCCGCCATGGGCCTGCTATCGGGCGTGGCGGCCGCCGCCCACCCGCAACAGGAGGCCTGCCTGGCCGCCTGCAGCGAGGCCCAACGCAAGGCTCGCGAGCAGGCGATTGCCCTGGCACCGTCGTCTCGCGCCGCGCGCCTGCGCGAGCTGGCTGAACAGCTACCGGCCTCTTCGCTGGCCCAGCACGAAGCCGGGGTGGCCGCCCTGCTGGCCGGGCACCTGAACTCGGCGCTGGAGCTGCTGCAGCGAGCCCATGAGGCCCACGGCTGTGCCCTGACCGACCTGGCGCTGGCCGAGTGCCTGCGACGGCTGGGCCGCACCAACGATGCCGACGCCGCCCTGGCCCGCGCCCGCACGCGCATGACCCCGCAGCTTCAGCCCGAGTGCGCCCTGCTGGGTGCGCGCCTGCAGGCTGCCCAGGGCGACCTGGCCGGCGCCCGTGCCGCGCTTGCCGCGGCCCAGCAGAGTTACCCCCGGCACCAGCAGCTTGCCGCGTTTGCAGACTCAGCCCGTGCCCTGTGCGAGGGCGATGCCCTGCCCGCGAGCCCCGAGCCCGGGCCGCTGGGCTTGACTGTGCTGAGCGACCTGGAGCCGGACGCCCTCAAGACCCTGCTGGACGCCCTTCGCCCCTACCTGGACAAGTTTGAGCTGTGGCTGCCGCAACTGAAGGGACGCAAGCTGGAGGGCGTGCTGGCCCTCTTCTCGGGGCCCGTGGACTACCTGAACACGGCCCTGCTGGCCGCCGGCGATAACGTGGACAACGTGGCGGGCATGTACCTGCAGGCGGGCATTGGTGCATTGCCCACCGTGCTGGCCTGCCGCGCCTTTGGCGAGGACGAGCTGCTGCGCACCCTGGTGCACGAGCTTTGGCACCTGTGCTTTGCCGCGGCCGGCAAGGGTGCCACCGCGCCCCGCTGGCTGAACGAGGGCATGGCGGTGTATCTCTCGGCAGGGGTGCTGGTGCAGAACACGCTGCACTTTGACCGCCTGCCGGCGGAGTTTGCGGCAATGCAAGGCGAGCTTTCCCGCGCCCTGACGCCCGAGGTTCTGGCCCGCGCGCAAGCGGCCGGGGCAGCCGAGTTCTATCTGCCGGCCGATGTGCGCGAGAACTATGCCGCGGCCTGGGCGCTGGTTTGGTATCATGCCACCTCAGACAGCGGCGCCAACGAGCTCAGGAAGCTGCTCGCGGGCGACGCAGCCGCCGCGGAACGTGTCCGGGGCGGGGCTGCGGCACTGGCCCCCAAACTGGACAAGTCTGTAGGCGCACTGGTGAAGTAGGCAGCGCGGGCAGTGCCCGCACGGGCGGCAAGGAGGCCGCATGGCAGGCCCACTGGCCTATGTGTTCCCGACCTCCAATGCGCTGGCACAGGCGGCGTTGTCGCCTGGCGTGCCGGAGTCGCGCGTTTCACAGCCGGCGCCCCAGGGTCGAGCCGTGGACCAGAGTGCAGCCGGCAATGCGGACCGCGACGCCGATGGCCGCTACTTCGGCCCGGGCGCGGCACCGGAAGAGCCGCCGGCCGAGCGCATCATCGAGGGCGTGTTTGCCCGCGGCCGGGACCAGGAGCACTCCCGGCAGGGCCACACGCTGGAGCGCCTGGGCGGCCTGGGTGCCGTGGTGGACTCGGAATATTGATGCGCATCCTGGTGACCAACGATGACGGCATTGGCGCCCCTGGCATCGTGATGCTGGAGCGCGCCGCCCAGCGCCTGGGCGCCGAAGTGTATGTCGTCGCGCCCGAGCGCCAGAACAGCGCCCAGTCCCACGCCATCACCATCCACCAGCCGGTGTTCGCCCGCGAGCTGCCCCACACCCACGGCGAGGCCCGCCGCATTGCCGTGGAGGGAACACCCTGCGATTGCGTTCGGCTGGCCCTGATCAAGCTGCTGCCTGAGAAGCCTGACCTGTGCGTGTCCGGCATCAACCACGGGGGCAACCTGGGCTGGAACATCTTCTTCAGCGGCACGGTCTCGGCGGCAGCAGAAGCCCATAGCTTCGGCGTGCCCTCGGTGGCCTTTTCACTGGCCAGCTGGGCGCCCGACGTGAAGTGGGAAGGCACTGACCTGCTTTGCGCCGCCCTGCTGCGCAGGCTGCTGGCCGCAAAGCACTCGCGGCCCGACTGGCTGTACAGCGTGAACCTGCCGGCCATTGACCCCCGCGAGGTGAAGGGCGTGCGCGTCACGCGCCAGAACCCGGCGGTCAAGGGCGACAACTTCGTTGAACGCGAATCGCCTGACGGGCGCCGCTACTTCTGGCCGGTGTGGGACGAAATGAAGGCCGCCCACGCCCGCCATGACAACCCGGATTACGACACCGTGGCCATTCGCGAGGGCTTCGTCAGCCTCACGCCCATGCGCTACGAAGTGAGCGACATGAACGAGCCCGGCGTAAAGGAAGCCATGGAGAGCTTCCAGCCGGGCAAGGTGATGTGACGCACCAACCGCATCAGGTCACGGAAGACCGCCATGCGCATCCAGTTTGTGGGCCAGTGCTGCTTCTACCTCACCGGCGACGACGGTCGCCGCGTGCTGATGGACCCGTTTCACCGCTCCTGCGGCCTCACGCGCGGCGAGTTTCCCGCCGACCTGGTCACCTTCAGCCACCGCCACCTGGACCACTACGACGCTGAGGCGCCCCGTGGTGCCCTCGTGGTGGAAGGCCCCGGCGAGCACGAGGCGGCAGGCCTGCGCATCAAGGGGCTGCAGGCGTTTCATGACCAGCAAGAAGGCCTGCTGCGCGGCCAGGTCACCATCTTCCGGCTTGAGATGGACGGCTTTGCCGTGGTGCATCTCTCGGACCTTGGCCATTCCTTGAACCGCTATGCGCGCAAAGAACTTTCGCCTGTGGATGTGCTGTTGTTTCCCGCCGGCGGCCGCGTGACTCTGGACCCCGAAGAAGCCCGATCCGTGGTCGAGTTCCTTCAGCCGCGCATAGCCATCCCCATGGCCTACCACACACCCGGCTTGCTGATCGGCACCCTCAACCGCGACCGCGTGCAGCGGGCCTACCCGGTGCACACGGCTTCGCGGGTGCTGGAGCTGCCACGCGGGACAAAGCTGCCCAACCGCACCGAGATACGGTTTCTGGACGTGCTGGCACAGGGGCCCGCCGAGCACGTCCCGCTTCCTTTGCCCGGCCTGGCGCGGTAAGTTTGCGCCATGCTGACACGCGCCGTTTTCTTGCTGTGCCTGCTGGCTCCTGTTCTGGGTGCCGAAAGCATCTCGCTTGCCTCCCTGGCGGACGCCCTGGCCAACCCGGACCTCGCCCTGCCCGACACGGAGGCCCCGCGACGCGACGCCGCCCGGGCCGCTGTGGCCCTCTGCCTGGACAACCAGCCGGATGCCTCTGACGCTGCCGACTTTCATGGCCGCGTGGCCCAGATGGCCACGCACGGGGGCACCCGGGCCGGGCGGCTGTTCTTTGCCGCCCTGCGCGGCGCCCCGGGCATAGAGGGCATCCCGGCAGGCGTCACGCACGTCCAGGCAACCACGCGCACCCCGCTGGAGCTTGGAGCTGGCGTGCTGGTGCGCGCGGGGTGGGTGAAGCGCGAGGCCGGCTGGCGGGTGGCCTCGCTGGAGGTGGAACTGACCGGGCTGGCCGCGGCCCCGCTGGCCGGTGCCGGGCCGTACTTCGGGGCCGTGCTGCGCGCCGACCTGCTGGACCTGCCCGAGCTGGAATACCTGCTGGGCCGGCAGCGCGCGGACGGCGAGGGTTTCGACTTCGCGGAAGCACTGGCAGCGCGCTTTGCCACGGAGGCCGGCGCTACCCGCAAGGCACTGGAGGCGTTGCAGGCCGGCATTGCCGCCCGAGAGAATGTGGAAGCGCGCCTGCAGGCCCTGGGGCGCTTGCTGCCCGACACGACAGCGCTGGAAGCCGCCCGCAACGACAGCCGCGAGCGCGGCCAGGCCTTCTGGGACGAATTGCGCGCGTCGGTGGACGCTGCACTGGCGGGGGCGAACCCCGCCGCCATGCCCTCGCGCAGCGGCAGCGCGGTCGAGGTCAACTGGCAGGGCGAGCGCGAGGGCGGCCGGTTCACCGGCTCGCTGAAGCTGGAGCGCCGGGCCGATGGAGGCATCACCGTGAAGGGCCTGACCGAATAGCGGCTCAAGCCGTCTAAGATGATGGGCAACTCCAAGAACCCGTGATTCACCTCGAACCAAGCACCAGCCATGCCCAAGGTCCGTATTGTCGAGCGCAGCGTGGAGCTGGATGTCCCAGCCGGCCAGCCGGTGCTGTTCACGCTGTGGGCGCAGCAAGTCCCCGTGACCAGCCTGTGCGGCGGCAACGCCTCGTGCGGCACCTGCAGCGCGGAGATCATTGAGGGGCTCGAGCACCTGGACCCGCCCCACGAGGGCGAGCTGCGCGTGCTGGCCAGGATCAAGCGCCAGGGGCCCAACGTGCGGCTGTTGTGCCAAGCCTGCCCGCGGGGCGACCTGGTGATCCGCATCAAGCCGGCCACGTAGGCGCTGGACCCGCTTGATGCCACGCGGGCGCGGCACCGCTGGTGTGTGGTGCGGCTCTGCGTGAACCCGCCGTGGCTGTTCCTTGCGCGCCTTGCACCCCGCGTGAAACCGCAGATCACGTTCTTCAGAGGAAGCCCGAAGCCGCCGCGGGGCGCAGCCCGACGACGGGTATCACGCCTGCTGGCGGCGCAGGCGCACGGAAAGCTGCGGGCCTTGGCCGGGCGGGTGGCTGGCAGGACGGGCACAGGCGGTCATCAGCATCCAGTCGTCGTCTTCGGGCACAAAGGTTACCTGCATGCGCAGGTTGTGCGCAGTGACGGCGGCCAAGACCAGTACGCCGGGGTCATCCGGTTGCTGGGTCAGGACAAACGCGCCGTGAAGGCTGGACACACAGGCCGCCCGCAGCGAGCCGCCGTGGACTGCCGTGAGGTAGGCCAGCACTCCGTGATAGTACTGGTCGGTCTTCGAGTCACTGGATTCCCAGCACAGCCGCAGCATCTCGCCCATTGCCGCCGGCGAAAACTGGATCCGGTTGCGCACCGTGGCGCCGTTCTGGGCCTTGCCCGTGCCGCACCAGGTCCCGAGCAGCGGCCCCCAGACGGCCAGCGCGGCAGAAAGGTCGCTCATAGCATCCTTCCTGCACACAGGCGCTGCAGGCTGCCCAGGATGCGCGTGCTGCGGGGGCTGCCCACATAGCCCTGCCGGATGCTGGAGGAGATTTGCAGGGCGTCGTTCTGCGGGGAGAAGGTAAGGATCAGCAGGGAGTTGTCGGGTAACCGGCCCTCCAGCGCGACCACACCGGGGTCATC
>JADLBZ010000170.1 GCA_020847415.1 Planctomycetota bacterium
GAAGAACTACGATGCAGCCAAGACGGCTTGGGACGCCAAGGACCGTGCAACTGCCCTGAAGTCCATCATCAAGAACTTCAAGGAAGACATGGTCGGTCTTGCGGCGCAGGAAGAGACGATTCGCCTGTACCACGAGATCATGGACGCGGCCCGCGCCGACATCACCGCCATGGGTGAGAAGGGCGACAAGGCCGGGTTGGAGAAGGCCGCCAAGGAGCTGAAGGGCACCGACGTCGCCAAGGAGGCGAGCGAGGCCTTGGCTAAGCTCAAGTAGTAAGCCAAGTATGCAAATGCACCGGGCGGCCTGCGGGTCGCCCGGTGTGCTTTTGTTGCAATCTGTGGCATTTTTTTGGAAAGCGATTAGCCTCCTCGGCGTACATATAGGCAACGCGGTGCAACGGAACCTCAACCGGAGCCATCAACATGCTCAATCGTTTTGGCGCTGTGGCTGTGATGGGCGGCCTCGCCCTTCTCGGCATTGTCTCGCAACCCCTGAGCGGCGGCTGATGAGGGCCGGCCCCTGGCCCCGGCCGTGCGCCGGCACCGAAGGTCGCTCCCGCCCCCGCTGCTCAGCCCGAGTGGCAGGAGGCCAAAAGCGAGACGTTTGAGACAGCCGCCGGCAAGAAGCTGCCGTTGGTTTTGCTGTTTGAAGGCGAGAGCGACGCCGACAACAAGGCGTTTCTGGGTGGTGCTGACTTCGAGAAGATCAGCAAGGACTGGGCGGTGTTTGTGCGCTTTGCCCACAACCCCAACCGTGACAAGGCCCCTGGCGACACAGCCGTGGTGCCGGTGTCGCGGCTGTTGAGCGACAACCCGGCCCGCGACTACGACGTGGCGGCTGGCAAGATCACGCTGGTGGTGGCGGATTGGCACGGCAACGCGTACTTCACGCTGACCAAGAAGCCGACGGCTGACGACCTGAAGGCGACACTGAAGAAGGTGCCCGCCAAGATGGAGGATGCCGAGAAGCGCCTGCAGAAGAACCTGGATGCGGCCAAGACGGCCTGGGAGAAGAAGGACCGCGCCACCGCCCTGAAGTCTCTGCTCAAGAACTTCAAGGAAGGGTTTGTGGGCCTGGCTGCCCAGGACGGCACGACCAAGCTGTATCACGAGATCCTGGACGCTGCCCGTGCAGACCTGAAGACGCTGCAGGACAAGGGCGATAAGGCCGGCCTTGAGAAGCTGGCACAGGAGTTGAAGGGTACAGATGCGGCCAAGGAAGCCGACGAGGCGCTGAAGGGTCTGAACTAGCGCGGGGTCGGAGCGGAGCAAGCAGCGGGAGTGGCGGATGCCACTCCCGCTTCGCTTTGTCGCGGCTGCATGCAGTGCGAAACCTGTTCTGCCTGGCGCGCGGGCACGGATTTTCGCAGATTGCCTGCAAGATGCGTCTTCGTGTAACCACTGATGGTTGTTATGTCGTGGTCCCCTGTTTCCCCGACTTTTTACGTGTGCCGCAATGAAGAACGTCCTGTCTGCTGCAACCTTGGGTTTGGGCCTGCTTGCCTTCGCAAGCGTGCTGCCGCACGAACTTCGCGCGGGCCCAGGGGCCGGCGCCGCTGATGCTCCCGGCGCCACAAGTCAGGTCAGCCCTGGCGGGCCTGACCTGAAGCAGCCTCCTGCAAACAAACGTCTGAAGGGGCTAGACCGGGAGGGCAAGGTTGATCCTGCCAAGACTCCGGATTGGAAGGCGGCCACTGCGGCGACCCTGGAGTCTGCCGCTGCGGACCAGCGCCCCATTCTGGTTTACTTCGCGAACGAGAAGACCACGGTGTGGACCGTGTACGACACCGAGCTCGCGGACATGAGCAAGAAGTCGGTGGTGTTCATCAAGATCCCGCATAACGCAGATCGCTCCAACGTGCCCGGTCGCGCCGAAACGATTGTCCCGGTGTCGAAGCTGCTCACCGATAACCCGGCGCTTGCCTACAACGTCCCCGTGGGCGAGGCCAAGGCTGCCCTGTGCGATTGGCACGGCAACGAATACTTCCGGCTGGACGGGGACTTCAAGGCTTCGGACCTGGAGCGCAAGGTCAAGGAGATCGCCGAAAAGGCCGAAACGCAAAGCAAGACGCTGCAGAAGAACCTGGATGCCGCCAAGCAAGCATGGGGCAAGAAGAACCGCGCCGGTGCGCTGAAGGCGATCCTGCGCAACTTCAAGGAGGGCGTGGTGGGCTTTGCCGCGCAAGTTGAAAGCATCCAGCTTTATCAGGAGATCGTGGACGCGGCACGCGTGGAAATCCGGGCGTTGCTGGAAGGACGGGACAAAGCTGGCCTGGAAAAGCTCGCGGAGGAGCTGAAGGGCACCGACGCGGAAAAGGAAGTCAAGGAGGCCATAGAGTCTCTTAACTAGTTTGCAGCGCAGGAGATGAAGTGACCTCCACGGGTGGCTAATGCCTCCACAAAGAGGCGATGTAGGATAAATGGCACATATTGCCTGCTCGCAATGTGAAGTGGACAAGTGGACTGTCTTGGGAATTTCCGAAAGTGGCGTGTAAGTTTCATAGGCGCATCACCACATATAGGGCGGTGCGGGAAACATTAGTTTTCCCAGTTCTCTAAGGAGAAGCAGCAATGAAGAGCATCCTTTCCGCCTTCGTGCTGGGGTTGGGCGTGTTCGCCTTCGCCGGATTGGCGCCCCAGACTCTCAGCGCGGGCTGAGGCCCCTCGGTGAAAAAAGTCGGCAGTGTGCCGAAGCCGGGTAGTGGTGGTGGGTGAGGTTCGGGTCGGGCTCGTGTAGCCCGCCCTGCAGGTGGCTCCAGCGTTGATCCTGCCAAGGTTCCTGCGTGGAAGACCCCTTCCACGGAGACGCTTGAGTCTGCGGCCGCTGAAAAGCGCCCGATTCTCGTGTACTTCGAGGATGAGAACACGACCGAGAGCGACGTGTATGGCACTGAGCTCGCCGAGATGAGCAACAGCTCGGCGGTGTTCATCAAGATCCCGTACAACGCTGATCGTGAGAAGTCGCCTTGGGCAGAAGAGAGCGTTGTTCCGGCAGCCAAGCTGCTGAGCGACAACCCGGCTCTCGCCTACAACATTCCTGTGGGCAAGGCAGCGGCTGTGCTGTGCGACTGGCACGGCAACGAGTTCTTCCGCCTCGGTGGCGATGTCAAGGCTCCCGAGCTTGAGGGCATGATCAAGAAGATCGCCGACAAGGCCGAAGACCAGAACAAGAAGCTGCAGAAGAACCTCGACGCCGCCAAGGCCTCGTGGGAGAAGCAGGACCGTGCGGCTGCCTTGAAGTCGATCCTCAAGAACTTCAAGGAAGACGTGGTGGGTCTGCCCGCCCAGGTGGAGACAATTCAGCTCTACCACGAGATTCTGGATGCTGCCCGCACCGAGATTAAGGCAGCCCAGGAGAGCGGCAACAAGGAGACCCTCAGCAAGCTGGCCAAGGACCTGAAGGGTACCGACGCCGCCAAGGAAGCCGAAGAGGCGCTGAAGGGCCTGAACTAGTTGCAACGAAGTGGAATCCACGGGGGCTGCCTTGGCAGCCCCCGGTTGTTTTCCCGGTGGTGCCCGGGCCCCGGTTGACTTACCACCCGGCGGAGTGACTGAAATATCGAGACGGGCCTGAAAGTTCTGCTTTCTTCGGGGTATTATGCTGTAAGGCAGAGTTTCGTTTGGCCACTTACAAGCGGTGCGTCTGATCAATCAACGGAGATCGCAATGAAGCGCTTCGTATCGTTCTCGCTGCTGAGTGTGGGCGCGGTTGCCCTGCTCGGCGTACTTGCTCAACCTCTTTCGGCTGGCTGATGCCCGGCCCCAAGCGGAGGCGGCGCCTCCGCAGGTGGTGGTGGTGGCGGCGGCGGGGGAGGCGGCGGCGTGGGCATTACACCCATGAAGCCCGCGACCCGCGGCGCCACTGGCCCGTCGGGCGGCGGCATGCGCCGCGGCGGCGGCGGCGGCTCGGCTGGTCCTGCCGTTGACCCCGAAGAGATCCCCTCCTGGCAGACGCCCAGCACGCAGGCACTTGAGTCTGCGGCCTCGGAAGGTCGCCCCCTGGTGATCTACTTCCCGGCTGAAAACGACACGGACGCGAGCTTCGCGGGCAAGGACATCGCGCACCTCAGCAAGAACAGCGCGCTGTTTGTGCGCATCCCGTACAACCCCGACCGCGAGGAATCGCCTTGGGCTGCTGATTCGGCGGTTCCGGTCAGCAAGATCCTCAGCGAGAACCCCTCGCGCGAGTACGACATCAAGGTCGGCGTCGCGACGGTGATCGTGGCGGACGCCTACGGCAATGAGTACTTCCGCTTCGGGCGCGTCCCGGCTGCGACGGAGCTCAAGTCGTCGGTGGACAAGGTCAAGGAAAAGGCCGAGGACACCAACAAGAAGCTGCAGAAGAACCTCGACGCCGCCAAGGCCGCCTGGGAAGCCAAGGATGCCAAGAAGGCCCTGGGCGCCATCCTCAAGAACTTCAAGGAGGATGTGATTGGCCTGGCCGCACAGGAAGAGACCATCCGTCTCTACCACGAGGTGATGGATGCTGCTCGCGCTCGCGTGGGCGAGCTGAAGGCCCAGGGCGGCGACGCCTCGGTGACCGAGTTGAAGGCCATGAAGGCCACCTACAAGGGAACCGATGTCGCCAAGGAAATTGACGAGGCCATCGGCGCTTCCAAGTAGTCTGATGCAGATGCAACTGCGACGGCCGGCTTCTGCCGGCCGTCGTGCTTTTCCAGCCACTGGGGCACTGCTATGCTGCCGACCGTGAACAACATGCCTGCCAAGCCCTCGTTGCGCGACATGCCCAAGGTGGACGTGCTGCTGGGCGGCGCCGAGTTTGCGCCGCTGGTTGCCCGACACGGGCGCCCGCTGGTCACCGAAGAGCTGCGCGCCCACCTGGACGACCTGCGCGCACGCCTGCGCGGTGAGGCCGCCGTGGGCGCGGACGAGCTGGCTGCCCCCGCCGTGGCCCGTGCCTGCGAGGCGCGCCTGCGCAAGCTTTCGGCGCCCGTGCAGTGCCGGGTCATCAACGCCACCGGCACGATCCTGCATACGAGCCTGGGCCGCGCCCCGTTGGCACCCGAAGTTGCCCAGGCCGCCATCCGCGAGGCAGCCCAGTACTCGGCGCTGGAACTGGACCGCGACAGCGGCAAGCGCAGCGACCGTGACAAGCTGATCAGCGGCCTGCTGCAGCGCATTACCGGGGCCGAGGCTGCCACGGTGGTCAACAACAACGCCGCCGCCACCATGATCATCCTCGACACCATGGCCAATGGTCGCGAGGTGATCTGCAGCCGCGCCCACATGGTGGAGATCGGCGGCAGCTACCGAATGCCCGATGTGATGCGCAAGGCCGGGTGCAAGCTCGTCGAGGTTGGCTGCACGAACAAGACCCACCCGCGCGACTTTGAAAACGCCATCAGCGACCAGACCGCCATGCTGCTGAAGGTGCATACCAGCAACTACGCTATCGTCGGCTTTGTCGAGGAGCCTTCGCTGGAGGAACTGGTGGAGATCGGCCGGCGCCGCAATGTGCCGGTGGTGTACGACCTGGGCGCCGGCAGCCTGGTGGACCTGCGCCGCTTTGGCGTCTCGCGCGAGCCCACGGTGCAGGAGCTGCTGAAGATGGGGGCAGACCTGGTCTGCTTCTCGGGCGACAAACTCTTTGGCGGCCCCCAGGCGGGCATGATCGTGGGGCGCAAGGACCTGGTGCAGCGCGTGAAGAAGAACCAGCTCTTCCGCATGGTGCGTTGCGACAAGGTGACCCTGTCCCTGCTCGAGCACACCCTGCGTCTGTACCTGGACCCGGAGCGCATCCTGGAGGCTGTGCCCACCCTGCGCATGATTTCGCGCCACCCCGACGATGTGCGCAAGAGCGCCAAGACTGTGGCCACGCGGCTGGCCAAGGCAGGCCTGAAGGTGGACCTGGCCGACAGCCAGAGCCAGATCGGCGGCGGCAGCACGCCCGGGGAGTTTCTGCCCACCACCGTGGTGGTGATCCGCAGCCTGGGCGGCTCGCCCGACGAGGCCGCGCAGCGGCTGCGCGTGGGCACCCCCAGCGTGTTCTGCCGCATCGAGAACGACGCCCTGGTCTTTGACGCCCGTACGTTGCTGCCGGGGCAGGACGCGGAACTCGTGGAGGCCATCCTGGCTGCGCGCGCTTGAGTGGTTCGTGCCGACTCCTGTTATGGGTAACTTCATGCAACGCTTGCGGTCGCGCCTGCGGGGCGAAACGGACGTTTCCCTTTCCATGGGCATGCAGCATTGAGTGACACGCTCACCGTCGTGCTGCCCACACTGAACGAAGGCGGGAACATCGGCCCGCTGCTGGCAGGCCTGCGCGAGTCTCTTGCTGGGGCGCGCCCCCAGTTCCTGGTGGTAGATGGCGGCTCGTCGGACCGCACCCGCGCCGAGGCCGAAGCCGCTGGCGCCACGGTGCGAGAGAACCTCCAGGGCTACGCGGCATCCTTGCTGCAGGGGCTGCGCGAGGCGGGCACCGGTTGGGTGCTGGTGCTGGACGCCGACGGCAGCCACCGGCCCGAAGACGCACGCCTCTTGTGGGAGGCGCGAACCGATGCCGACCTGGTGGTGGGCAGCCGCTTCGCCAAGGGGGGCGGCAGTGCCGGTTCGGCCTATCGGCGCTTCCTGTCGCGGCTGCTGGCCGGCCTGTTTGCGACCTTTGCGCGCCTGCCGGCCCGCGACGTCAGCAGCGGATTCCGGCTCTACCGGCAGGCCATGTTTGCAGAGGCTGCACCCCCCGTGCGTTTCTTTGAAGTACAGCCGGCCTTGCTGGCCCATGCGAAGGTGAAGGGTGCCCGGGTCAAGGAGGTCGGCATCTTCTATGCCCAGCGTGGTGCCGGGCGCAGCAAGAACCGTATCTGGACCTACGGGTGGGCATTCCTGCGCTGCCTGTGGCGGCTCAGGAGGCAGATGCGGGGGGCTTCAACGGGCGGCGCGTCGCGGCTATAACAGCCGCGGGAGCAGAAAGGTGCCTGGTGGTCCTCCCGGTCTTCAAAACCGTGGTGACTCGCAAGGGTCAGGTGGGTTCGATTCCCATGTGCTCCCGCCAATCTTCTCCGCGTTGCGCCGGCTGACTCCAGCCGGCGCTTGCGTTTGACCGGCGGCCTGTGCTGGCACGAGGGCTGCCTTCGCGTTACCCTGCCCGCCCTATGACAACGCCCAAACCTGTTCGCGTTCGTGTTGCTCCCAGCCCAACGGGCGACCCCCATGTCGGCACTGCCTACATGGCGCTCTTCAACCGCGCCATGGCGGACAAGCACGGCGGGCAGTTCCTGCTGC
>JADLBZ010000171.1 GCA_020847415.1 Planctomycetota bacterium
CGGTGGTGCTGCCCGCCGAGCTGGAACTGGACCCGCACAGCCGCCAGACCGTCGAGCAGGACAAGATTGCGCGTCAGAACGTGGACGTGCTGCGCGAGTTCGCGGCGCGCGGAGCCGGCGGCAAGAGCCGCAAGGTGCACTTCCGTTTCCTGGTTTCGCCCGTGGAAGTAGTGGGCCGAAACGGCCGCGCCGCGGCGTTGCGCATTGAGCGCAACAAGCTGGAGAGCAGCCAGGACGGCTACCTCGAGGCCAAAGGCAGCGGGCAATTTGAGACACTGGAGACAGGCCTGGTGTTGCGCAGCGTGGGCTACATGGGCGTGCCGCTGCCGGGCGTGCCCTTTGACAAGCGCAAGGGGACGATCCCTAACGACCACGGCCGGGTGCTGAACCCCGAGACCGGCAAGCTGGTGCCGGGTGCCTACGTGGCGGGTTGGGCCAAGCGGGGCCCAAGCGGCGTGATCGGCACCAACAAGAAGGACGCAGAAGAAACCGTGGCCCAGATGCTGCAGGACATTCCCAACCTGCGGCGCGCCAACGTGGCCTCGGGTGGCGGCGACGTGGCGGAACTGCTGAAGCAGAAGGGCGTGAAGTACGTGACCTTTGCCGACTGGCAGAGAATCAACGAGGCCGAGCTGGCCCGCGGCAAACAGGCCGCGCGCCCGCGCGTGAAGCTGACCACGCTGGAGCAGATGCTGGGCGCGCTGTAGGGCGCGCCGGGACGATGGAGGCGGCGGCCCCTACGCCAAGAAGGGGACGTCGTCGCACCGTTGCTGAATCTCAGCCGAAAGTGCGTCGGCAACGGTCCTGACGATGAGCGGGTTAATTTGCTGGGTCGTGCTGTCGTCCCAGTAGCGACCATGCGCGAGCCAGTGGCGGCGCTCCAGCAGTTTCTTGAAGTCGCCGGCCCGGTGAGCCTCGACCCCCACTTCCTTCCATAGGTCGAGGATTTCCTCCAACCTGCATTCCAGCGCGAACGTGCGATCCTTGCCGCGCACACGCGGGCCGATTCCACTCTTCATCCGGTAGTGGATTCTGTTGAAGCAGTCAATGCGAAACAGTGCCTCAAACGAGGCAACCAATGCAAGGGACATCTGCTGGTCAACTTCACGCCGCAGCTCGACAAGTGCATCGTATGCTTCCGCGCGCGTGTACCCGAAGAACGAATCGGGAGGCTGGCCTTGGGTGATGGCTCCGTGAAGCAGCTCAATGCCCTCGATGGCGCGTTGATAGTGGAGTTCGATAACCTCGGGCGCATCGTCTGACGCGAGTGACGGAGGCTTCATGACAGCAGTTGCATGACGTACTGGAAGAAGCTGTCCTCTGTCAGTTCTTCGAAAGCCCGAATCGTGCGGCTGCCCAGAACGAAGCACCATCCGCGCTTCGGATCCTTGATCAGCATGGCTGTGCGGCCGCCCGCCAGAAAGTCCACGCGCCCCTGCCCCTCAAACACCACTCGCGCAACAGGCTGGATGTGCAGCTTGGCACCTGTAGGGGTAATCAACTTCCGCACGGGTGCGTCGTAAGGATCCAGGTCGCTCTCCTGAATCTGCTGACTGGACTCCTCCACGCGGATCAGGCCCTTTTCCATCAAAGGTTTGAGCCAGCCATCAAACTTGTCGAACAGGCTTTTCAGCTCGGCAATCCACTGGCTGCGGACCTCATTCCACTTCGCATCCGAATCCTTGAAAGCCTCCTTCTGCTTCTGGAGTCGCTCAATCAGCTGTTCTTTTGCATGGGGCATGCGTACCTCATCTCGACCAGTCGTTAGCCAGCAGCCGATCCCTTCGGCCCCGTACAGTATAGCGCCCCTCCTGCTTCACGGCATCAAGATGGCGGGCCGAAGCCCCAGAGGGGCTCACGCCAATGCGCACGACCACGGACGATGGAGGCGGCGGCCGGAGTCGAACCGGCCATGCGAGGCTTATGAAGCTTCGCTGCACCCGGTGCTCGCCGCGTCACACCATTCATGCAACATCTGCCGGGACAACCCCGGGCCGCCTTATCAACGGCCCGGGGTTTCTGCTTCCACCACCTTGTCGTCGCGCAGGAAGGCCGCCCAGGCGGGCCGCACAGCCACTCCCCTCAGCAGGAGCTGCGAACGCGTGGGGACTTCCGGCTCGCGGCGCAGCGCCATGCCGGCCTCGGCGGGCGTGCGGTCGGCCTTGCGCTGGTTGCACGGCACGCAGGCCAGCACACAATTCAGCCAGGTGTTGCCGCCGCCCCGCGAGACCGGGACCACGTGGTCCAAGGTCATGTCCCGCTTGTGCACGTGGCGGTTGCAGTACTGGCAGCGCCCGTTGTCGCGCTCGTAGACCGCCCGGCGCGAGAACGGAACCCCGCGGTTGGGAAAGCCGGCAAAGCGCGCCAGCGTGACGACCTCCGGCTGCAGCACCAGCCGCGCCGCCGTGCGCAAGTAATCGCCCTCCAGCACATGGGCGTCCGCCGGCACGGACTTCTCGGCCAGCCACTGCTCCCAGCTAAAGAGCTGGAAGGTGCCAGGCTCGACGATGCGGGCGCGACCGCGGAAGACCAGGGTCAGCGCGTGGCGCAGGCTGACGGTGGCGATGGGCTGCCAGATTCGGTTCAGGGCGAGTGCCCGTTCCAGTTCCATGCGCAGGGCGTCCTCCGGTTCGAGCCGGTTGAGTGGAAACGCCTGCGGGTTGCTCGCCCTGTATAAAGAGCCCGTCAAGCGCATGTGCGTGGCGCGCCAAGGTGCCGTAGGACTTTGCCCAAACTGCTCTTTTCTGGTGCAGGAGCATCAAGCGCGCCTACGCTTCGGCCCGACCTCAGGACGAGTGTTCATTGCGGCCGCGGTTGCGGCTGGAACCGGAATAAGGAGAGCAAGGAATGAGTAATTGGTTGGGGGTAGCGGGCGGGATGGCGCTGGGCGCCGCACTGCTTGCAGCGCCGGCAATGGCGCAGGACGCGCCGGAGGGCCCCAAGACGGCCCTCGGCAACAAAGGCCTCAAGTTCAGCACGGACGGCTTTGAGCTGAACATCACCACTCGCGTTCAGGCACGCCTGACGTACCAGAACGAAGTGGGCAACGGCGAAACCGGCACCAACGGCCGCGACTTCGTCAACTTCCGTATCCGCCGCGCCAAGACCAAGTTCAGCGGCTACATCTTTGACAAGCAGTTCCAGTATGCCCTGCAGCTTGCGTGGACCAACAGCTCGCAGGAACTGATCGAGGATGCGTACTTCCGGTGGGCCTGGAACCCGTACCTGAACGTCGGCGTCGGCCAAGGCAAGTTGCCCTGGAACTGGGAAGAACACACCAGCTCGGGCACACAGCTCTTTGTCGAGCGTGGTTACGTGAACAGCGCCTTCAACCACGGTTTCGCCAAGGGCCTGTGGATTGACGGTCGCGTTGGCGAAGACACGCCCTGGGTAAAGTACTGGGTGGGCGTTTACAACGGCGTGCTGAAGGGCAACACCGACTTCCGCAACAGCGACATCAAGATGAACTCTGAGTCGTTCAGCGATGGTGTTGTGGACGGCGACATGATGTTCAACCTGCGCCTCGAGACGCACCCCATGGGTGAGGTCAAGAAGATGTACGACGACCGCGGCGAGGACAAGTACAGCGATGTGCTGTTTTCGGTAGGCCTGGGCGTCAACTGGCTGATCACCGGCTTTAACGACGCACTTCTGCGCCCTGATACCGGCGGTGCCCCGGCTCCGTCCTCGAGCCGTAACCGCACCAGCCAGGACACCCTGTCGGTGACCCTGGACGGCCACTTCCGCTGGCACGGCTTGAGCGCCGACATTGCCTGGTACTGGCGCCACACAGACCTGCACAACAAGGGCCGCAACGACTTCCGCCCCGGCCAGAACAAGGCGGGCGTCGCTGACCTGGAAGACATGGGTTTCACGTTTGACATCGGCTACTTCATCCTGCCCAAGCAACTACTGGTGGGCGTGCGTTACAACATGCTGAATGCCGACGACTTCTGGGACAGCACTTCCACTCCGACCACGCAGCCCGACGCACGCAAGTTCGGCATCCGCCCGGACACCACGGAGATGGGCCTGACCGTCAGCTACTTCGTCCACGGCGACAACCTGCGCCTGACTTTTGACGTGCTGTACGTGGACCAGCAGCTCGCGTTCAAGGGCACTACGGCCAGCCAGCTCGGCGTTTACAACAGCCCGCCGGTGCGCGGTGCGTTCACGGACGGCGACGTCTTCAAGAGCGCCGACCACAACTCGTTGTGGATTGTGCGCCTGCAGCTGCAGTGGATTTTCTAGAGCAGTAGCGCGGCCCCGTGCCGCATACAGACATATCCTGGTCCCGCAGCCATGCCTTGCTCGGAACCGGACGCGGGGGACGGCCTTCGCCAGCCGTCCCCCGTGGTCGTTTTTCACGCGGTGGGCGCGGCAAGTTATCCAGCGTCAGCGCCGTCCTGTATCAGGAACGGAAGACGCGGTGGGCGCGACCACGCGGGGATTCTTCCAGCTGCTCAGCGCTTGCAACCGCGAACACTGCCAGCACGTCTGGTGTGGGCTGGAAGCCAAGCAGCCGGTTGCGGCCTTCCAGCCGCAAGTACAGGCCCGGGAACTCACCCTGCGGCAGGGCCAAGTCCGCATCGGCCGCGCCCTTGGCAATTTGCTTCTTGAGGCAAACCATGGCACGCGTGCGCTGACGGTGCAACTGCCGCTCAAAAAACATCAGGGGCTGCCCCGTTGAAGTGGCAGCCTCGTGGAAGAGAACACGAATCTGCTCAGCTTCCTGGCGCAGGGCTGTGGCTGTCTCTGACCAGCGCTGGCCCCTCGTCGTGTGGTCTTCCGGGCTACGGGGGCTCCACCATCCGAACCAACCAGACAGGCTCTTGTCTTCGTCCCGGTAGGTTGGCTCGTCCTCCTGCGACAGATTGTGTGCCATCAACCCCGTTCCGTGTCGCTGGCCCATTCGCGGAAGTCAGCCACTGGCGCGGCGGCCACCCGGTCCAGCGTTGTGGCCTCCAGCGGCAGCGCCGTTAGCAGGTCAAGCATCTGCTGATGCACGAGCACGTCCGCAACATCGCTCACATCGCGACCAACGAACAGGACCGCCGGCGCAAGACGCGACGCGAAGTCGTAGGCCAGCAACATGGTGCTGGCCGCGCTGTCCTGTTCGCCGAGGCAAAAGTGCAGGATTGCCCGGTTGCAGAGAACACGAGCACCGGTGGCGGCTCCCACCATGGCCAGGTTGGACTCGGTTCCTTGGGGTACCGCCAGGAAGTGGTCATACTGCGCCAACTCGCGGGCCAGGCGCTCAACGTCGTCGCTCTGGCGCAAGTACTCCCGGCAGGCTTGTTGGTCCTGAGCGGACATTGGCTCGTGGCGCACGACAGCCACGTGGCTGGTCAGGCCGGCCACCGCCTGGGGCAAGGCCCTGTCAGCACGGTTCGCGGCGAGATCGAACTCGGGCAGCAGGTGGCTGCCGTCGCGCCCCTTGATGCGGGCGGCGCACCACGCGCGAAGGTCTTGCGGGCCCGAATGGGGCGCGCAGATTTCCGTAACGGCCTCGCGCAGTTCCTCGCGGGCGTTGGCGATGTCGCGCTGGCGCCAGCCCTCCACGGCAAATGGCGCAACCAGCGACACGCCAAGAACTGGCAACAGCCAGCGTGCCGGCTTGCGTCTGGGCCGCCCGGATCCATCAGTAACTTGCGCCAAGAAGTGCCTCCCAGCCTCAGACGCAATGAACGAGCGTGACGCGCGCGGCCGCGAACCCTGTAACGACCGCTCAGCGCGCCAGCAGCGACACCTTGAGCCGCGACTTGATCACGTCGTCGCGTTCGCGGGTCAGCTCTTCCTTGCTGATCTCAAACACCACTTCCTGCAGCGCGCGGCGCGGGCCGTCCATCTTCACGCGGGCCGCCAAAGCGCGGCTGTGGGTGGCGCTGTCGCCCTTGTCGCCCAGGCGGCGCCCCGCTGCCGCGCGACGCTGCACCACCAGCGACTCCCCCAGCGCGTCGGCCAGGTACGAAGCTTCTTCCGCGTTGCGGTCAAAATGAGGCGGGCCCTGGGTCAGGTCATTCTTCCACACGTAGGGCGGCTGTATGGCGGCGTCGCCCAAGCCGCAGGTGAAGCCCTCTACCAGCGCCTGAACTGCCGGGTTCACCACGTGCTCCAGTGCTCCCACGGCGGGCTGGGCGGTGAGGCCGAACCACGGGCTGATGGACAGCTCGATGTTCAGCACCTTCAGGGCGGCGAACTCGGCGGTGGGCGGCTCGCCAAATGTCAGCGCCAGCTTCCACAGGCCGCCGTTGGCCGGGGTGGCCAGCACCGCCACCCTGGCTTCATACTCGAGGGTCAGCGGCTTGCCGGTTTCCACGGCGCCCTCGCCCTCTACTTCAAGTTGCACGGTAAAAGCCAGCTTGTCGCCCTCGGCGTAGGCGGGGCCCAGGACGCGCGCGCCGGATGCCGCGGCGGGACGCAGGTCCAGGGCACCCACGGTGAGTGAGCGGGGGCGCAACTGCGCAGTGCCCGGCAGTTCGGCGAACAGGCGGCGCATGGTGGCGGCTGCCTCGGCGTGTTGGCCTTCCTGGGCGCGGCACAGGGCGGCCAGCAGCAGGTCGCCGCCGTCGCCCTTGTTGGCGGCATAGGCAGCCTCAAACGCGGGAATGGCGCGGTGCGGCACGCCTTGGGCCACGTACAACCGGCCCAGTTCGCGGTGGGCGGCGGCGCGCACAAAGCCGTCGCGGGGCGCGCGCAGGGCCTGCTCCAGCAGGCTGTTGGCGCGCTGGGGGTTGCTGCGGCGGTCCAGGGTCGCCAGGTCCACCAGCACTTCGGCCAGGCCGGGGTCCAGGCGCCAGGCCTCTTCCAACCGCGTACGGCGGCGGTCTTCGGGCTCTGACGTGCGGGTGGATTCCATCCACAGCCGGAAGGCCTTACGGCGGTTCTCGGTGCCGGCGGCAATTTCGCGGGCCAGAGCCAGCCAGCGAGTGCCGTCGCCATAGCCCGGCTGGTCGGCCTCAGACTTCGCAAAGTGGGCGACAGCCTCTTCCCAGCGGGCGGTCCACAGGGCCGCCTGGGCGGCGCCCGCGCGGGCAGGCAGGTTCTCGGGGTGCACCGCCAGGGCGCCCACGTAGGCGTGATAGGCGGTTTCGTGGTCGGTCAGCATGGTGGCCACTTCGCCCAGCGCCATCTGGGCGCCGAAGAACTTCGGGGCCCGCGCGGTGAGCTCGCGCAGGTCTTTCAGCTTGACGGAGAAATCGCCGGGCTCCTGCAGCTCGCGGTATTCTTCGTAATCGCGGGCGGTGTAGAGGCCCGCCTCAATTTCGGCGCTGGCGCCGGCAAAACTGCGGGCGTCGGCATCCGTGGCGTCCATGCGGGCGGTGGTCGTGTAGGACTCCCGGGCTTCCGCGTAGCGCTTGAGCATCCACAGCACCAAGCCGCGCAGCCGGTGCCAGTCGGCAAACGTGGCGTTCAGCTCCTTGCAGCGGTCCAGGGCCGCCAGCGCGTTGTCCAGCAGGCGGCGGCGGTCTTCGGGGTTGTCGGTCGCGGCGGCCATCAGCTGTGCGGCTTCGGCGTCCAGGTAATAGAACTCAAGGAAGTCCGGAAAGGCATTCAGCAGGGCGCGCAGGGCCGCAGCGCGGTCGGCACCGCCCAGCCCGCCCAGCTCGACGTACTGGTCCCACAGCGCAAAGTTCAGCGCCTTGTCGTGGATGCGCCGGGCCACCAGCAGGTCCAGCTCCGATTGCAGGTCGTTGTGGATGCCGTGCAACTTCTGCATCGCCTCCAGCAGCAGCGCGGAGTCGCGGGTGTCGCGGGCGATGGCAGCCAAGGCGTCTGCCACGCGCTTGTTGCCGGGGCTGTTCAGCTCGGCCTCCATGGCGGCGGCGCGGGCGTCTTCAAAGCGGCCCAGGTTGCGCAGCACGTTCACCAGCGCCACCCGCGCCGGGGTGCCGTAGACGTCGTGGCGCGTGCAGGACGCATACAGCGGGCGCGCCAGCTCCAGCATCTCGCGGGCGGCGGCGCCAAAGGGCGCCAGGGCCTTGTCCACCCGCGCCCAGGCCAGGAAGTCGCGGGCCCGGAAATCCAGCTCTTGTGCAGCCAGAAACGACACCTCGGCGGTGCCGGGGCTGGCCTTGGCGCAACGGGCCAGAAATGCCAGCGAAAGCGCGGGCCGCCCCTGGGCGCTTGCGGGCAAGTCTCCCGCGGGCGCCTGCAGGAACGCTCCCAGCTCGCGGAAGACCTTGAGCTCGGCCTCCAGACGCTCCAGGCCGGCTTTCAGCTTGGCTGGGTCGGCACTTTCGGGCGGCAGCGGCGGCTCGCTGGTCAGGAACAGCCAGTTGGCAACCTCGAAACAGGACTCGTAGTCCTGCGGGTAAAGCTGCAGCAAGGCACCCACATAGGGCGTGGTGTCCTCGCGTGAGGCATCGGCACGGGTGAACAGGCGCACGTACTCGACCAGCAGCTCGCGGCTGGCGGCATCCACCTTGCGGCCAAGGTCAAGCTGCTCGCGAGCCAGCAGGGGATAGCCGAACTCGCGCAGGTTGCGGGCGCGGCGCACGCGATCGAGCACTTCGGCCCGTTTGGAGTCAGGTTGCGCGGGAGCATCCTGGGCTGTTGCCGGGGCCTCAAGGGCGGCGGGCAGCGCAACCAGCGAGAACCCGCACAACAGCGCAGCGAAGATTCGGTTCACAATGACTCCTGGCCTGCGGCGCAACCCGCCTGCTGATACGCGCCGGGCAGGCCCCAAAGGCAGTGTAAGGCGGCCCGGCTCGCCTGACAGGCGAAAATGACTCGCCCCCGGCTGGCCGGGGGCGTGGGGTGTGCTGGTGCGCAGGGCGGGACTTGAACCCGCACGCCGGTTAGGGCTCTAGCACCTCAAGCTAGCGCGTCTGCCAATTCCGCCACCTGCGCCTGCGGCTGCGAACAGCCGTGGGCCCGGAAAAGTACCACCCCCGGTGTGACTGTCAATGCGGGGAGGGCTGCCGGGCTTGCCTGGAAGCTCTCAAACCTGCAGGGTCTCGGCGATGAGGCGGCCCATTTCGCGAATCTCGAAGGGCTTGCGGACGATGCCGCGGAAGCCGGCCTCAAAGAGCTCTCGGTCCTCGTCGCTGGCGGCGTGGCCGGTCATGGCCAGGGCGCGAGTCTCGCGGTTTGGCCCGCCCGCGCTGCGGATGCGCTGCAGCAGCTCCTTGCCACTGATGTCGCCGGGCAGGGAAAGGTCCAGCAGCAGCAACTCGTAGGGTGTCTGGGCTGCCATCGCCTGGGCCTGGTTCGAGTCCACGGCGAAGTCGCAGCGCAGGCCTTTTTCGGTGAGGTAGTTCGCCAGCAACTCGGCGATCAGGGCCTCGTCGTCCACAATCAGCACCCGGCGGCCCAGCACCGCGGTGGCCACCGGGCCCGAAGAGACATCGTTGCCGCGCTGGCGCACCCGGGTGGTCTGGTCGTCGTGGGTGGGCTCAGCGCGAGGCAGCACCAGCGTGAACGTGCTGCCTTCGCCCTGCTTGCTGGTCACGTCAATGCGGCCGCCGTGGTCCGTCGCAATGGTGGCTGAGATGCACAGGCCCAGCCCGGTGCCGTGGGACTTGCCGTCGTAGATGCGCCCGCCCAGCGAACCCTTGGTCGTGAAAAAGGGCTCAAACAGCCGGGGCAGCGCAGCCGGGGCAATGCCCGTGCCGTTGTCGCGCACCGAGACGCGCGCATTGTGCCGGTCGCTCTCCACCAGCACGGTGATCTGGCCCCTGCCTTCGCGGCCGAAGTTGACCGAGGCCGAGCAGGCATGCCGCGCGTTGGTCAGCAGGTTCATCAGCACTTGCACGACCTGCCCCTGGTCCCCCACCACCGGCGCATTGTCGCGGGTTTCCAGGCGCACCGTCACGTTGTCCTTGCGGGCACCCTCTTCATCCATGGAAATCGCTTCGCGGGCGGCATCAGCCAGGCTGAACCGGATGCGTGCGCTGGGCGACTTGCGGGCAAAGGTCAGCAACTGGCGCACGATGCGCGCACCCTTCTCGGCTGCGTCGCGGCAGTACTCCAGGGCCTTCTTCCAGCGAGCGGTGTCTTCGCGCGAAAGGGCATACTGGCTGTGGCCCAGCACCACCTGCAGGATGTTGTTGAACTCGTGAGCGATGCCGCCCGCCAAGGTGCCGATGGCAGCCAGCTTGTGGCTGCGCAGGTTGTCCACGCGCAACTGGGCGCGCTCCAGGCTCGAGCGCACGACCTGCAGCAGGCGGGCCTTCTCCAGCTCATCCTTGCCCAGAAAATCGGAGGCGCCCAGGCGCATCGCGTCCAGCATGGTGGCGCGGTCGTTCTGGCTGGTCAGCAGCACGACGGGCACGGGGCAGTTGCGGCGCTGCAGCTCGCCCAGCAACTCCAGGCCCGACATGCCGGGCATGCGGTTATCAAGAAACACCAGGTCAAGCGTGCCGCGCTCGATCGCGTCCAGGGCGGACTTGCCGTCCGGGGCCTCGGAGAAGGTGACTTCGTAGAACTCGCGCAGGGCTTTGCGCAGGGCGGAAATGGTAATCATGCGGTGGTCGCGGTCGTCGTCGGCGACCAGGACCCGCAAAGAGGGCAGGACGATCTCAGGGTTCCCGCTCATCAAAGCTCACGAACTCCCGCATGCGCTCCAGGTTGGCCTGCGAGATGCCTCCCGCCGCCTGGGCCAGGTCCGGCAGCGATTGCAGGGGCTGCCTGCCCCGCGCCTCGATGATCCGCTCTGCCTTGCGGACCCCGATGCCGGGCAGAGCTGCCAGCTCGGCCACGCCGGCCCGGTTGACGAAAACCCGCGCCGGTGCTGCCGGCGCGGTCACAAGCGGCACGTCTCCAGCCTTCCCTCCACCCACAAACGCCAGCAAGGAAAGCAGTATAACGATTACCGCAAGAACCGCAAATGCAGCTACTTCGCGTGATTGCAGGCGATACAGCGCAAAGCTCGTCTCGGGTAGGCTCTCAGCCATGCCCGACCAGTCTAGGACCAACCGGCAGCCCTTGCGAGTTCTTGGCATTGACCCCGGCACCCGCATCGCAGGCTGGGCATGCGTAGAACGGCGCGGACCCCGCCTACATCTCGTTGAGGCGGGTGTGATTCGCACCAAGGGCGACGACCCAGCCGCACGGCTTGCATGCCTGCACGCAGGGCTGCTGGACGTGGCGCGGCGGCTGGGACCCCACGTGGCGGCCATTGAAGAGGCCTTTGCCGGGCGCAACCAGCGCACGGCCCTGAAGATCGGCGAAGCCCGCGGCGTGGCGCTGGCGGCTGCCGGGGCGGCGGGTTTGCAAGTAACGGGTTACGCGCCCCGCAGCATCAAACAGGCAGTGACCGGCAACGGCGGCGCCGACAAAGACCAGGTGGCCCGCATGGTGGCGCTGCTGCTGGGCCGGAACGTGGATGGCCCCAGCGACTGCACAGACGCCTGTGCGGTTGCAATAACTCATTTGAATCGTGGAGACAGGCCAGCCTGATTTTATAGATTTTGCGTTCATGGCCGCACCCTCCCCACCCTCCCGCCTGCTCCGCAGTCTTCTCGCCATTCTGTTGCCCGTGTTTGCCCTCGCCGCGCCATTGCTGGCGTTGATGGGAGCCTCGGCTGCGGCTGTCTGGGTGCCGGCGGTCGTTGCACTGCCGGTTGCGCTTGTGCTGGCCTGGCCTGGCCGACGTGCCGCACCCCGCGACACAGGCCACGAGAACCGTGCCGCCGTGCTGTTTCTGGACATCCGCGACTTCACGCTGCTGACGGCGCAGATGGAGCCGCGAACGGTGTTTGCCTTGGTGAACCGGCTCTTTGGCGAGGTGACGCCCCTCATCCGCACCTTAGGCGGGCACGTAGACAAGTTCACCGGCGACGGCGTGATGGCGGTCTTTGGCCTGCAGGGCAACCTGCCCAACCCTGCGCTGGCGGCCATCCGCTGTGCCCTGAAGATCCAGGAAGCCTGTGCCTGGCTGAACTGTACAGACGCCTACCGTCGCACCTTGGGCATCCTCGATCCGATCCGGGTCGAGGTGGGCATCGGCGTGGCCAAGGGCCGAGTGCTGACCGGTTGCCTGGACGGCGACGGCCACGCCGAGGTGACCTCGCTGGGGCGCACGGTGAACCTGGCCGCCCGACTGTGCGAGCGCGCGGGCCGCGGGCAGGTGCTGTGCTGCAACTTCAGCTTCCTGGACGTGCGCGAGGTGGCGATGTTCCATCGCAGCCACGAAGTGCAGATGAAAGGCCTGGACAAGCCCATCAAGACCTACAGCATTGAGGGCCTGAATCTGCCCGAGGCCCTGGCGCGCAAGGACCGGGCCGTGACCACGCGCCTGCAACACGTGGATGAAGTGGACGAGGTGGACATGGCCACCCGCGTGATCCGGCGCATGCCCGAACGGCTTCGGCCCTCCACGGCGCTGCTGCCGAATGCC
>JADLBZ010000172.1 GCA_020847415.1 Planctomycetota bacterium
CTGCGTGGGCTGGCGGCCTACTCGCGTGTGGTTGCTGTTATCTGTGTGAATCTGTGTTGATCCGTGGACAACCGCAGTTGCCTTTCTCCGCATCTCTGCGTCTTTGCGAGAGAATGCAGTTCACGAAAGGCAACGGCTTCTGCGGGCGATTCCGGGTCAGGCGGTGCCTGCCCCGGAGCGCTGCTGCGCAGCCCCACATCACAAAGGCAACTGCGCGCGGGCGGCAACGTCACGAGGGGCAACTGCGGTTCGCGCCAGGGTGCGATGCAGCCAAACCGACAAGAACAGGTGCGGCTTGGATTACCCCAGCCGCGCGGCGAGCACTTCCTGTGCAGAGCGCGCGGGCGCATCGCCGGGCCGACAGCGCAGCCAGGTGCCGTCCGGCTGAAGCTCCCAGGCCTGGCAGTTGTCGGAAAGCGGCACGTCCAGGCATTCTTCAATGACCCGGGCGCGCAGGGTCTCGTTCACCAGCGGAAAGCAGGTCTCCACCCGCCGGAACAGGTTGCGCTGCATCCAGTCAGCGCTGGCGGCGTAGGTGTGCTCGCCCTGGGGGCCGAAGCTGTAGATGCGGCTGTGCTCCAGGAAGCGGCCCACGATGGAGCGCACCCGGATGTTCTCAGAGATCCCGGGCACGCCGGGGCGCAGACAGCAGATGCCGCGCACCACCAGGTCAATGGGCACGCCGGCCTGCGAGGCGCGGTACAGGGCCTGGATCACGCCGTCTTCGGATAGAGCGTTCATCTTGGCCCGGATGCGTGAGGGCTGGCCCTGCCGGGCCAGCTCCGCCTGCTCGTTGATGCGCGCGATCAGCTCGTCAAACAGCGAGAACGGCGAAACCAGCAGGCGCTGCAGCCGCGGCGCTTCGCCCAAGCCGGTGAGCTGCCGGAACATGCGGTGCACGTCCTCGCCCAGGGCTTCGTCGGCGGTCAGCAGGCTGAGGTCCGTGTAGAACCTTGCCGTGCCGGGGTGGTAGTTGCCCGTGCCCAGGTGGACGTAGCGGCGCAACTGTCCGCCCTCCTTGCGCAGGATCATCATCATCTTGGAGTGGGTCTTGTAGCCCACCACCCCATACACCACGTTGGCGCCGGCGTTTTTCAGGCGCTCCGCCATGTCAATGTTGGCGGCCTCGTCAAAGCGGGCGCGCAACTCGACCACCGCGGTCACTTCCTTGCCCGAGCGCGCGGCGGCAAACAGGGCGTCGGCGATTTCCGAGCGCTGGCCGGTGCGGTACAGCGTGCCCTTGATGGCCACCACGGCGGGGTCGGCGGCTGCCTGGCGCAGCAGCTCAACCACCGGCGAGTAGCTCTGGTAGGGGTGGTGCAGCAGCACGTCGTGCTTGCGGATCACCTCAAACAGGTCCTGGCCCGGCGCAAGTTCGCGGGGCAGGCCGGGCTTGTGGGGCGGGTACTTCAGGTCCGGCCGGTCCACCATGTCATAGAGCGCCATCAACCGCACCAGGTTGACGGGCCCGTTGACCGTGTACAGGTCCTCAAGTTTCAGGTGCAGCCGCTCCAGCAACTGGGCGGGGATCTCGGCGGGGCACTGCTCGGGCACTTCCAGGCGCACGGCGGCGCCGTAGTGGCGGCGGGGCAGCTCGTACTTCACGGCGTCCAGCAGGTCCTCAACTTCTTCCTCTTCGACCCAGAGGTCGCTGTTGCGCGTGACGCGGAACTGGTACGAGTCCTTGACCTCCATGCCCGGGAACAGCTCGCCCATGTTGGCATGGATGATGGCCGAGAGCAGGACAAAGTCGTGGGCCGCGCCGGCCACTTCGGCGGGCAGGGCAATCAGGCGCGGAAGCTGGCGCGGTGCCTGTACGACTGCTGTGCCGTTGCGGCGCCCGAAGGCATCGCGGCCCTCCAGCACCACCACGAAATTCAGGATCTTGTTCAGCACGTTGGGGAAGGGGTGCGAGGGGTCCAGCGCGATCGGCGTGAGCAGCGGGAACACCTCGCGCCGGAAGTAGTCGCGCGCCCAATCGCGCTGGGAGTCGTTCCACTCGCGGCGGCGCAGGATGCGGATGCCCTGGGCTTCCAGCTCGGGCGCCAGCACCTCGTTGAAGATGCGGTACTGCTCGCGGATGATCCCGCGGGCGGTGTCGCCCACGGCCTTCAGCACATCGCGCGGCGCGAGCAGGTCCGGCGTGCCCGTGGCCACCCCGGCCTCCAGTTGCTGCTTCAGGCCCGCCACGCGGATCTCGAAGAACTCGTCCATGTTGCTGCACGAGATGGTGAGAAAGCGCAGCCGCTCCAGCAGCGGCACGGAGGCGTCGGCCGCCTGGGCCAGCACGCGACGGTTGAACTCGAGCAGTGAAAGCTCGCGGTTGATGTAGAGGGCGGGAGCGGCAAGGTCCATGACAGTACCCGCAGGGTAGCCGCACTTTATGAAGGCCGCGTCAAGCGCCAATGCCCCGCTTGCCGTGGCCGCCGCCGCCGGGTGTGCGAATCTCCAGGCACTCGCCGGCCTGCAGGGTGCCCTGGCACTTGGCGGGCAGGCGCTGTGTCTTCTTGCCGCGCCGCAGCAGGTTCCGGCCGGGCGCACCCGCCGCGCCGCCCGCAGCACCGGCCGGGCCGCGCTCGCGGCGTTCGGTCAACAGCCCGTAGCTGCAGGGCACCAGGGCGCGCAGGCGGCGTGTCACGCCGCTACCGCCCTCGCGCGCGCCTTCGCCGCCGCTGTCCTCGATCAGCGCGTATTCCTCAACGCGCAGGGGGTAGGCGTGCTCGAGGGCCTCCACGGGCGTGTTAAGGGTGTTAGTCATGTGGCTGTGGGTGGCGGAGGCCCCTGCGGCCGCGGGCCCGGCGCCGCAACCGCCGGCGATGGTCTCGTAGTACGTGAAGGCCCGGCCGTCGGGCCAGGCGCCGCCCAGGGAGACGTTGTTCATGGTGCCCTGCGAGCAGGCGGCCCCCCGCCCCGCCGCCCGGGCCAGGGCGGCCAGGCAGACGTCCACGATGCGCTGGCTGGTTTCCACGTTGCCGCCCGCTACCGGGGCAGGCCGACGGGCGTTCACTACCGTGCCCTCGGGCGCGATCACGGTAATGGGCTCAAAACAGCCGTGATTGACCGGCGGCAACGGCTCGCAGCAGCACAGTACCGAGTACAGCACGGCGCTTTCGGTGACCGCCCGCACGGCATTGACGCCGCCGCGCACCTGGGGGTGGCTGCCCGTGAAGTCAAACACCAGGCGGTCGCGCGCCACGGTGAGGACGAGCCGGATCGCGATGTCGCGCGTGCCCGCGCCGTCGTCTTCCAGGACATCCTCGGCCCGGAAGCGGCCCGGTGTGAGCTTGTGCAGCGAGTGCAGCAGCAGCTTGCGGCTGTGGGCCAGCAGGGCGTCGCTGTGGCGCGCCAGGCGCGTGCCGTGACGCTGGTGAAGCTGCAGCAGGCGGGCGGCACCACGGTCGCAGGCAGCAAGCTGGGCGTTGAGGTCGCCCTCGCGCTCGCGGGGCGTGCGCGTGTTGGCCAGGATCAGCCCGAATGCCTGCGTGCGCGCCCCGCGGCTGGTGCGCAGCAGGCAGGGCGGAATCACCAGGCCTTCGGCCATCAGGTCCACCTGGGGCGACATGCTGCCGGGCGCGGCGCCGCCGATGTCCGCGTGATGTGCGCGGTTGGCCGTGTAGCCCAGCAGCCTGCCCGACGCGAACACCGGGGCCACCACGGTGAGATCAGGCAGGTGCGTGCCGCCGGCGTAGGGGTCGTTCACCACGGCACAGTCGCCTTCATGCAGCTTCAGCGCAGCCAGCACCGCGCGGACACTGGCCGGCATGGAGCCCAGATGCACGGGCAGGTGCGCGGCCTGGGCCAGCAGGCGGCCCTGCGCGTCAAACAGGGCGCAGGAGTAGTCCTGGCGTTCCTTGATGTTGGGCGAAAACGCGCTGCGCTTGAGCACCTCGCCCATTTCTTCAGCGGCGCCCACCAGCGCGTGATGAAACACGCTGATCTCGGCGGAATGTGCGATGCCCCCGGCCACGCGACTCTCCCTGCTATCGCCTCAACAGCAGCGCGCCGGACTTCTGCACCTGCAGCGTCCAGCCCCTGGCCAACCACAAGCAGCTCGAAAGTTCCGTGACCACCGCCGGGCCGCGCAGCTTGAACCCCGCCGGCAGGGTGTCGCGTTCGTACACGGCTGCGCCACCCGAGTGCTCCAGCGGCGCGGGCTTGCCCTTTGGCGGCGCAAAACCCACAGCCACATCGCGCCGGGGCACCGTGACGCGCACACGCACGTTGACGATCTCGGCGGCGCGCCCGGCATGAGCCTCTCCGAATTCGCGCTTGTGCGCGGCGTCGAACAACCGCCGCCAGGTCGCCTTCAGGGGCACGTTCAGCTCAAAGCTCTGGCCCGCGTAGCGCACGTCCACGCCGGCGATTGTCTTGAACGGCCCCGCCTGGCCGCAGGCGCGCAGCTCGGCAACAGCGCGGTCCTCCAGCTCTTTGGCTGTGCGGGTGGCGCGGCCCAGGGCCTCCGGGCCTTCCGGCAGCAGCAGGGTCTTGGCGAGGTCACGGCTGGCCGGGGTGTGCAGCATGCCCACGGCGCACAGCAGGCCGGGGTGACGCGGCACAAGCACGGTGCCGGTGCCCAGCAGCTCGGCCAACTCGCAGGCCAGCAGGCCGCCCGCGCCGCCAAAGGGCACCAGGGGCAGGTTTATGGGCGAGATGCCGCGCTCGACAGAGACCTTGCGCAGCGCCCGCTCGATGCCGGCCAGCGCCACGCGCACGATGGCCGTGGCGGTGCTCCGGGGTGGTTCCCGCCCCGCTGCCACGCGGGCAACGGCCCTTTCTGCCGGCGCGTGGTCCAGCGCCAGCGTGCCCCCCAGCTTCAGCGACACGGGCAGGCGGCCCAGCACGACCAGCGCGTCAGTCAGGGTCGGCTGTTCGCCGCCGTGGCCGTAGCAGGCCGGGCCGGGGCGCGCGCCCGCGCTGTGGGGGCCCACCTGCAGCGCCCCGGCGGCGTCCAGCCAGGCCAGTGAGCCGCCCCCCGCGCCGATGGTGTGAATATCCAGCGAGGGCGTTCGCAGGGGCAGACCGGCAATCTCTGTCAGGGCGCGCAGGCGCGGCTGTCGGGTCACCAGCGCCACGTCGGTGCTGGTGCCGCCCACGTCAAAGGCCACGCCGGTTTCGATGCCCTCCTGGTCCAGCGCGTTGCGCACGCCGGCGATGCCGCCGGCCGGCCCGGAAAGCGCCAGTCGAACGGGCTCGGCGGCGGCCAGCTCTGCGGGCAGCCAGCCGCCGGCGGAGTGCATGATCACCACGCGCGTCGGCTGCACGCGCTGCTGCAGGCCGCCCATGTAGTCGCGCAGGCGGGGCAGAAGGGCCGCGTTGGCGGCGGTCACCATCATGCGCTCGTACTCGCGGAACTCCGGCGCCAGCTCGCACGACAGCGTGACAGCAAGGCCTGTCTTGCGCAGGGCGTTGCCCAGCAGCTTCTCATGGGCGGGGTTGGCGTAGCTGTGCAGCAGGCAGACGGCCACGGCCTGCACGTGCAGCTTCTTCACGGCGGCCACGGCCCGGGCAACTTCGGCGTGTGAAAGCGTCTGTTCAACGGTGCCGTCGGGGCCCATGCGTTCGGCGACTTCCAGGCGCAGCTCGCGCGGCAGCAAGGGGTCGCGGGCGGCGGGCACCAGGGCGTACAGGTCGGCGGGGCTGCGATTCTGGCGGCCGATGGCGGGCACGTCGCGGAATCCGCGCGTAGTCAGCAGGGCCACGCGGGCCAACTTGCGTTCCAGCAGGGCGTTGGTGGCCACGGTGGTGCCGTGCACCAGCAATTCGGCGCTGCCCAGGCGCTGCAGGGCTTGTGCCACGGCGCGGGCGGGGTCGTCCGGCGTGCTGGGGATCTTGCAGGCGTGAAGGCGCCCGTCGTGCAGCAGCACGGCGTCAGTGAAGGTGCCGCCTACGTCAATGGCGGCGATGGCGCGGGCCTTGCGCATTCATGCTCCGTGTTGGCGGGCCCAGTCTGCCAGCAGGGCGCCCGTCTGCGCAGGGGCCTCTGCTGCGGCGAGATGGCCAAGCCCCGGCAGCACATGCAGGCGGCAGTCGGGCAAGGCGCGCCAGGCCTGCAATTGCGCTTCGTTGGCCGAGATCGGGTCGCGCGCGCCGCACAGCACGGCAAGGGGCAGATTCAGCCCGGCCAGGGCCCCGCGCGTGTCAAAGCCACGCAGCAGTTCCAGGCGCGCCGCAAGGTCCGCAAAGTCCAGCCGGGCAAAACGGTCCAGGAACTTGCGGCGGTCATCACCTTGCAGCGTGCCTGCCAGCTTCCAGCCGGCCAGCAGGCGTGCCACGGGCCGCATGAGAAAGCCCGGCAGATGGCGGGCGGCGGCGCGGCCCAGGGCTGCGGCAAAGGCCTCCGGCTCGCGGGTGAAGGTCGAAAGCAGGAACAGGGAGCCCACGGTGTCGCGGTGCAGAAGGGCCGTCTTCTGGGCCAACGCGCCGCCGAAGGACTCGCCGGCCAGAAGGCGCGTGCCCAGGCGCTGCATGCGCGCGGCCACTTGCCGTGTCAAGAGCTCCCAGTCGGGCCGGCTGCCCACGGGGTAGGCAAAGTGCTCCAGCCGCACGCCGGGGGTGTGCTCGGCGATCTTGGCCATGGAAAAGACCTCGCCGTCCAGGCCGGGCAGAAACAGCACGGTGGGCATGGGGCCAGTGTGGTGATGCGGGGCCTGAAAGCAAGACGGGCAGCCCTTGAGGGCTGCCCGTCGCGAAGCATTCGGCAGGTTTACTGGATGACCGGAAGGCCGGCTTTGGCCCAGGCATCAAACCCGCCCACGATGTTGGACACGTTGGTGTAGCCCAGCTTGCGCAAAGCGCCCTGGGCCATGCCGCCGCGCATCCCGCTCTTGCAGTACACCACGACCGGGGCCGTGGGGTCGGGGATGTTCTTGGGCACGGTGTCGAGGATGGAATCCAGCGGGATGTGCCGGGCGCCGGGAATGCTGCCCGAGCAAAGCTCTTGCGGCATGCGCACGTCAATCAGGGTCAGCGCATCCTCCACGACGGCGGTCGCCGTCTTGGCGGGTTTCACGGTCGCGGTGACGGGCTTGGTCTTCTTTCGTTTGGGCTTGGAAGCCGCGGCAGTCATGGGCTCGAGAATCGTGGCAGCGTCTACGGGTCGAAGTCTGGGCGGAAGTTGCATCGCGATCCCTTCATCAGGTGCCAACAGAGCAGAAAGGTACTTCCCTTGTGGCGGGTCGATAATTATACGCGCCCCAGCCAGAATTTGAAGCCCGCAGGTCTTGACTGTCGGCACGTTGCCGCCTAGGTTTCGGCCGCCTTGCGGTGCGGGCATTGCCCGCGAAGCGGCCTGCGAGGCGGGGTTGCGGGTGGGCAAGGTACTTTCGACACTTTCCGACAGAACTCATTTGATGAATTTGAGGGTTTAGCTATGGCGTTCAAGCGTCCCAAGATCTCGGTGTTTGGTGCTGGCTTCGTGGGCTCCACCGTCGCGCAGCGCTGCGCCGACAAGGAACTCGGCGATGTCCTGCTGATCGACATTGTGCCTGACATGCCCAAGGGCAAGGCCCTGGACATGTTCGAAAGCAGCCCCGTGGAGCGCTTTGACGCCAAGGTGGAAGGCAGCAACAACCCCGAGGACGTAAAGGACAGCGACATCGTCGTCATCACCAGCGGCATTCCTCGCAAGCCGGGCATGAGCCGCGACGACCTGCTGAAGACCAACGCGGGCATCGTGAACGGCGTGGTGGACAGCATCAAGAAGAACGCGCCCAACGCCATCGTCATTGTGGTGACCAACCCCCTCGACGTGATGACCTTCGTGGCTTTCAAGCGTTCTGGTTTCCCCAAGAACCGCGTCATGGGCATGGCCGGCGTGCTGGACAGCGCCCGCATGGCCAGCTTTGTGGCCATGGAACTGAACGTCAGCATCAAGGACATCAGCCCCATGGTGCTGGGCGGCCACGGCGACACCATGGTGCCCCTGCCCCGCTACACCACGGTCAGCGGCATCCCCATTACCGACCTGCTGCCCGCGGACCGCATTGAGGCCATCAACAAGCGCACCCAGACCGGCGGCGCCGAGATCGTCAACCTGCTCAAGACGGGCAGCGCCTACTACGCGCCGGGCAGCAGCGTGGTGGCCATGGTCGAGAGCATGGTCAAGGACCAGCGCCGTGTGCTGCCGTGCTGCGTGCTGCTCGAGGGCGAGTACGGCCTGAAGGGCAGCTGGCAGGGGGTGCCCTGCGTGCTGGGCAAGAACGGCGTGGAGAAGATCCTGGAGCTGAAGCTGAACGACGCCGAGAAGAAGCTGCTGGAGGTCAGCAACCAGCATGTGGGCAAGGCCATTGAGGAGTGCAAGAACCTGCTGGGCCTGTAGATCGGCCTAAAACAAGGCAAGGGCGCGGCTACCGCCGCGCCCTTGTCTTGTTTGCAGCGGCCTGCCCGCGGGCTCAACCCTGAGCGGCGCCAATAAACGGCAGGGTCCGGTTCTTGCCCTCGTCGTCCATGCCGTAACCCACCAGGAAGGTGTCGGCATCCACGTCAAAGGCCACATACTCGCACTCAAAGGGCACCTGGCGGCGCGCCTTCTTGTCCACCACGATGGCATAGCGCAGCGAACGAGGCCCCTGGGCCTTCAGGGCCTCGTGCAGGCCGGCCAGGGTGGTGCCGGTGTCCACCAGGTCCTCAATCACCAGCACGTCGTAGCCCGAGACTCTCGGCAGCGCCTCGCCCGAGCGCACGCGCCCGCCGGACTTGCGGCCCGCGTAGCTCTGCAGCTTCACGAAGTCCATCTCGACCTCGACGCCCTTGAGCTGCCGGATCAGGTCGGCCGCGAAAAAGAACCCGCCGCGCAGCACCACCAGGCACAGCAGGCGCTTGCCGGCGTAGTCGGCGGCGATACGGGCAGCCAGCTCGGTCACCCGCTGCTGGATCTGCTCGGCTGAGAACAGGACGCGATACGAGGCCATGAATCCTGTTTTAGGTTCGCCCGCAAGCGCGGGCTACAGGCCGTTAATGATGTAGTCCACGAGGCGCGTGCCGTCCTCGATGCGGATGCCGGTTTCGTTGGCGTTGGATTCCGTGAGAGTAAGCTGCCAGCGGCTTTCCACGCCGGGGCCCCACATCAGGAAGGGCACGGGGCCTTCCTCGTGGCGGCGGGTCTCCACCCGTGACATGAGCGTGCTCAGCACCACCAGCCGCACGTCGCCCGCCTGCTCCAGCTCCGGCTGAAGCGGCTTGAAAAAGTGCCGGTCCAGCAGCTCGATGGCGCGCACCTTGCCCTGGGCGTCGCCCACGTGCGAGTAGTCGTCGGGGTAGCTGAAGTGCACCACCACCATGGAGTGGGCGGCAAGCGCCTTGCGCACTGTTTCCAGGGCGCGGGTGATCTCGTCGGTCTCGGTGGCGCGGCGGGCCTGCTCGTCACCCTCCACGCGTTTCAGGCGCCCGCTGGGGTCGGGCACCAGGGGTGACTCGCCGGGCAGCATCACCTTCATGCCTGCCGCCACGCCCACGCCCCGCACCAGGCTGGAGTAGCTGACCAGGGCCGCATCCAGCCCGAAGGTCTTCATGAAGCCAGGCACCTCGACGGCCGTGCCGCCGCCCCACAGCCAGACGGCGTTGGCGGGGTTCTGCTTCAGGTCCAGCCGGACCCGGTTGATCTCGTGCTTGGCCAGCACAGGGCCGGCCTCGGTCATGATCTTGCGCAGCAGCTCGGCGCCCGGGCCCTCGGGCAGGTGCTCGGCAAAGGGCAGGTCCACCACATTGAAGGGGTTGACGCTGCTCAGGCCGCGGAAGTCCGTGCCTTCCAGCAGGGCCAGATGGTTGTGGCCGCTGCCCGGCACCAGGCGCAGGCCGGGCACGCGCAGGTTGGCTTCCAGGGCGCGCAGCAGCTCCGCACCTTCGGCGTCCGTGAGGCCCCCGGCGCGGGCATCGGCGAGTTTGCCGTCGGCAGTGGTGACGAACTGCAAACGAAAGCACCACTCGCCTTCGCCCAGGATCAGCCCCGCGGCCAAGGCCTCGTAATAGCCGCGACCGGTGAGGTACGGCCCCGGCGGGTAGCCCAGCAGGGTGAACAGCGCTGCCAGCGTCTCGGGCGCATGGTCGCGCGGCACGGTGCGGATGGCCCCCAACCGCCCCGATGTGGCCAGCTTGTCCAGCGTGGGTGCGGTGGCTGTCTCAAGCGGCGTCTTGCCACCCAGCGCGGGAAGCGGGGTGTCGGCGAGTCCGTCAACAAGAGCGATCAGATACCGCATTATCCTGCCATGACGCGAATATGCTGCGCCGCGCCGTTGTTCAAAGGGACGACGAACATAGAAACAGCCGCATGCCCTGCCAACGCGTCCCCCGGAAATTGGTGCATCCGGGCGCCGGTACGCGTAGCATAGGGCGGGTGCGGTTGTCACGAGGTGCGTATGGCGGCACGTTCGGTGTTGCTTGTTGCGGCGTTTGCGGCGTTGTGCAGCTCGTGGCTGGCGGCCCAGTCGCCGCCGGCGGATGCCCCGACGCCCCAGCCGGTTGCGGCTGCCCCGGCCCCGGCTGAGCCGGAATGGCCCGCGGGCTTGCTGCCTGGCCCCACAGAAGCCACCAAGAAGGGCTTCTCGTTTGAAGCCGGTTTTGATGTTCCCGCAGCCAAGCCCGGCGACACGGTGAAGTTGCAGTTGCGCTTCAAGATGAAAAAGCGCAACCCCATGGCTACCGAGTCCTTTCACCTTTACCACCCGGACACCACCTCCAAGAACACGCCCCTGAAGGCGGAACTGCTTGGCGATGCAGGCTTTACGCAAGAAGGCAAGTGGGTGTACCCGGAGGGCCACGAGGCCAAGGCGGGTGACGAAGTGCAGTTGCAGCTGCCCAAGGACACCACCCTGGAGTTGGCCCTGCTGGTGCCTTCCAGCGCCAAGTTGGGCCGCTACCGCGTCTATGGCCACACCACCGGCCAGTATTGCGATGCGCAGGGCTGCATCGGCTTCAACTCCACGTTGGCGGAACACCCGTCGCGAGGTTTCGGCTGGGTGGCTGTCATTGAGGTAAGCGCAGACGGCAAGGCCAGCGCCACGCCGCCGGCGTTTGTGAGCATGGGCGGCGGAGTTGGCAACCAAGACCCCCGGCCGGAGCAAGGCACCCCGGCGCTGGGCAAGGCAACCCTGAAGAAGAGCGCAAAGCAAGAGACTGCTGCTGCAAAGGAGGAGTCGAGCTTCTTTGGCCTGCTCTTGTTTGCGTTCTTGGGCGGTATTGTGGCCCTGCTGACGCCCTGCGTGCTGCCCGTATTGCCCCTGACCATCGGCTTCTTTGTCAGCCAGTCCGCCAAGGGCAAGTCGCCCGGCCTTACGGCCTTCATTTATTGTTCATGCATTGTGGCCAGCTACACCGCGGGCGGCCTGATCATGACTGCCGCACTGGGAGCCACCGGCGCACAGAGCATTGCCACCAACTACTGGGTCAATGGCTTTCTCGCCATCATGTTCCTGGTGTTTGCTCTGAACTTCCTGGGCCTGTTTGAGCTGCGCGTGCCGGCCTTCATTACGGCCTTCTTCAGCAAGCGGCAGATGGCCGCCCAGAAAGAGGGCCATGGTTACGCCAAGGCCTTTTTCAGCGGCTCGGCGTTTTCGCTGATCAGCTTTTCGTGCACCGGCCCCATTGCGGGCACGTTCTTGGCGCAAGCCGCTTCCGGCGACTTCTGGGGGCCGACTGCCGCCATGCTGGCGTTCTCAACGGGCATGGCCCTGCCGATTTTCATCATGGGCCTGTTTCCCGGCCTGATGAAGAAGCTCCCGCAGTCGGGTGGCTGGATGAACGCCATGAAGGTGGTGTTCGGCTTTGTGGAAATCGGACTGGCCATCGTCTACTTCAGCAATGCGGAAAGTGCTTTTACCAACAGTATCGCCCCGGAGATCGCGAACCGTTTCGTCGTGCTGGCGGTGTGGGTGGTTTGCAGCTTACTGGCCGGTGCCTATCTGATGGGCTGGTTCCGCCTACCCCACGACCACGACGAGGTTGGCCAAATTGGCGTTGTGCGCACTTTGATTGCGATGGGATTCCTTGGCTTCGGAGTGTTCCTGCTCCCGGGCCTGTCGGGAGGCTCCTACGGCACCTACATGGAGGCCGTGCTTCCGGTGCCTAATGACCCGCCAGCCATCAACATGAAGCTGAACAATCACCACGACTTGCCCTGGATCAAGAACGATCTGGACAAGGCTCTGGAAGAGGCCAGGAAGCAGAACAAGCCGCTGTTCGTGGACTTCACGGGGTTTGTGTGAAAGAACTGCCGAACCGTGGAACGGTTCATCATGCCTCGCCCCGAGATCTTCGAGAGCCTCAAGAACGACTTTGTGCTGTGCAGCCTCTACACCGATGACCCATTTGACCCCAGACCCGCAGTGCTTCTGCAGGAGTTCGCAGAGGGCGACCTGACCGTGCCCCTGTATGTTGTGGTTGACCACGATGGCAATGAGCTGTCGCGGCTGGGGTGGCCGGCGCACAAGCCGGTCATGGAGGTTGAAGAGTTCGCGAAGATGCTGGAGGACGGCAAGAAGGAGTTTGCCGCCGCGAACAAGAGATAGGGCTGCAGCACCGGGAGAATCCACAGCGCGAGATGCCCACAATCGAGCCTGACGACCACGACGAGACCACACTGCAGCGGCGCCTTGGCAAGCCCACGCGAACCATGGACATTGGCGGGCCCAACCCGCGCCGTATCTTCGACCAGGTCAGCATTGTGGCCATCGTGCTGGACACCGGTCTGCGTGTGGTGCGCTTCAACCGCGCCGCCGAGCGGCTGTTCGGCAAGAAGTACACCGAGGTGCTGGCCCGTCCATGCGACGAAGTCCTGCCGGTGATGGCCGACGTCAACCGCGACCACGTCTTCCAGCGCACCATCGCCCTGGGCGTGCCCGGCGAGGTCAAGGAAGTGCGCGTCGCCGACGAGGCCGCGGGCACCGAGTTCTTCTTCGACTTCGTCACCGACCCCATCCTCGACAACGAAGGCCGCATGGCCGGCGTTTCGGTCATCGGCCTGGACGTCACCGAGCGCGCCCAGCTTCGCCGCCGTCTCGAGGAGCAGAACGAGGACCTGCTGGCCCTGCAGCACGTTTCCAACGCCCTGCGCAAGACCATGGACCTGGAGCGGGCCCTGTTCATCATTGCCAGCGCGCTGACCAGCGCTGAGGGCGGCAGCTACGACCGCGCCATGGTCTTCCTGGTGGACCAGCACCGCGAGTTCCTGCAGGGCAGCGTGTGCGTGGACAGCATTGGCCTGCGCGACGCATGGGGCATCTGGCGCGGCCTGACCGCCCACGAGGGGCCCCTGCAGCAAACCCTGGAAAGCACCCAGCCCGTGCTGGCCAAGCGCTGGGGTGACCTGACCCAGAAGCTGAAGGCTGTGCGCATCCCCCTGACCGACCCGCGCAGCGTGCTGGTCCACGCCATTCGCACCGGCGAAACCGTCACCCACGACATCATGGGCGACAAGACGCTGAACCTGGCTGTGCACGAGGCCCTGAAAGAGCACTTTGAACTCAAGTGCTTTGCGGCAGCCCCTCTGCTGGCCGACCACGAGGCTATTGGTGTGATCGTGGCTGATTCCAGCAGCCGCCCGCGCAGCTTTGGCGCCGAGCAGCTGACCATGCTGGAGATGTTCGCCAGCCAGGCGGCCCTGGCCATCAACAACGGCATGCAGTACCAGAGCATGGTGGACCGTGCCCAGCGCGACAGCCTGACGCGGTTGTTCAATCACGGTCATTTCCAGGAAGTGCTGCGCGCCGAGCTGGACCGTGCCGAGCGTTACGGGCAGCCGCTGAGCCTGGTGCTCATGGACATTGATTTCTTCAAGAAGTTCAACGACACCTACGGCCACCAGACCGGCGACCGCGTGCTGCGGCAGACGGCGCTGCTGCTGGGCTCGCTGGTGCGCGTAACGGACGTGCCGGCGCGTTACGGCGGCGAAGAGTTTGCGGTGCTGCTGCCCCACACGGAGTACGAAGGCGCCCTGGAAACCGCCGAGAAGCTGCGCGCGGGCGTGGAGCGCAAGGCCGTGGTGACGGGCCCCCAGGGCGAGCGGCTGACCATTACTGCCAGCTTCGGCGTCTCGACGTTTCCGCACCACGCTCGCACGGCGCGCGAGATAGTCAGCACTGCCGACGAGGCGCTTTACCTGGCCAAGGAGCGCGGTCGCAACCGGGTGGCGGGGGCGGCCGAGCTCCCCGTGCGCTCGGGCCAGGGACAACGCAAGTCGGCGCGCAAGACCTCGCAGGACAGCGTGAACACGGTGATCCGCCGCGTGGAAAGCACGCCGGTTTCGCCGCCGCCGAAGAAGCGCCGCACCATGAAGCGGCCCACGAAAGGCAAATCGTGATCGCGCGCCGCCTGGTGCTTGCGCTGGCGATGCTGGCGGTGATGGGTGCGGCAGCCCTGGCCCAGGACGACGCCGAGGCGAAGTTCCTTGATCGCGCCCGGCGCGTGAACGAGGCTGTTGCCGCCACGCTGGCCAAGCTTGGCGCTTCGTGCCTGAAAGACGGCCTGAACGTGGCGGCGCGCCGCCACCTGGAGCAGGCCCTGGAGCACGATCCCGCCTGCGAGAAGGCCCTGCGCTCGCTGGGGTTTCGCGAGAAGAAAACAGCCCAGGGCACGCAGTGGGAACTGGACGCCGAGCGCGCCCCGCCCGCCAAGGACGCTGAGGGCATCAAGCCCGCCGTGCGCGCCAAGTATCGCAAGGAACGCGACGACACCTGCCTGGCCATCGCCAAAGAACTGACCAGCCTGGGCGATGCCGCCCGGCGCGAGGGCCTGACAGAGCACGCCGTGGCAGCCTGCGACGCGGCCTTGCGCTACTGCCCCCTGCACGAACCCGCCCTGAAAGGCGCCGGCTGGAGCAAGAACGAGCAGGGCGACTGGGTCAGCCCGCGCGAAACGCGCGAACAGCAGGCCACCCAGCAGGCGCTGGTTGCCGTCGTGGAGCACGAGGAACTCGCCGAGTTTCCCGAGTGGACCTCTGCGCGGGGGCCCGGCGAGGGCGACGGGCGCGTTTGCGGCGTGCGCGCGGGCGGGATTTCCGTGCTGGGCACAGGCGGCCTGCTGGCGCAGGTGCTGAAGCAGGCGCTGGCCGCGCGCAGCCTGAGCCTGGGCCTGCTGGGCGGCGATGGTGCCGACTTGCGCGTCGTGGTGGCCGAAG
>JADLBZ010000173.1 GCA_020847415.1 Planctomycetota bacterium
GCAATCCCACCCCCACCATGATGGCGATGTCGGCCACGTTGAAGACCGGCCAGCGCCGGGGAATCTCGAAGGCGAAGCCGAACAGCTCGCGCGGGCCCCACAGGGGCAGGTCGAAGTCAAAGAAGATAAAGTCGCGCACATAGCCCAGCCGGATGCGGTCGTAGAGGTTGCCGATGGCGCCGGAGGCCACCATCCCCAGCGCCCCAAGATAGACCCTGCGATGGCGCGGCGTGCTGAAGGCGTACCACAGCACCACCACCAGCACGGCGCCGGCAATCAAGGAAAGCATGTTGGTGTTGCCGTGCAGGATGCTGAACGCCGCCCCCTGGTTCTCGGCCCACTTCCAGCTCAGGAAGCCCGGCACCACGGGCGTCACGGCGGGCTCCGTGGGCCGGATGTGCACGTCGGCCCACACCTTGCTGGCCAAGTCCGCCACCAGCGACGCCAGCAGCACCAGCCAGAAGGCCATCTTGTGGGTTAGCAAACGCTGCAGGGGAGTCACGGGCGCTTCTGCCATGGCCAGAATGTAGGGCCGGCACCACCCGGCGGCAAGCACACGAACGCGGGCGTGCGTTGTAAGCTGTCGGCGTGCAACCCAGCCTGTACATCCACATTCCCTTCTGCGTGAAGAAGTGCGGCTACTGCGACTTCTACAGCGGGGTGGCCGGCGACGCCGACATTGACCGCTACATCGCGGCCCTGGACCGCGAGCTGGCCCTGATGGTGCCCCAGGGGCTTGCTCCCGCCACGGTGTTTATCGGCGGGGGCACGCCCACGCGCCTCTCGGCAGGGCAGCTGCAGCAGCTGGGGCAGGTGCTGGGCCGGCACCTGGACCTGTCAGCGGGGCCCGAGTTTACCTGCGAGATCAACCCGGCCACCCTGACACCCGCAAAGGCAAAGGCACTGGCACAGATGGGCGTGAACCGCGCCAGCATGGGCGTGCAGAGCTTTGACCCCCACTTCCTGCGCGAGCTGGACCGTGCCCATGAGGCCGGCACAGCCGAGGCTGCCATTGCCATGGCCCGCGAGGCAGGCATTGCGCGCCTCAGCGTGGACCTGATGTTCGCCTTGCCCGGCCAGACGCTGCCGCAGTTCGAAGCCGACCTGCGCCAGGCGCTGGCTTTGGGCACTTCGCACGTCAGCCTCTACGCGCTCACTTTTGAGGACGACACCACCCTTACCCGCAAGCTGCAGCTGGGGCAGGTGCAGCCCTGCCCTGAAGACCTTGAGCGCGCCATGTTTGAGGCCGCCGGGCGCATCTGCGGGCAGGCCGGGCTGCACCGCTACGAGGTCTCCAACTTCGCCGTGCCCGGCCAGGAGTGCCGGCACAACCTGGTCTACTGGACCCTGGGCGACTGGATCGGCATCGGCGCCGGCGCCCACGGCATGCTGGACGGCACCATCACCGCCAACCCCAAGGATTTCCGCGCCTGGTGCGAAGCCCTGGAAGCCGGCCGCCTGGCTGCAATCGGGCAAAGCGCCATGCGCCCCCAGGAGCGCGCCGAGGCCCTGCTGCTCATGGGACTGCGCCTCGTGCAGGGGGTCGAGCTGGCCCGCTTCCGTGCCTTTGCCGGGGCCGACTTCACGGCCCTGTGCGGCCAGGCAGCCGGGCGGCTGGTGGAGCTGGGCCTGCTTGAGTTCACGCCCACCCACGTGCGCTGCACAGAGCAGGGCCTTCTGGTGCTGGACTCGGTGGTGGTCGAGCTGGCCTCGGACCTTGAGGTGCGCGCATGAAACGCCTGCTGGCTGTGCTGTTGCTGGTCCTGCCTGCCTGCGCCTCCACCCCGGCCCGGATTGAGCCGCTGCCCCAGCCGCCGGCGCGCACCGGCCTGGAACTGGCCCTGAGCTGCACGGTTTCATTGGTGGTGGAGGGCGACCGCGGCAATGACAGCTTCGGCTCGGGTGTGATTCTGGATCGCAGCGGCCGCATCGCCACGGTGCATCATGTGGTGCAGGACGCCACGCGCGTGACGGTGCTGCTGGCGGGCGGCTACACCGTGCGGGCGCACGTGCTGGCGTCTGATCCCGTGTCGGACTTTGCGTTGCTTCAGGCCGAGGCCTTTCTGCCCGACCGCATGGCGCCCGCCGTACTGGCCCAACACGAGCCCCGGCCCGGCGAGGCGGTCTACAGCGTGGGCAACCCCTTCGGCCTGTCGCGCTTCGGCGGTGCACCCAGTGTGGCCCACGGAGTGGTCAGCGCCGTGGGACGCTGCTACTTCAATGACGAAACCGGCCGCCTCTACCTGGGCGCCCTGCAGCATGACGCGCCCACCAACCCCGGCAACTCCGGCGGCGGCGTCTACGACAGCGAGGGCCGACTGCTGGGCCTGAACGCCCTTATCACCACCACCCGCGACCTGCCCGGCGACTCAGGCGTGGCCTTTGCCATCCCGGCGGCCCGCGTGCGCGACCTGGCTGAGCGCCTGCTGGCCGGCGAGACGATCCGGCATGGGTGGCTGGGGGCGCTGTCGTACAAGCAGGCCACCGAGATCTTCCCGGCGGGCCACGGCCGCCTGCGCACGGTGTTCGGCGTGCTCTCGCCGGGCGGCCCCGCCGAAGCCGCGGGCATTCAACCCGGCGACGTGCTGCTGCGCCTGGACGCCGACGAAATCTACGGCATGCACGACCTGTTGTCGCGCGAGGACAGGCTGGAAGCCGGGCGCGTGCTGGCGGTGGAGGTGAACCGTGCCGGGCGCGAGCTGGGCCTGAGCCTGCGGGTAGGCTTGCGCCCCTGGCCCGGCCAGTGATTCAAAGCGCGTCTGTCTTCGTCGGACTGGGCGCGGTACCCAGGGCCGGCGCAACGGTAACTGCATGCACTGCGGCCCCGGCTATCCCTTCCAGCCCTGGGCCAGGCGACGGGCGGCTTCCTGCATCTGCGCCGCCGACAGCGATGTAAAGCCCGCCAGTACCTGTTGCGGGCAGCGCGACGGGTCGCTGTAGCTGTGGCTGGGGTCGTACACCTTCACGCCCACAGCCTGGGCGCGCCGGATCGCGTCCTGGCGTGTCAGGCCGCGCGGCACCTGCAGCGCCAGCTTCATCCCGCCCGCCGGCAGCGGCCGCACCACCGTACCCGGCAACTGTCGCTCCATCTCATTCACAAACGCTTCGCGCTTCTCGGCATACAGGGCGCGCATGCGGCGCAGGTGGCGCTCGAAGTGCCCCTCCTCGATGAACTCGGCCAATGCTGCGCTCTCCAGCGTGGGCGGCTGGAAGTCCATGTGCCAGCGCAGGCCCACCATGGCATCCACCAGCCACTCGGGCGCGACCACATAGCCCACGCGCAGGCTCGGGTACATCACCTTGCTGAAAGTGCCCAGGTAGCAGACCACCCCGGCGGTATCAATGCCGGCCAGGGCGCGAACGGGGCGGCCCTCGTAGCGGAACTCGCTGTCGTAGTCGTCCTCGACGATCATGAAGCCGTGGCGGGCCGAAAGCTCCAGCAGTTCCATGCGCCGGGCTGCCGACAGGGTGCCGCCCGTGGGGTACTGGTGGCTGGGGGTCAGGTACAGCAGCTTGGGCGCGGGCTCCTGGGCGGCAAGCTGGGCCACGGCGCCGCTGTCAATGCCCTCACTATCCACCGCCACCGGCTGCACCTGCGCATGCAGGGACTGGAACACAGCGCGTGCCCCCAGGTAACCGGGGTCTTCCATCATCACGCGCTCGCCGGGCGCCACCAGCAGGCTGGAGGCCAGCCACAGGCCCTGCTGGCTGCCCGAGGTGATCAGCACGTTGCGGTAAGTGCAGTCAATGCCCCGGGCGCGCACCAAGTAGCCGGCGATGGCCTTGCGCAGCTCAGGGAGGCCGTAGCTGCAGCCGTTGAACATGCGGTCGCGGCGTGCCACCAGCAACTGGTTGCTGACGGTGCGGCGCCACTGGCGCAGGGGAAAGGCAGAAAGGTCGGGGGCGCCCAGGCGCAGTTCCAGATCAATGCCGGGGGCGGGCTGGGGGCCGTCCGGGTTCATCATGCGGCGGTAGTGCTCGGGGGGCGTGGGCGAGTTGGCAAAGGCCACGCGGCGCAGGGCCTTCAGGGCCGGTTTCGGCGCCAGCCCGCTGAACTGGGCGTGTGGCAACTCGCGGGCCACGTAAGTGCCGCTGCCGTGACGGCCGTCCAGGAAGCCCTCCGAGATGAGCTGCTCGTAGGCTTGGGCCACCGTGTTGCGGTTCACGTGAAGTTCTGTTGCCAGGGTGCGTGTCGAGGGCACCCTTTCGCCGCGTCGCAGGCGGCCAGCCAGAATGTCCGTGCGGATAGAGTCCGCAATGCGGTGATACAACGGCGCGTCGGCCTTCTCGGTCTCGAGATCAACCAGCAGGTCAGGCATGTTTGCACCCCGGGAAAGGTGTTATTCAGTGGTTGCAAACGAAAGCGGCCTGCCGAGGCTCAGGAAAATGGCCCGCAGGTGGGTCACATCTCGGCCATGCCTTTGTCGTTATTTTGTTTGCGGGGGTCGGGACAATTCCCTGACAGGCCCGTGAGCAGCAAGTATCCTGTGTGCTTCCTGATCTACGGAGACCGCCATGGGAGACCCGAACAAGGGCAAGAAGGGCAGCAAGGCCGGCAGCCTGTTGCTGGTCGGACTACTCGCCGTTGTTGGCGTGGGCGTGGCGGGCTACCTGAAGCCCGACCTGCCGGTGGTCGGCCCCCTGGTGAGCGGATTCTTCAAGAAGGGCGCCGCGGGAGTGGACCAGTCCGGCGTTTACAAGGTGGTGATCAAGACCGCTGCCGTAAGCCCTGCCGAGTTCAACGAGGGCGAGACCGTGGACCTGCAGGTCAGCGTCAAGCAGTTCCGCGACGGTAAAGAGATCTCCGAGTGGACGAGCAACCAGTACGGCGACCGTCTGGCCACCGTGGGCAAGGACACGATCACAGCCACTTGGGCGGACCGGCCCTTTGAGGTGCAGTGGCGCACGGGCGACACCTTCAAGGTGACAATGTGGGACTACAAGGGCGGCAGCAAAGAGCTGTGCGTGTGGGAGACCGCGGCCAACGCCAAGGAGTTCCCGCTTGCCGGCACGCACTCGTTTGACTTGATCATGGGTAAGCCGCCGCGGCCGGGCGGCACCAATCAGGTGGTCCTTGAGTCGTCCCGCACCGGGGATATCCCGCCCGCCAACAACCCATAGTGGTTGGCGTGAATAAGGTCACATAGCTCGCCACTGCCGGATTTTTGGCTGCGCGCGGCTGGAGTGGGTAACGTACAGTGTGCTTGGGCCATAGTTCATTCCAAGCCGAGGTGAGTCATGGGTCTTGCCCGCAAGTCGCAAGCTCAACCTGCCGCGAATCCCGCGGCAGCCACCGAGGCTTCGCCCCGCATGGACCGCTTCGAGCGCTATCTCGACAAGTTCCGCGGTCCCATCTTCACCTATGTGGTGCGGCTGGTGAAGGACGAACAGACGGCAGAGGACATCGCGCAGGAGACTTTTGTCCGGCTGTTCCGTGAGCTGGAGGGAATCCGCGACCAGACGGCGTCGGCGTGGTTGTATCGCGTGGCCCGCAACCTGGTGACGGACTACGTTCGCAAGAAGAAGCCGGTCACCTTCACGGTGTTGCAGGGCGGCAAGGTGGACGATGACGAAGACGGTGAGCCGCTGCAGTTTGAGCACGCGACGCGCGGCCCCGCCGCCGAGACTGTGAACTCCGAGCTGCGCGTGATGATTGACCAGACCCTGGACGCCATGAGTCCCAAGTTCCGCGACGTGCTGGAACTGGTGGACATCCAGCAGCTTACCCACGACGAGGCAGCCGAAGTGCTGGGCTGCAGCGTGAAGACTGTCTCAGCGCGGCTGTCCCGCGCCCGCGAGTTCTTCACGAACCGGCTGGCACGCCGGGTGGACTTGGACGCTCCCCGGAGTTTGTCCAAGTAGTCTCTCGCTCAGCCTGAAAAAGCTTTCCACGTTGCAGCCGGTTGCGCGTAACAGTCTTGTGGCCCGACCCCTTACCCGCGGGCCCGACCGGAATCGCCAGCGATGGAACCAGCGGACTACCAACCGTTGCCGCAGGAGGCCCACGACTTCATTGAGGGTCGCCTGGGCGCAGACGACGAGCGCGCCTTCCGCCGCCGCCTGGAGCGCGACGAGAACCTTCGCCGCCAGGTCGAGCGCGTGCGCGCCACCATGGCCCTGCTGCGCGGCCTGCCGACCAAACAGCCCTCCGAGGGCTTTGCTGAACGCGTGATGGGGCGCATCCGCGACGGCGAACTCATTGAGCGCGCCCGCAAGCGCATCACGTCGGCCCGCACACCCCTGTGGCAACACATTGCCCAGGTGGGTGCCGGTGCCGTGGCGGCGGCCCTGGTGCTGGCTGTGGTCGGCGTGCCCGGCCTGTTTGAGCGAGTTACCGAGGGGCCTGCTGCGCCAGCCGTGGCCGCAGTGGAACTGGGCGTCGTGGAAGCCGGCGAAGAAGACCTGTTGCCCGCCCTGGGTGACCAGTACGAGCGCTACCGGCGCCTCTCGCAGCAGGTGGCCTATGTGCCCGTGGAGAACCCCGACACCCAGCGCGAGCTGATCCGCATGGAGCTGGAGCTTTCGGACCTGTTGCGCCGCAACCGCTGGCTGTCGGGCGAGGTCACGTCGCTGCCGGCGGACCGGCGCCGCGAGTACCGCCGCTTCCTGGACGACCTGGACAGCGCGCTTGCTGCCCTGGACCGTGAACTCACCGACAGCGCCGCCGAGAACCGCCCGGCCCGCACCGATGTGATGCGCAAGACGCTTTCCGAGGTCTCGGTTCCCCTGCGCTTGCGCGAGGAGTGCCGCTACACCATCGTGCGCACGGGCACGGGCCCCAGCGGCGAACTGGGCCGCTCGCGTGTGGCGGCGGGTGCCGGCGACGCCGAAGTGAGGTCCTACTGCGCCATCCGCGAGGCCCTGTACCGGCACGACCTCGAGCGCGTTGTCTCGGCCGCCCAGGCCTATCGCGCCTCCTACAGCCGCGGGCGCTTCGTCAAGCCGGCGGCCCTTCAGGCCACCGCCGCCCTATTGCGCCTGGGGCGCGAGCGCGAAGCGGCGCAGACCTATGAGGCGGCGTTCCCGGTCTACGACGAAGATCTGTCCATGGCCGACCTGGTTCTGGTGCGCGGTCTGCTGGCTGAGGACGAACTGGCAGCCCTGAGCCGGGCCCGCGCGGCCCTGCGCGCTTCGAGCGACTGATCCTGGAGCATCCCCGTGGTTCGCATGCAGGCTTCCGCCGGCAGCGGTGTCGTGTTTTGTGCCGGCGCCGCGGGTTGCAGGCTGGTCCTGCTACCCCTGGCTGTCGCCGCTGCCTGAGACAGAACGCAGACGGCTGGAGAAGCTGAGGTACTCGCTGGCCTGGCGCTCGTGCAGGGAGATCTCCTGCTCGCTCTGGGCGGGCTCGCCGTCCAGCAGGCGCATGGCCGCCTGCTTGTACAGGGTGGCAGCCGACCGGTAGTCGCCGGTGCGATAGGCCGAGCGCGCAACTTCCAGCTCCGCCACGGGCGAGCCAAGCGGGCGGCTGAGCAGGCGATCCGCCACCTCGCGGCAGACCTGGGCGGTGAACCGCAATTCCAGCTCGTCGCGGCGGTCGCCGGCCAGGGCCTTGCGCATCAGGTTGTCGGCCAGCTTGCTGAACTTGTTGGCGATCTGCGCCAGGTCGCCGGCCACCAGAGCCCCGCACAGGTGCTCAAGGAACTGCGGGCTGAGCTGGATCGTGAAGCGCGACGGATCGGCGGATTCCGTGGGGAAGTCGCCCGCATCCAGCGAGATCACCACGCTGCCGGGGCGGGCGGGCGGGCGGCGGTCCGGCACGCCCGACACGGCCTTGCTGCGCAGAGAGTCCGCCGCCCGCAACTGGACCGGCGCCTCGGCCGGCGCGGCAGCATCCAGCAGCGGCTCGGTGATGGCGTCCGGCGAAACGGCGGCAACTGGTTCCGGCGCTGGCGGCGGGGCGGTGTCCGTCGCGTCGGGGATGTCCGGGATGTCCGCGGGAACTTCTTCCACCTCGTGCAAGGTGATGTCGCTGGTGTCGGGCGCGGTCTTCTCGGATGCCGAGAAGCCCGCATCGCCCAGGTTCGCTTCGTCCTGCACGGCGGGCGGCGCCTTGACCACCAGCTTGGGTGGCGGCGCGGTCAGCTTGGCGGGCACCGCCGTCTTGGGTGCTACCGGTTTGACCGGCAAACCGCGGCTGCCCTTGCCGGGCAGGCCCAGGCGGCCCTTCTTGCCCAGCTTCGGGCGCAGGGGGGCGGGCTTGCCAACCGGTGCAGGTTCGGGCTCGGGTGCTGCTACTTCAGCCGGGGCCAGCTCGTCCTCGACCGGGGGCGGCGTATCAGGCTGCGGCACGGGCTTCTCGCGCTTCTTGAGTTTCCCGGTGCGGCTGGAGCTGCCGTTTTCCTTGGGCTTGGACGCCTGTTTGCGCGCCGCTGCCAGGCACTGCTGGGCGGCACCCTGCAGTTTCTCGACGGCGTGCTGGATCTTCTGCCGGGCTTCTTTGCCCTTCACGTGGGCCGACAGCTTGCGGAACATGCCCGCCGCAAGGTCGAAGTGCTCCGCGGCCTTGGCGAACTCGCGCTTCTGGACGGACTCCTTGGCCCTGGCCTCGGCCTCGGCAATGGCGTCCTTGAACTCCTTGATGGCAGTCTCACCCATAGTGCACCCGTTTCACGAGGTTTCGCACAATAGCGTATGCCGGCCAGCCACGCCAACCCGCAGAACGCGAGAACAGGCATGCCACTTCCGCCGGCGGCGGGAGTGCGCGGTCCAGCAAGGCAACTGTGTTGGAACACGGAGTTCCGGAGGCCGCTGAGAACAGCCACGGGCAACTGCGTTTGGACTTGAAGTGCCCGGGCGGCTCGACGCCAAGGCAAAGGACACCGCGAGGCCACAAGCGGATACGGATGAGCGCAGATGGCGGCTGGCAGAGCCGGGCACTCATCCATGTGTGCCCCCGGATTAACCGTGGAATACCACAGTTGCAGTTCTCTGCGTCCCTGCGGGAGCATGCAGTTCGAAACGGCTTCCGCGGCCGGGACGGCCGCATCACGAACGGCAACGGTAATGCGCGGGCCGTGCGGGCATGTCGCGTTCGAGTGCCCTGCCCGCCGCAGGCAGCCACTACCGGGCGCTGATGGTCACGCCCTCAACCAGCAGCCAGGGCAGGTACTCGCTGCCCACCCACTCGCGTTCGCGGCTGATGCCCACGATTCGGGACTTGAGGAGATCAAAAGAGTTCACGTTCAGGGCGCAGTTCTTGACCCGGCCCACCCGGCGGCCTTCTTTCACCAGATAGCCCAGCGAGATGTTGCCGCTGACCTGCCCCGCCAGGAAGTTGCTGGTGAAGGTGCCCAGCAGTTGCGAGATGCAAAGCCCGCCCTCGGCCTGCTTGTAAAGGTCCGCCAGCGCGTCGTTGCCGGCTGCCATGACGGTGTTGTGCGCCCCGGGCATCGGCTGCGAAGAGACCGCGCGGGCGGCGTTTCCCGTGGGCTGGTGGCCGCACATCTGGGCCGTGGACAGCGTGTGCAGGAAGCCCTTGAGCACGCCCTTTTCAATGATGGCGCGCTGGCGTGTGACCACGCCTTCGCCGTCGTAGAGGCCGCCGGCCGGCCCCTGCTCGTGCCAGGGGTCATCCAGCAGCGTAAGGCGCTCGTCGAACAGCTTCTGGCCCATGGCCTCGACAAAGCGGCTGGTCTTGCGGGCGATGTTGATGCCGTTCACCGACGCGCCGATGGGCATCAGGATGTCGGACAGGGCCGTGGGCGCAAACAGCACCCGGCAGGTGCCCGCGGCAAAGGGCGCAACGGTGCGCGCCAGCCGGAACTCCTCGGCGGCTTCGCGCGCTGCCGCCAGCACCTCATCATCGCCGATGTACTGGTTGCCGCCCCGGTAGCGGTAGGTGGAGAGGAAGTTGCCTTCCTCGGCGAACTTGGCCGCCACCATGTACCCGTACTCGGACTCACGCTCGTGGCATTCCTGGCCGTTGCTGGTGACAATGCGCGAGCTGGACACCCCGCCGCCCACCGTGCACTCAGCCATGGCCTCCGGCGCCACGGACTTGATCACTTCGCGCACCCGGGTGCCCAGGCGCACCATCTTCTCGACGTCCAGCTTGCTGCAGCGTTCGTCAAAGACGCGGGTGTGCGGGCTGCGGGCCTCGCCGGCGAACTGGAAGGCATAGGGCTTGCCAAACGGCGCCATGCGCAGTGCGGCTTCGGCGGTGTCGTCAATCTCGTCGGCCTTGCTGCTGTACGAGAAGCCGATCTTGCCCTGCTTGACGGCGCGGATGCCCACGCCGGAGCTTTCGCCCTGCCGGATCTCGGTAAGCCGGTCATTCTCGAACTGAACGCGCAACGACTCGCCCGTGGCACTGAACGTCTCGAAAGCGTCCGCGCGCTTGGAAAGCTGCCGTGTGAAATCGCCGACCATGGCTGGTTCTTTCTGTTGGTTCCTGTTGGGCCTGCTGCCGGTTGGGGCTATTGCCCGCCGATCACCACGTCTTTGATGCGGATGTGGGGGCTGCCGTGGCTGACCGGAAGGGGCATCTGCCCGCCCTTGCCACAGCCGCCGGCGCCGTCCTGCACATGATAATCGCCCGCTATGCCCGTGATGTTGCGCAGGGTGTCAAACACGTTGCCCGACAGCGTCACGTCGCGCACACGCTCGGCCAACTTGCCGTCGCGGATCATGAAGGCCTGGCCGGCCGTAAACGTGAACAACTCGCCGTTGGTCTGGCCGCCGTAGGCATCCAGCGCGTACACGCCCAGCTTCACGTCGCGCAGCAGGTCCTCCAGCTTCCCGTGGGGGCCGTTGCCGATGCAGGTGTTGCGCATGCGCGGGATGGGCGGGAAGCGATAGCTGATGGCCCGAGCATTGCCCGTGGGACGCTCTTTCATGCGCCCGGCGGTTTCTCTGCTGTGCAGGCGGCCCACCAGCACGCCGTTCTCGATCAGCATGGTCTTCTCGGTGGGCACACCCTCGTCATCAAAGGCCAGGTAGCCGCGCAGGCCCTTGTCCTGGCCGGTGTCCCAGATGTTCAGGTAGTTCTCGCCGAAGCGCCGTCCCAGCTTCAGCACCTCCTGCATGCGGGCGTCGTCGGCCACGTTGTCGCCCTCCGACAAATGGCCGAAGGCCTCGTGCACAAACACGCCGGCGAGGTGCGGGTCGCAGATCACCGTGTAGGCACCGCCCTTGACCACCGGGGCATTCATGGACTCGACGGCGGTGCGGGCCGCGTCGTCAAAGCGCGCGTTGAGGTTGCGAAACACCGAGAAATCCGTGCGGCTGCCCTCGCTGGCCGAGGCGCGCCCGGTGACCTCTCCCTGCCGGGCAATGGCCGAGCCGCCCATGCCCATGTCCATTTCTTCGCGGTCCAGCCAGGCGCCCTCACTGCTGGCAAAGCGCGTGCGCGAGAACTTGTCGAAGTAGCGCAGGTTGGTGCTGGTCACGCCCTTGGCGGCCAGCATGCGCTGGTTGTAGGCACCAAAGAGGTCAATCTTCTCTTTCAGGGGCACTTTGCGCGGGTCCAGCTTCAGGTCCAGCTTCACCTCGGACTGGGTGGGCTTGACCTGGGCCAGGATGCTGCGGTCGCTGGCCAGTTTGCTGGCGGCGCGGGCGTTGGCCACGGCCTCGCGCACACGGGCCTCAATCTGGTCCAAGTTGTTAAAGGTCACGAACCCCCAGCAGCCGTTCACCAGGGCGCGCACGTTACCGCCATAGATGTGCGACTCCTGCACGTTCTCCAGGTCCGGGCCCTGGTAGGCCAGGCTGGTCTGCCATGAATCCTCAAGACGAATCTCGCAGTAGTCGGCGCCGGCCTTGGCGGCCAGCGGAATGAGTTGCTCCTTCATGAATCCGGCTCTCCTGCAGGGCCCTGCCCGGGCGAACAAGTGTCTGGCCACTGTAGAACGCAACGGCACGGCAAACCAAGCCATTAATCCCGCCGGCGGCGCGACCCATGCCACTTCCGGGAAGTGCCGACAGGCGGCCATTCCGCATCCGGAATCGCACAGGGCAATCGGCGGGCCTCCCCGAGACTGCGGCGCCGCTCTATAACACAGCCATGCGCATCTGCATTCTCTCGCGCAGCCCGGCGCTGTACTCGACGCGGCGGCTGGTGGAGGCTGCCCAGGACCTGGGCCACCACGCGGTGGTGGTGGACTACGTGCGTGGCACGCTGGATGTTGTCTCGCGGCGCCCCCTGGTGCTGTACGCCGGGGCACCCATCACCGGCATGGATGCCGTGCTGCCCCGGGTGGCCTCGTCGGCAGATGCGGCCCATGGCGCTGCCGTGGTGCGCCAGTTTGAGGCCCAGGGCGTGTGGTGCGCCAACAGCTCTGAGTCCATCAGCCGCGCCTCCGACAAACTGGCCACCCTGCAACTGCTGGCAGGTCATGGTGTTGCCGTGCCGCGCACAGCCTATGCTCACCCCACCGCAGACCGCGACCTTCTGGCCGGCCGCGTGGGCGGGGCACCGCTGGTGTTGAAGTTGTTGCAGGGCACCCACGGCGCCGGCGTGGTGCTGGCCCCCACGGTTACCGCCGCGGAGGCGCTGATCGGCTCGTTCCAGGAGGTGGGCGCGCCATTCTTGCTGCAGGAGTTTGTGGCGGAGGCCGGCGGTAAAGACCTGCGCGTGCTGGTGGTGGGCGGTCGCATCGTGGCTGCCATGCAGCGTTCAGCCCCGCGGGGCGACTTCCGCGCCAACCTGCACCGCGGCGGCAAGGCCACCGGCATTGCCCTGTCGGCGGCCGAGAAGCGGGCTGCCCTGTCTGCCGCCCGGGCCGTGGGCGCGGGCGTGGCTGGTGTGGACCTGGTGCGCAGCCGCCGCGGGCCGCTGGTGCTGGAAGTCAACTCGTCACCGGGCCTGGAAGGCATCGAGGGTGCCTCGGGCGCGGACGTGGCTGGAGCTATCATGGCACATGTCCAGCGGGGGGCGCGCAGCACCCGCCGCAGATAGGCGAAGGAGTCTGCCATGCCGCGAAAGAGCACGCCCACCATGACCGACATGATCTCGCGCGTGGCGGATTATGCGCAGGAACTGCTGGAGAAGCCGAACCGCACCCAAGCCGAGGAAGAAGGCCTGCTCTACGCGGCCTTTGCCCAGGCCTTCCTGGCCCAGCAGGGCGGCAACGAGCCCGCCCAGGCCAGGGCCGAGTGGCTGATCAGCCGCGCCTACAGCGTGCTGGGCAACGGCCGCGAGTCCGAACGCCACGCCAAGCTGTGCCTGGAGCTGACCGAGCGCAACCGCAGCCAGATGCGCCCGCTGGATACCGCCCTGGCCTACGAGGCCATGGCGCGGGCGGCGGCAACCGAGGGCGACAGCCAGGCCCTGCGGCACTACCACGCGCGCGCGGCGGAGGCCGGCGCGGCCATCGAGAACGAAGCCGAGCGGCGCCGCTTTGAGGCCGAGCTGAAGGGCGGCAACTGGTGGGGGCTGGTGTAGCAGGCATGCAGCCCGCCGCCGGCGGCACCCTGCATGCGAACCGTTAGCATGTTCTAACCGCGGGCGGCGTCTACAAAGGCGCGCCACAGCTTCTGCATGGCGGCGTCCTCGGGCATGCGCTCGGGGTGCCACTGCAGGCCAATGCGGAATGGGTGGTCCGTCCACTCGACGGCTTCAATCACTCCATCCGGCGCCCAGGCGGTCGCCTTCAGGCGCGGGCCGGTACGCTCGACGGCCTGGTGGTGCAGGGTGTTCACGGTCAACGCGGTGGCGCCGGTAACGCGGGCCAGCAAACTGCCGGGCGCAACTTCTACACCGTGAGTGCGGGTGCCGTCCGTGGCGGCGCGGTGCTCAACACCCTTGTTGGGCAGGTCCTGGATCAAGGCCCCGCCGCTGTGGATGCCCGCCAGTTGCATGCCGCCGCACACCGCCAGCACGGGCAGGCGCGTCTCTTCGTACAGCAGACGCGCAAAGGGCCGGTCAAAGGCCGCGCGCTGGGGAGTGCAGGGTTTGTCGGTGGGCAGGGTCGGCTTGCCGTACCATTCGCTGGGGTAGTCGTCCGAGCCGATCATCACCACGCCGCGCACCAGCGACAGTAACGGGCGGATGTCTTCGACGTTGTCCACGATGGGGATCACCAGGGGCGTGCCGCCGGCCTTCAGCACCGCGTGGACATACGACGGGTACAGCTTCAAGTAGCTGCGGTCCAGGCTGGGGTGCGGAAAGTGCACCACGTGGTCCGTGCAGATGCCAATCAGCGGCTTGTTCATTGCTGCTCCGTAATCACTCTCAGGCTGGCGCTGTCTGCCGGTTGCGCTAGCATTCCGCCAGCAATGCCAGCCGGGCCCGCGCCCCGCCACCATGACGACCGCCATCCGAAACCTAGCCGATATCAACGCGTTCCTGGCGCGCCACACCGACTACGAGAAACAGATCGGCGGCCGAACCCGGAAAACTTTCGACCTCGAGCGTGTCACGGAGGTCCTGAACGCGCTGGCGCGGCCGGACCTATCCTACACCTGCGCGCACGTGGCGGGCACCAAGGGCAAGGGCAGCACCTCGGCGTTTCTGGCCTCCATGCTGCAAAGCCAGGGGCTGCGCACGGGGCTGTACACCAGCCCGCACCTGGAGCGCCTGACCCAGCGCATCGCCATTAACGGGCAGGAGATCAGCGAGACCGCCTTTGTGCAGGCCTTTCAACCGGTGGTGGCTGCCGTGGAAAGCCGGCCGGGCAAAGCCCCGGACATCACCTTCTTTGAACTGCTGACCCTGTGTGCCCTGGTGGCCTTCCGGCAGGCGGGCGTGCAGGCCGCGGTGCTGGAGGTGGGCCTGGGCGGACGGCTGGACGCCACCAACGTGGTCAGCCCGGCGGTGTGCGTGATTACCGAGATCGGCCTGGACCACATGCAGCAACTGGGCAACACCGTGGCAGAGATTGCCGCCGAAAAAGCGGGCATCATCAAGCCCGGCGTGCCCGTGGTTTGCGGGGCGCAGGACCCGGAGGCGCAGCGGGTCATCAACCGCACCGCGCGCGACATGGAGGCCCCCCTGTTGATGTACGGCCGCGATTACTCGATTCGCGGCATCCAGCGCAGCGGCTGCAGCCTGGAGTTCACGGCGGACGTGAAGGGCCAGCGCTACGAGAAGGTGCGGCTGCCGCACCCGGGCCGCTACATGGCCGACAATGCGGCCCATGCCCTGTGCGCGCTGGAGGTGCTGGCAACAGACTCCGACCTGCTGCCCGAGGGCACCCTGCAGCGCGAGCGCGCCCTGGACGCCCTGGCCCGCACCGAGCTGCCCGGGAAGTTTGAGGTCTTTGAGGGCGAACCCATCGTGGTGATTGACAGCTCCCACAACGAGCTGAGCCTGAAGGCAGCCGTGGCCACGGCGCGCAACATTGCCCGCGGGCCGGTGGTGCTGGTCACCGGCATTGCCGCGGACAAAGACCTGGAAGCCTGCCTGAAGCACCTGGCAGCCGGCGCCGACGCCGCCGTGTTTACGCGCTACTACAGCCCCCGCGAGAGCGACCCGACCGCGTTGCTGAGCCTGTACCAGAAGTTCGGCGGCAAGCGCGGTGCGGCTGAGGAGCACCCCGAGGCAGCGCTGGAGGAGGCCATTGACCTGGCCGGGCCCCAAGGCCTCGTGCTGGTCACCGGTTCAACGTATCTTGCGGGCGCCCTGCGCGCCGCGGCGTGTGACTACGCCCGTCGCGAGGCATGAGGCAAGGCAGGAAACGCCATGGCCCGCAAGAAAGAAGAAGAGCGCTTTGACGTGCTGGTGGCCCAGGTGGAAGACGCCCTGCGGCTTCTGGAGGGCGGCGAGCTGCCCCTGGAAGAGGCGCTGAAGCGCTACGAAGAAGGCGTGGGCGCCCTGCGCCGCTGCTACGAGATATTGAAGAAGGCCGAAGCCAAGGTGCAGTTGCTTTCGGAACGCGACGGCGAGCCGCAGACCCAGCCCTTTGACGTGGAAGAGGGCGAGGGCGACGAGCCCAAGAACAAGCTCTTCTGATCACAAGTTGCGCCAATCCCGACCAGACCGCCCAGGTCCGGCACGCCGTTGGGATCTGCCTGTTTCTCGCCGGAACTCCCACGGTGGGATGGGTGGGTCGGCCTCCTGGCGGGGTGCATACTGTGCTCCCCAGGCGACGCGCGCAGCGCGCCTACTCGTGGCGCAGGGCCTCGATGGGCGTCATTAACGACGCCCGCAGGGCCGGGTACAGTGTGGCTAAAGAGCCGATGCCCAGGGCCAGCCCCAGCGCGTGGGCCGAGCGTTCCAGGTTCAGCTCGCCGCTCAGGCCGTCAATGGCAAACCAGGTCCGCGCCGCCTGCACCTCCAGGTAGCCGAACAGCACCCCGAACGAGCCTCCCAGCAGCGACAGCAGCAGCCCTTCCTGCATCACGTTGGAAAGCACCCGCAACCGGCTCCAGCCCACTGCCAGCAGCAGGCCGATCTCCCGTGTGCGCTCGTACACCGTCACCGACATCGTGTTCAGGATGCCGATGGCGCCCGCGATGGCGGCAATCAGGCTGATCACCAGCCCGAACTTCTCGAAGAACTCGATCTCCTTGTGCCGCTGCAGAATGTCCTCGCTGCGCACAGCCCGCAGCTCGTCAATGCGCGTGTTGACATGCTCGATCACGCCCTTCACGGCGGCTGTGCGGGCCTCGTCATTGTCGCCCTGGACCTCGATGAGGAAGTTGGTGGCAGAAGGCTGGCGCACCACCTCGCGGTCCACCAGTTTGCCGTCCACCTTGACGCGCTGGACTTCGGTGCGCTCGTGCTTGCCCTTGATGATCTGGGCAATCTTGAGGTGAAAGAACACCGCGGCGTCCTGCAGCATGATGCCCGTGCGGCACACCCCGCGCACGGTCAGCGACATCTTCATCTGGTAGGCGTAAACCGGGTCCGCGGGGTCGTAATCCAGCCCGTGGGCGTTCTTCAGCCACTTCACGTACTGGTCGTCGTCCATGGGTAGGCCCAGGAAGTTGTTGGGCCGGGGCGGGGGCGCCTTGCGGCTGGTGCGGGCCTCGTACTCGGCGGGGGATTCTTCCTTGATGGCGTCGGGGTGCACGCCCAGCTCTTTCACCAGGCGCTGCAGGGCCCAGATCTTCTTGGCGTACTCGGTCATCTGGTCCCAGTTGTCGGGCTTGCCGAAGACGTCCTTGAAGCCGTCGCTGGTCACCACGTCCATCAGGGCCAGCGGCTTGCCCACCACGGGGGCCTTGGCGCCCATCTTCTCCTGCAGGATCTCCCAGGCCCGCCAGCCGAAGACCACGCCGTTGGGGTCGTCGTCGGAAATGGGCCGGCCCTGCAGCATCTCCATGTGCCGGATGATGGGGTTATTGCCGGTAATGCCGTAGTACAGGATGGCGGGGCGGTCGTCGAAGTCGGCGTCGGTGCGCAGGATGGCGGCAATCATGGGTGTGGCCACGCGCACACCGGGAGCCGCGCTCAGTTGCTCTCCGTAATGCAGGGGCACGTCGCTTTCCAGCTCCTCGGCGGTGGCCTGCAGCACGACGATGTCGCCGCGCTGGGTCTCAAAGGCCTGCTGCACCTGGCCCACCAGGTCGTCGCTGATGGTGAACAGCGCCACCATGATGGAGACGCCGATGCCCACGCCCAGCACGGAAAACAGGGTGCGCAGCTTGCGGCGGAACAGGTTCAACACGACAAACTTCATGGCGGGGATCATATCGGGCCTGGTGATTCATGCGAGTTGAACTTACCGGTTCCATGCAACGCTTGCGGTCGTTATCGCGACAGCGCGCGACAGAAGCCCGAGGGCGCGTGTCGCAAGCGTCCGTCGCGGCCTGCCGCAGATGCGGGGCGGCGTTGACGCTGATTCGACAGGCACGCGGCACTGGGGCGCTTTCCAACGGCGGGCGGCCCCTGTACGGGGCCTCGCGCGCACTGCAAGCTGGCAGGCCCGCACGAAAGGCCGCCGTGTCGCTGTTCACCCTTCATGCCCAGGATGGCGCTGCCCGCGCGGGCCTGCTGGCCACCGACCACGGCACGGCCCAGACCCCGGTGTTCATGGCGGTGGGCACGCAAGGCACCGTCAAGGGCGTCACGCCGCACCAGGTGCACGAGGCCGGCATTCGCGTGGTGCTGGGCAACACCTATCACCTGATGGTGCGCCCCGGGGCCGACACCGTGGCCCACCTGGGCGGCCTGCACGCCATGGCGCGCTGGGCAGGCCCCATGCTCACCGACAGCGGGGGCTTCCAGGTCTTCAGCCTGTCCGGCACCAACCGCGTCAGCGAGCAAGGCTGCCTCTTCAAGAATCACCTCGATGGCCGCGAAGAAATGCTGACCCCGGAACGCAGCATGGAGGTGCAGCACAAGCTGGGCGCCGACATCGTGATGCAGCTCGACGACGTGCCCGGCCTGCCCGCGCCCCCGGGCCGCGAGGCCGACACCATGCGGCGCTCGGTGCGCTGGCTGGACCGCTGCCGTGCCGCCCTGCCGCCGCTGTCGGCCCAAGGCAGGCGCCAGCACCTGTTCGGCATCGTGCAGGGCGGGCTCGACCTTGCCCTGCGCCGCGAATCAGCCACCGAGCTGGTGCGCCGCGACCTGCCCGGCTACGCCATCGGCGGTCTTTCCGTGGGCGAAACCAAACACGAGATGCAGGGAGTGCTGCAGGCCGTCACGCCCCTGTTGCCGCCCAGCCAGCCGCGCTACCTGATGGGCGTGGGTTTCCCGGAAGACCTGCTGAACGCCATTGCCTGCGGCGTGGACATGTTTGATTGCGTCCTGCCCACCCGCGTGGCGCGGCACAGCATGGTGTTCACGTGGTCGGGGCGGCTGCGCATGCGCAATGCGTCGCACACGCGTTCGGGCCTGCCGCTGGAGCCCGGTTGCACGTGCTATACCTGCCGGAACTTCTCACGCGGCTATCTGCGGCACCTGCTGATGGCGGAAGAGATCCTTGGCATGACCCTGCTTACGATCCATAATTTGCACTTCTACGCGGCGCTGACAGCCGGAGCCCGCGAGGCCATCGTGGCTGGCCGCTATGCCGCGTTCGTGGCGGAGCATCTGCCGCGTGTGGCGGGAAAGGGAGACTGATGGCGCTGGCGGTGATGCTGCGCAACCTGCTGATCGTCGGCGGCGTCGCCGGCGGTGTGGCGCTTACGGTGCGCGGCGCCATTGCCGAGTTGCCGGCAGCCGACCATGCGGGCCAGGCGGCCCCCCAGCCGGTAACCCTGAACACCGCCCGCCCGCCCGCCTTGCCGCCCGCGCCGCTGCAGAACCCGCTGTCGCTGGAATCGGTCTATGGCCGCGGCGAGTTGACCGGCCAGGCGGTGAGGCGCGTGCCCGCCGACCCGCTGGAAGAAGTGAACCTGGACCGCCGCTGGGACGTAACGCTGGAACTGCCACCCCCCCGGGTGGACAACGACCTGCCCGCCGCCAAAGCCGGCGACGAGGTGGCTGAGCCAGTGGCCACGGGTGCTTCACAGGACGAGTTTGACCTGACGGACCTGCCGGAGGCCGCCAAGGCCGCCGCGGCCAGCGGCCAGGACTGCCTGCGCCAGGGCATGACCCTGCTGCGCGACGGCCGCGAGATGGTGCAGCGCATGGGCAGCGACAACGACCGTCGCGAGGGGCAGAAGAAGCTGGAAGACGCGACGCAGATGCTGGAGGACGCCCGGGACCACTTCCGGCGCGCCCTGCAACTGGCCCCCAACCACGCGGCCCTGCTGGCCCTGCTGCAAGAAGCCAAGGCGGGCATCTACAGCGTGACGAAGTTCCGCGTGAAGTAGCGCCCTGCCGGGTGTTGGGGACTGCTGTTACTGACGCGAAAGCGGCGAAGGCCGGCAACTGCCCACGCGACACGGAGTACCCGGAGAACTGCCACAGTGCCGGCGGCTGGACCGCATCTCGGACGGCAACTGCGGACGGGACGTCCGCATCACAACGGCGTCGCGGGCGAGGACGTCCGCATCCCAATGGCGACTGCGGACGCGACGCCCGCATCACGGCGCGCCGCAGCAGTCTCCAGCTCCGTTTCGCGGCAAGTTCCATGCAACATCCGCGCTTGCCCCTCAAGCCCCGGGCCGCCCGCTGCCGATACAGCCAACCGGCGCGGGGGCCTTCATGGTTGGCGCGTGTGAGCTTCGAATCCTCCTGCAAGGCTACCTCGACTACCTGCGAGTCGAGTGCGGCCTTGCCGAGAACACCCTGGCCGCCTACCGCCGCGACCTGGAGTTCCTGCTTGAGTTCCTGTTTGCCCGCACCGTCCTGGAGGCCCGGGCGGTCCAGCCGCCGCACCTGACCGCCTTCTTGGCCGGACAGCGCGCGGAGGGCCTGGACGACCGCACCCTGGCCCGGCGAGTCAGCGCCATTCGCATGTTCTTTCGCTATGTCTCGGTCGAGCACACCAAGGGCTACGACCCCGCCCAGCACCTGGACCCGCCCAAGCTGGCAGGCACGCTGCCCGGCTGCCTGGCCCTGGAAGACGTGCAGCGCCTGCTGGATGCCCCCCAGGGAACCGACGCCCTGGCCCTGCGCGACCGTGCCCTGCTGCACAGCCTGTACGCCACCGGCGCCCGGGTCAGCGAAGTGTGCGACCTGACCCTGCCGCGCGTGAACCTGGACGCGGGCTACCTGGCCGTGAAGGGCAAAGGCAGCAAAGAGCGCGTGGTGCCCATTGGCGCCGTGGCGGTGGGGCACCTGCGGCTGTGGCTGGCCCAGGGTCGCCCCCAACTGCTGAAGGCGCCCACGGACCTGGTCTATGTGACGCGCACGGGCCGCCGGCTCTCGCGCACGCGGGTGTGGGAGCTGGTCAAGAACTACGCCCTGGCCGGCGGCATGGATCCCGAGCAGGTGCATCCCCACACCCTGCGCCACTGCTTTGCCACCCACATGCTGGAGAACGGGGCTGACATCCGCTCGGTGCAGGAAATGCTGGGGCACGTCAGCATCAGCACGACTCAGATCTACACGCACGTGGACCAGAAGCGCCTGCGCAGCGTGATGCTGCGCTTTCACCCCCGCGCCAACAGCGCCTAGAGGCCCATGACCGTTGAGATCGGGGCGTCCGATCCGTTCCGCCGAAGCGTCAGGCCGCGACGGGCGCGCTCGACACTCGCCCTTCGGGCTTCTGTCTCGCGCTGTCGCGGAAACGCCCGCAAGCGGGGAATGGACCCGTCACTTCAGCAGGCATGAAAC
>JADLBZ010000174.1 GCA_020847415.1 Planctomycetota bacterium
ACAGCAGCGCCAGCGTGGCGGCAAACGCCAGCGGGGTGCGGGCGTAGTCCATGAGTGTGCCCGGCGCGAGGTCGCCATAGCGGAAGTCAATGCCTGTGAAATCGCGCCCCAGCCCCTTCAGGGCCACGCCGGTCAGGTAGGTCAACTCGCCGCAGTCGGGCAGGCCGGACTTCTGGTCGGCGCTGCAGATCGTGTCCATCAGGTCCACGGCGGCGTACTTCTCGAGGCCGAGCTCGTTGGCCAGCAGGGCGCTCAGGTGGCTGCCCTCAGCGCCCAGGCCGGAGATCACCAGCCGCTGCGGCTCGGGCAGGCCCGGCGTCATGTACAGTGTCCGCTTGGCCTCCACGGCCACTCGCTGGATGAACTTGAGCAGGTCGTCCCGGCTCATGTGCTTGATGCGATCGGCCACCTCGGCGGCGCCGATGTTCGTGCTTTCGGCCTTGGGCATGCCATGCACCGAGTCCGTGCCGCCCGCAATCTCGCGGGCGCGCTTCTCGGCTTCGGCTTGCGCTGCGCCGGCCGCGGCCTTCACTTGGTCTGCCGTGGCTGTTGCACCGGACGCGCCGGCCAGATACGGACTTACAAACACGCGCCCGGCTCGCACCTCGCCGCCTTCCACCACAATCACCGCGGCGGTGGTACCGGCAAAATCCAGCCAGAGCGCGGGCGGATTGTCGGCTGCAAGCTCTTCGTGCAGCAGGCCCAGGTTCAGGGTGCCGGAAAGGTGGCTGTCCACAGAGTCTATGGACGCCCCGCCCTCTTCCAGGGCCGTCAGGCGCTGGCGGATGTAGTCCTTTTCAGCAGCGTGGACCAACAGGCGGGTCGAGTTCTCGCCCTTGGCCACGATGTGATAACCGATGGAAAGATCCTCAATGGCCGCGTTGGGGATGGCCCCTTCCACCTGGAACTGGATCACCCGGTCAATCTGGCGCCGGTCACTGAATGCAAGCTGCAGCTCGCGAAAGCGCAAAGCATCCGGCCCTGCCAGCAGAAGCTGCTTGCCGCCTGTCAGCTTGTTGGCCTTCAGGAATTCGGCCACCTGGGCATTCAGGTGGGCCTGCTTGTCAGCCACTGGCGTGCCGTCTTCGTTGCGGGGCTCTTTCAGCTCCGCAACCGCCACGCGCTTCAGGCGCGGCTTGCGCGCGCTGCCGCCAACCTCCACGGCAACCATGCGCGGATAATCAATGCTGAAGGCAATGGACACGGTAAGCCTCCGGATGCCGGATGATACGCCCCGCCCTGTACTTGCGTTGGGAAAAACAGCCGCGGCTGTGTCTCCCGGCGGGGGGCCTTGGGCGCTATAGTCCCGCCATGCCTGAGGCCGCCAGACCCAGACGCCTTCCGCCTTGGCTGAAGCGCCCCTTGCCCCGCGGCACGGGCCAGAAGCCCGTAGATGCGCTGCTGGACGTCCAGCGCCTGCACACCGTGTGTGAGGAAGCACGTTGCCCCAACAAGAGCCAGTGCTTCACCCACGGTACTGCCACGTTCATGATCCTGGGCGACACCTGCACCCGCGCCTGTCGCTTTTGCAGCGTGAAGTTCGGACGTCCTCCCGCCCCGCCGGACCCCGACGAGCCCCGCCGCTTGGCCGAAGCTGCCGCCCGACTGCGCCTTTCGCACGTGGTAATCACCAGCGTAGACCGCGACGACCAGCCCGACGGAGGCGCTGCCCACTGGGCCGCCGTGGTGCGTGCGGTACGTCAGGCCCTGCCCGCTGCCGACGTTGAGGTGCTGACTCCCGATTTTCAGGGCCGAATGGCCGACGTGGATGTCGTGCTGGAGGCCGGCCCCCGCGTGTTCAACCACAACATCGAAGTGGTGGCGCGGCTGTTCCGGGCCATCCAGCCGCAAAAGAACTACCAGCGCAGCCTGGCCGTGCTGCAGCACGCGGCGTCGCGCCAGCCGGCCGTGACGACCAAAAGCGGCCTGATGGTCGGCTTGGGCGAGACGCGGGAAGACCTGCTGGGCACGTTTGCCGACCTGCGCGCCGCGGGTGTGCAGATGCTGACGGTGGGCCAGTACCTGAAGCCCGAGCCCGGCCTGGCCGAGGTTGAGCGCTATTACGAGCCCGCCGAGTTCGATGACCTGCGCCGCGCAGCCCTGGCCATGGGATTTCCCCAGGTGGCAGCGGGGCCGTTTGTGCGTTCGTCGTACAATGCCAAGGAGCAGTTCCACGGGCAGGCCTGACGCGCCTGCAAGGTGCCATGAGCGATTCGCAACCACAGGGCGGCCGCCCGATCCGCGTGCTGGTGGCCAAGGCGGGCCTGGACGGCCACGACCGCGGCGCCAAGGTGGTGGCTGCCTGCCTGCGTGACGCGGGCATGGAAGTGATCTACACGGGGTTGCGCCAGACGCCCGAGATGCTGGTGCGCGCGGCCCTGCAGGAGGACGTGGACGCCATCGGCATCAGCTCGCTTTCGGGGGCGCACATGACGCTGTTCCCGCGCGTGCTTGAGCTGCTGCGCGAGCAGAACGCCGAGAGCATCCTGCTGTTCGGCGGCGGGGTGATCCCGGACGCCGATGCCGGAAAACTGAACGAGATGGGTGTGGGTCGCCTGTTTGGACCGGGGACCGACACCAACGACATTGCGGCCTACCTGCGCGAAGAGATCCCCAGGCGCCGCGCCCGAAGCGAGGTGTAGCATGACCACCCAGCCCCCGATTCCTGACCCCTTGCACGGCCCAGCTCGGCCGCCGGTGCCGCCGCAGAGTTACGCCGGGCCGCTGCCGCCTCCGCCTCCCATGCAGCCGCTGCCGCCGGGCGCCATGCCCCCCGGCGGACAACCGCGCCCCATGCAGATGTACCAGCCGCCGCGCCCGCGAACCGGCCTGTGGCGCACGCTGGGGCTGGTGATGTTTATTGGCGTAATCGGCTTCAACGCGCTGCTGTTCATGGGCATGCTGGGCGGTGCCGGCATGCTGGGCGGCGGCCAGCAGGACCCGCACGGCGTGACTGAATTCCCCCGTGGCGGGGGCGACAGCGACCGCAAGATTGCCGTGATCGGCATTGACGGCGTCATCCTGGAGGGCGGCGGGGGCGGCCTGTTTGGCGGCGGCGGCATTGACCCCGTGGCCATGGTGCAGGACGGCCTCAACCGCGCCCAGGACGACGACAGCGTGGCCGCGGTAATCCTGGAAGTGAACAGCCCGGGCGGCGGTGTGGGCGCCAGCGACACCATTCACCACGCCGTGGTCGAGTTCCAGAAGAACAGCGGCAAGCCCGTTGTCGTGTACATGAAGGATCTGGCGGCCAGTGGCGGCTATTTCGTCTCGGCGCCGTCGGACTGGATTGTTGCCAGCCGCACCACGCTGACCGGCAGCGTGGGCGTGGTGATGCAGAACTTCAACTTCCACGGCACCCTGACCGAAATCCTGAAGGCCCAGGACGCGACCATCAAGGCCGGCAACAACAAGGCCATGGGCAGCATGTTCGCGGACCCCGCCAGCGAGGAGTACAAAGAAGGCCGCGCCCTGTTGCAGAAGCTGGCCGACGACACGCACGTGCTGTTCAAGAGCATTGTGCGCGACGGTCGCGGCAAGAGCCGCCCCGGCGGCACTACCCTGGTGGCCGACTGGGAAACCTACTGCGACGGCCGCATTCTCTCGTCCCAGGACGCGTTGAAGCTGGGCTTTGTGGACCAGATCGGCTACTTTGAGGACGCCGTGGCCAAGGCCGAGGCCCTGGCGGGAATCTCTGGTGCAGCCGTCGTGGACTACGGCCGCATGGTGACCCTGGCGACCCTGCTGGGCCTGCAGGCCGATGACGCCACCCTGGCGGCAGCGGCTGACAAGGCCGGCCCCGCGATTGCCGGTGCGCAGTTGACCGCCAAGGTGGAAGAGATGCTGCGGCTGTACCCCGGCAAGCCCATGCTGATCTGGGTGCCGTAGCCGCGGGGTTGGGTGGTTGCCCTTTCGGAGCCCCCAGGCGTGGACGATGGACACGAGGGCAAGGCGCTGACGCGCCTTGCCCTCGGCTGTCGGTGGGCGGATCCTCCCGGGCCGTCCCGGCTCGCGGGCCGGAAACCGAACCTACGGTTGATCGCCGCCCTACTTGGCGTGTTTCTCCCACGGCCAGTGAAAGGCCTCCACGGGGTCATAGCCGTAGCCACCCCAGGGCGCGCAGCGCAACAGCCGCAACAGGGCCATTACGCACCCCGCCAGCACGCCCCGCGTCTTGATGGCCTGGAACGCGTACTCGCTGCAGGTGGGCTGATAGCGGCAACTGGGCGGCAGCACCGGGCTGATGCCGCGCTTGTACAGCCACAGCAACGCCAGAAAGGGCAACAAACGCCACGACCACAGCCGGCTAAAGAAGCCTTTACGTTCGGGGTGGACGTGCAGGTCCATGCACATGCCGACAGCCTAGAACCGGCGCGATGGAGGCGAAAGCCGCAGGCCCTCGCACTGTGCACTGGCGGCGCGGCTTGGTACCCTTCGGCGCATGGCATTCACGAAATACGGAACCCGCGAACTGCTGCTTTTCGGCGTGGCCCTGCCGGTGGTGGGGATCGGTGCCGCGGCTGGCCTGGCGATGTGGTTGCACCCGGCGCTGTGGGC
>JADLBZ010000175.1 GCA_020847415.1 Planctomycetota bacterium
GATGCCGCGCGCCGGGGCGAACTGGCACCCCGCAAGCTGGTGGACTACACCAGCGACGACGGCAAGCACATCGCCATCTGGCTGGAATAACCCATCCCCATGCGAACTCGCCGCCGGGAACGCCAATCTCCTGATTGGCGTTGCGGAAGATCCGGTCAGGGGACCGGCGTTCCCAAGAGGGCAACCACACCTGCGCCGGCTCAGGTTGCGCTCAGGCCGCCGGCGGGTCCAGCTTCCAGGGACCCTTGCGGGTGGGCTGTTGCAGCGCCTGCTTCAACAGGGCCAGAAACTCCGGGCGCGGGATCAACCGCGCCCCGAACCGCTCCAGGTGTGCCGTGTGCGTCTGCGCGTCCACCAGGGTAATGCCCCAGTGCTGCAGTTGCCCCACCAGCACCGCAAAGGCCACTTTGCTGGCATCGTCCACGGCGGCAAACATGGATTCGCCAAAAAACGCCCCGCCCAGCGAGATGCCGTACAGCCCGCCCACCAGCTTGCCCTCGTGCCAGGCCTCGGCGCTGTGGGCAAAGCCCAGCTCGTGCAGCAGCGTGTAGGCGCGAATCATCTGCGGCGTAATCCAGGTGCCCCGCGCGCCCGGTCGCCTTGCCTTGGCGCACCCGCGCATCACAGGCTCAAAGGCCGTGTCCAGGCGAACTTCGAACAGCCCCTTGCGAATCACCTGGCGCAGGCTGCGCGCCAGCTTGAGCTCGGCCGTGGGCAGCACCATGCGCGGGTCCGGGCTGAACCACAGCAGCGGGTAGCCCTTGTGCGGCCAAGGGAAGATGCCCTGCGAGTAGGCTGTCAGCAGCCGCTGCGGCGAAAGGTCGCCCCCCACGGCCAGCAGGCCGTCTTCTTCGGCCTCTTCCACGGGCGGAAACACGGGTTCTTCGGGCAGGCGATAAATGGGCATGGCGCGCGGGCGGGACAGCCGCCCCGCCTTGTCACAAGGCCCGCTGATAGTACCCTGCTGTGCCTTTTTGCGCCGGGGGCAGGCGGACGCATGGGCAAAATCGTCGCCGCGAACTGGAAGATGAACCTGCGGCGCGAAAGCGCCCGGGCGTTGGCGGCAGCATTGGCGGCCCAGGGCAGGCGCTGCTGGCTGTTCCCGGCCCATGTGCTGCTGCCGGTGACGGCGCAGGCGGTGCAAGGCAGCAGCCTGAAGCTGGGGGCGCAGGACTTGAGCCCGAGCGAGGACGGCGCCTTCACCGGCGACGTCAGCGGCGAAATGCTGGCCGATGCCGGGTGCGAGCTGGTGCTGGTGGGGCACTCCGAGCGCCGCCACGGCCACGGCGAGGACGACGCCCTGCTGCTGCGAAAGCTGCAGCGGGCCATGGCAGCAGGCCTGAAGCCGCTGCTGTGCGTGGGCGAGACAGCCGCCCAGCGCAGCGCGGGCCAGGCGCGCGAGGTGGTGGCTGGGCAGCTGATCGTGCTGGAGAAACTGGAGACCGCCCGGCGCAGGGGCCTGTGTGCGGTGGCCTACGAGCCGGTCTGGGCAATCGGTACCGGGGCCAACGCCACGGCGGCCCAGGTGCAGGAGATGCACCGGCACGCGCGGGCCGTGCTGGAAACGCTGGGGCTGGGTGCGCTGCCGGTGCTGTACGGCGGCAGTGTTAACCCGGCCAACGCGGGCGAGTTGCTGGCCTGCCCGGCGGTGGATGGGTTGCTGGTGGGCGGAGCCGGCCTGAAGCTGGACAGCCTGTCGGCCATAGACGACGCGGCACTGAAGGCCTGATACACCGGGCCACGGAGACGAAGATGGGGTTCCTTGCTGAAGCCAACACGGGCCTGCTGACCGCGCTGGGCGTGCTGTTTGTGCTGAACGCCATCGCGCTGATCGTGTTTGTGCTGTTCCGCCAGAGCGACTCGGGCGGCCTGGGCGCTGCCTTTGGCGGCGGCGACGGCGGCGGCGCGCTGGGCACCAAGGGCCAGGCGTTCGTGGACCGCGTGATCACTTTCATGGTGGCCGCCTTCATTGTGCTGGCCCTGGTCTTCAGCCTGGCCAGCACCAGCCGCGACAGCACCTCGGGCATCGAGGGCGAGGACTCCGGCACCACCGACACCGGGGAGGGCAAGTAGGCGTGCCATCAGGAATGACCGGCTTCGGGCGGGCTGCTTCGGCGCATGAACTCGGGTCGGTGACCGTTGAGGCGAAGTCGGTTAACAACCGCTTCCTGAAACTATCCGTGCGCTTGCCCGATGCCTTTGCCGAACTCGAGCCCGAACTGGATGCCCTGGTGCGCAAGCGTGCCGCCCGCGGCAGCGTGCACCTGGCCATCCAGTTCGACCGCAAACAGGCCGAAGTTGCCTTCCAGCTCAATGAGCCCCTGATCCGTGACTGGCTGAAGCGCCTGGCCAACCTGGCCATTGAGGTGGGCGCGCCCGAGCCGGGCCTGGCCGATGTGCTGGGCATGGACGGCGTGGTGCTGGAAGAGGCGCGGCCCCTGAACCCCGACGACTCGCTGCTGAAGCTGGTCATGCAGGCGGCTGCCAAGGCCCTGGACGCCATGGTCGAGATGCGCCGCCGCGAGGGTGCCGCACTGGCCCTGGACCTGAAGACCCGCGTCGAGCGCGTGGCCCTGTTTTCCAGCCAGGCGGGTGCCCGGGCGCCCGAAGTGGTTAAGGAGTACCGCGAGAAGCTGAAGACCCGCCTGGACAAGCTGCTGGCCGACAGCGGGGCGACCATTGAGGAAACAGTGCTGGCCCGCGAGGCCGCCCTGTTTGCTGACCGCTGCGACATCACCGAGGAGACCACGCGGCTGGAGCACCACTGCCGGCAGTTTCTGCAGGGGCTGGCCGGCGACGGCGAGGTGGGCCGCCGCCTGGACTTCATAGCGCAAGAGATGCTGCGCGAGACGAACACCATGGGCAGCAAGGCCAACGATGCGGCTTTGGCGACGCTGGCTGTGGAAATGAAGTCGGAAATCGAGAAGATCAAGGAACAGGTGCAGAACCTGGAGTAACCCCCGTGGCGCAGGACCAAGAACTTCCTGGCATGCTGGTGGTGCTGTCCGGCCCCTCGGGCGTCGGCAAGACCACCGTTGCCGCGCGCCTGGTGGAAAAGGGCGGCTACGTGCGCTCGATCAGCGTCACGACCCGCGCCCCCCGCGGCGAGGAAGTGGACGGCCGCGACTATCGCTTTCAGACCGTGGAACAGTTCGAAAGCCTGTGTGCCCGCGCCGAGCTGATCGAGCACGCCGAGGTGCACGGCAAGTTCTACGGCACGCCCAAGCAGCCCTTGCGTGACGCCCTGGCCCGCAACCAGGTGATGCTGCTGGTCATTGACGTGGACGGCGCCTTTCAAGTGAAGCACAGCAGGCTGGACGCCCTGCTGGTCTTTCTGCTCCCGCCGGACCGCCACGAGCTGGCCCGTCGCCTGGGCGAGCGCGGCACTGAGGATGTCAGCCAGCGCACCGTACGCCTGAATCGCGCCCAGATTGAGGAGCAGCGCGCCCGGGAGTTCTACGACCACCTGGTGGTCAACGACGACTTGGAGCGCTGCGTGGAGAAGGTTCACGAGTTGGTGTTGCAGGCTCGCCGCGGCCTTGCGCAACGGCTGCAGGCAGGCGAGAAGCTTTACCCCGGGCTTTAGCCAAGTCCCGCCGTGGCGCAGTGCAGTCAGCTTTTCGTGGTGCATGAAGCAGGAGACAAGCATGTCGTTCGCACTGGATTACCCGGAACTCGAGAAGCTCTACTCCAAGGCCGGCGGCAAGTTCCGCCTCACGGTGCTGCTGCAGCGCCGGGTGAACGAGCTGGTGCGCGGCGCGCCCCGGCTGGTGAAGGTGGACCAGAAGCACGAGAAGGACTACATCCACATCGCCGTCGAGGAACTCAAGGCCGGCAAGATCGGCCTCTCTGAGGACAACCAGGCGGTCAAAGAGAAGTAGTCCATGGCCCGGCGCAGGCCCCAGGTGGTCATCGGCGTGTGCGGCAGCATCGCGGCCTTCAAGGTCGCGGTGCTGCACAAGCACCTGCGCGACCACGTGGACTGCACGGTGGCCATGACGCCCAGCGCCCAGCAGTTCGTCGGCGCCCAGACCTTCCTGGCCCTCACCGGCAACCCGGTCATCACCAGCCTGTGGGAGCCCAGCTACGCCAAGCCCAAGCACATTGACCTGGCGGACACCCTGGACCTGCTGCTGATTGCGCCCGCCACCGCGAACATCCTGGGCAAGGCGGCTCACGGTATTGCTGACGAGGCGGTCAGCACGCTGTTGATGTCGGTGCTGCCGGACGAGCGGCCGGTGGTCTTTGCGCCCGCCATGAACACCCGCATGTGGAAGCACCCCGCCACCCGCGACAACGTGAAGCTGCTGGGCAAGCGCGGGTGCCACTTTGTCTATCCCGAGAGCGGCGACCTGGCTTGCGGATGGCAGGGCGAAGGCCGGTTGGCCGAGCCGGAAGTGATTGCCGCCCATGTACTTAGGCTGCTGAAAGTGGACGCCAAGAAGACGGCGCGGTAGAATGTGGCATGCCGATGCAGCTAGCCCCGAAAGCGACCCTCAAATTCCTCGACGAACACCGCCGCGGGCGGCTGGACCTGCTTGAGGAGTATGAGCTTACGCCCTGGGCTGCGCTGTATGCCGCGCTGCACCAGTTTGGATATCCGAACAACAAGCTTCCCAAGGGCAAGCAGAGCACCTTCAGCTACGTGTTCACCACAGCCTACGACGGGCTGTTTGTGGAGCTGTCGGACTTCAAGGCCTATGTAACGGTGCACCTGCTTTACACCGACAGCGCGGGCGAGGAGATGGCCCAGCGCTATCGTGAGGAGCTGGCGCAGGCGGGGCGGGAGCTGTTGGCCGGGCTGAAGCGCCCGGTGGATCACTTCGGCGCCCTGTTCGACCCCACACACTGCACGTTCACGGAGTAGCCGGCGCTTGCGACGAGCCGCCCGTGGCGAGAGCGTCCTCGCCCGCGTGCAGTTCGTGACACGGCCGTCCCGGCCGCTGAAGCCGTTGTGAACTGCAAACTCTCGCAGAGCCGCAGTGCCCGCAGAGAAGAGCAACTGCGGTTTGCCACGGATAAGCACCGATACATACAGATCAATACAGATGACCCTTCGGCCCTGGAAGCTGCCATCCGTGTGCGTCCGTGTGCCTCTGTGGAAATGTGCTGTTGGCTTTTGCCGTTCTTCGCGCGACTTCGCGTCAAGCAGTTGCCGCCTTGAACTTCAGCTCCAACAGTGGCCCTACCCATCACCCCGGCGCTTGCGCTGCGAGCGCTGGCCCAGCCAGGCCACGAACAGCCCCAGCGGCCAGCTGAGCCCGCCGCCGATGATGGCAATGCCCACCGGCCGGTATGGCCAGCCAAAGGACAGGTTTCCAACCACGGCAAGGGCAACTGCGGCCACAGCCAGCACGGCTGAGGCCGCAAAGAGCGGCTTCAGGGACAGGCCCGCCGGGGGGCCCTGGATCAGCTTGTGCATGAGTTCACGGTCCACGCCATCGGGGACGCCCGAGCCCGGCACCCGCAGGTTAGCCCCGCACCGGGGGCACTCCAGCACCAGCCCGCTGGTCGCAGTGGATTGTGTGCCGCGCCATCCGCAGGGGCAGAGCAGGGATACCGGCTGAACGGGGCGTGGCGCGGGCAAGGGCTACTCGCGCTGTTCGTCAAGCGCGCGGACTTCCTTGACCAGGGCGGCGACAAAGGGGGCAAAGCGCGCCTCGTTTTCCTTGTCGCACTGCATCAGGGCCATGTGGGCGTCGCGAATCAGCACGGTGCGGCGCTTCTTGTCCTGCCAGCCTTCCTGCAGGTGCTGCAGCTTGCAGTCCGGGAACGCGACCGGGTCGGCGCGCACATGCAGGATCTTGGGGATGCCCAGCGAGTTCATGGCGCGCAGGGTGGGGGGCGCCGGGTTCACAATGGTGACCGTGACGGGCACGTTGTTGGGGCTTTCCCAGTTGGCAAAGCCCATCCAGGTGCCCATGAAGGTGCTGTCCAGGCCGGTGCACTGGGCCAGGTCTACCAGCACGTTGCGCATGCCTTCTTCAAACGCCTTCTCGCAGTACTCGCGCATGGGGCCGGCGTTGTTGAAATTGCCCAGCCCGACTACACGGATGTAGATGGCGTCCGGAGTGCGTGCGACTTCAAGGTGTCCTGCCATGCCTGCATCCCAGCCGGCGAGCCGGGCCTAACTGACCCGAAGGCCCGAACTGACCGGCTTCATTGCCGTGAGCGGCACCACGTTCTCGCCGTCCTGCACCGCCAGCAGCATGCCCTGGCTGAGTACACCGCGCAGCTTGCGCGGCTTCAGGTTGGCGACAATCACAATGTCTTTGCCTACCAGTTGCTCTGGCGTCCACCAGGCCCTTATGCCCGCGCAGATGGTGCGCGTTTCCGCTCCCACCTGCACGGACAGCACCAGCAGCTTGTCGGCCTCGGGGTGTGGCTTGGCTTCCAGCACCCGGCCCGAGCGCAACTCCACGCGGGCGAAGTCCTCAATGCCGATCTCGGTCGGCGTTGCGGGTACTTGCTCTGCCTTGGCAGCCTCAGCCATGCGTTCCTCTACTATTACAACGCGTAAAGACCCCTGAATCTGCCACCGTACTTTCCGCAGCCTGCGGCTGCAACGACAACCCGGTTTGGCGGTGTTCCCAAGGGTGCAGAGGCAAGACACTTGTGCTGCTTTCCACAGCCAGGTGTCGTGGCGGGGTGTTCGACTTGTGCAATCGCGACTCTTGTCTGTTTCCGCACATTGTTGCGCCTTTTCGCCCTCTTGTTGCCGGGGTAACCTTCTTTGCCGTAGTGCTTTCCTGCGCGTCCCATGACCAGCCAGCAGCCGCCGCGCACGCCCCCGCCGCCAAGCGCGGATGACTCGCCTGAGGACGAGGTGAGCCGCCTTGCCGGCGAACTGGAGTCCGAGCACGAGCGCCGCCGCGCCTCGGGCGAGACCTCGCTGGACTTGCGTGAGTTTGCGCCGGATACCGGCAAGACCCATAGCACCGCGACCGACCCGTACTTCCAGCGCCCCAGCGAGACGCCCAGCGTCGAGGTGCCCCGCCTGCGGCCCTTGTCCGAGGCCGTCGTTCAGCCGGTAGCCATGCCGCAGCCGGAAGAAGGCGTGGCCATGGAGCCCGCCTCGGACGACGAAACGCTGAACCAGGCCCTCCTGACCAAGCGCCTGCCGCAGCCGCCCAAGAAGGAAGAAGTCTCGGTCGAGGACCTGGAGAAAATCCAGGCCGCCATCCCGGAGGCCACGGGCAGCGACACCGAGATACGCCGCGTGCTGCCGCAAACGCGCGTTACGCGCGACCCGGGACTGCTGCTGGCCGAGGACGACCTGCCCGCCCTGCGCCGCCGTGCCGAGCGCGGTCTGCTGGTGCCCCTGCTGCGGGCCCTGCGCACCCGTGTGGAAGGCATGCTGCATGCCCAGGGCACCGTGCCCTTTGATTTGGATTACTACTCGTTGCGCGCCGTCAGCCTGGGCGCCGAGATCATTGATAACCCATCGTTGCTTGAGGCCGCCTTTGTGGGCCGCCTGGACGGCAACCCTGAGGCGCTGGGCTGGGCCGGGCAGGCCCTGTTGCTGAAGTGCCGGCAGAACGGCGGGCTGTTCCACGACCGCGCCGGGGCCGAGCATGAGACGCCTCCCAGCCGCGGGTGCATTACCGCCCTGCGCGACGTGGCGCTGGCCGCGGACCTGTTGGCTGAGACCTTGAACGAGGGTGCCCGGGCTGAAGTCGCGGCGGCACTGCACGCCAACGGCAAGCGCCTGTGGATGCTCATCAGTGACCCGCGCAACAGCCCGCCGCCCAGCGTCTCGGAGTGGGGGGCGATGGCGCTGGGACTCTCCGGCCTGCCGCTGATGAACGACGAGAAGTACTACAACGACGCCAAGCGCTGGGTGGACTCAGCCGAGCAGCGGGCACAGGCCCTGCTGGCCAACCGCATTGCCGAGAACGGCCGCCCGGCCGCCAGCGACCTGCCCGGTCTGGCAGAGCTGCTGCGCTTCCTGCTGCCCTTTGTGGAGGCCTTCAAGCGCTACTACGGCGACGACATGCTCATGGGCGAGGGCGGCAACCTGAGCCAGTTGCCCCGCTGGGCCGCCCACCAGTTCGGGTCCGGGCGGCACGGCCTGTTTGCCAGCGCGCGCCTCTCGGTCAGCGACCTGCGCGGTGCTACACCCCTTTGGGCGCGGCTGGCCGATACCTACCGCGACGGGGTGGCCCAGTGGCTGTTGCAGCAGATCAGCATTGCCGACGCCACCCGCCGCCAGCACGACGAGGGCCGGCCCACGGGCAAGCTGCGCTTGGAGTTGCCCGCCTGGCCCGGCCTGGATGCCGTGCTGACCGCCATCTTCTTCGACCCGGACCTTGCCGCCACCAGCCCCGACACCACCATGACGCCGGGGGCGCGGCTTTCCGACACCCTGGCTGTGGTGCGCAGCGACTGGGACCCGGGCAGCCCCATTGTCACCATGCAGGCCGAGCTGGGCACCCTGCCCATCACCCACCTGGCCAGCACGGGCGTCAACCTGCATCTCAGCATCGAGCCCGGGGTGTTTGCCGAGTGCGGCGGCATGTCCGTGACCGGCCGCGTGCGCGATTACATTGACCTGGGCGGAGCCGCCTACATCAACGGCGACTACAAGGGCCAGGACGGCAGCCTTTCCCAGCGCCATCTGCTGTACTTGCGCGCCGAGCAGACCGCCCTGCAGTTCGACCGCTTTGACCTGGGCGACGGCCGCACCGCCAAGCGCGCCCGCCTGGCCATTGCCGGCAGTGACGAGGTCCGCGCGCTGGACCGCGGCACCCTGGCGGTCCAGGCCACCGACGGCAGCCAGCGCTGCGCCCGCTTCACCTTCTTCAGCAACGGCTTTTCGCAGGGCGTCGAGCCTGCCGCGCCGGGCGGCCCCGGCCTGCCCCTGGAGTTCATGCGCGGCCGCGGCGATCTGGCCACCGTGATTACCCTGGGCCGCCTGGAAAGCCTGCCGCCCCTGAAGCGCCTGAACGCCGAGGAGCGCGGCCGGGTCTATCGCGCTGCCATTGGCGACGGCGCTTTGCTGCTGAACGGCTGGCAGGGCGGCATGCCGCAGCAGTGCGGGTGGCTCTGGACCGATGCCCTGATGGCCTACGTGGACCGGCGCGACGACTACCCCGGCCGCTATGTCGCCATCAAGGCCACCAGCGTGCTGGCCTATGACATGCAGGAGGGCATCCACCTGGGCTTTGGCGCCAGCCACCCCGACGACCCCAACAAGCCTGTCGAGTTCAGCGTGTGCGCGGGCGGCCCCCAGGCCGTGCTTTACCTTTCCACGCGCGCGCACTTGCGCGTGGCCTTTCCGGGCCTGAAGCAGGTGCAGGTGGACGGCACGGTGGCCGAGATGCGCGGCGAGGCCAAGGTGTATGTGCTGACCCGCCCCTTGGAGCCCGGCCGCCACCTGCTGGAGTTCGAGCACGAAAGCCCGGGCCCCGAGAGCAGCATCGTGGCCCCGCGCGAAAACCAGCTCATCGGTAACCAGATCACCCTGCACGCGACAGTGGGCGACCCCATCGGCGTGGACAAGGCCCGCCTGCTGGTGGACGGCCAGTACTATGGACCCACCCTGGAGGCCGCGCCCTGGATCTGGAAGCTGAACTGCCTGCAGCTCTCGGAGGGCCCCCACGAGGCCATGATCGAGGCCAGCGACGTGCTGGGCCATGTGCGCCGCAGCGCCCCCCGGCGCTTTGTCGTGGACAACACCCCGCCTGCGGTGGTGCTGAACCAGCCCAAGGAGGGCAAGAAGGCGCGCGGGCAGGTCACCTTCGCCGCTGCGGCGGAAGACCCCAACGGCGTCGAGCGCGTCCAGTTCCTGCTCAACGGAAAGGCCGTGGGCGAGCCGGTCTCGACCCCGCCCTATGTGCGCGAGATTGACACGGCCCACCTGCCCGACGGCGAATACGTGGCCTCCGCGGCTGCCGTGGATGCCGCGGGCAACGCCGGCCACAGCAAGGGGGTACGGCTGGTGCTGGCCAACCAGGCCCCGCCGCCGAAGATCGTGAAGCTGAAGATCAAGCCGCCCGTGCTGGCTGTGGCGCCACTGCAGGAAGTGCAGCTGGAACTGGTCGGCATTGACGACGAGGACGGCGAACAGCCGGTGAAGGTGCAGTGGAAGCGCATTACCGGCAACGGCGTGGTGGACAAGAACAACCTGTTCATTGCGCCGGGTGTGGATGGCCCCACGGTGCTGGAGGCGCACGTGGTGGGCGCTGAGGTGAAGGCGCGCCTGAACGTGGTGGTCAGCCGCGAAAACGCGTAGTGGTCGGCAGAAACCCCGTCGGCCCGGTCTCTCGACCCACGGCTCTCGCCCCTCGACTTTGGCCCCTCGACCCTCGACTCTTGCCCAAACGCTTTCCACAAGCGTTGCCTCGGGGCCTGCCGTGGTTAGGATGCGCCCCCGTTGACCGACTCGGGTGTGCCTATGACCAAGCACGTGTTCATTACCGGCGGCGTTGTCTCGTCGCTGGGCAAAGGCCTTACCACTGCCTGTATCGGGGCCCTGCTGGAGGCCCGCGGGTTGCGCGTGCGCATCCAGAAGTTCGACCCCTACATCAACGTGGACGCCGGCACCATGAACCCCTTCCAGCACGGCGAGGTCTACGTCACCGTGGACGGCGGCGAGACCGACCTGGACTTGGGCCACTACGAGCGCTACACGGCAGCCCCCATCACCCGCTCCAGCAACATCACCAGCGGCCGCATCTACCACAACGTGATCAGCAAGGAGCGCAAGGGCGCTTACCTGGGCGGTTGCGTGCAGGTGGTGCCCCACATCACCAACGAGATTAAAGCCCACATTCGCCAGCACGACGGCCCCGACGTGGACCTGGTGCTCTCGGAGCTCGGCGGCACCGTCGGCGACATCGAGGGCATGGCCTTCATGGAGGCCTTCCGCCAGTTCGCATACGAGAACGGCCGCGAGAATACCGCCTTTGTCCACCTGACCCTGGTGCCTTACCTGCGCTCCTCGGGCGAGCTCAAGACCAAGCCTACCCAGCAGTCCGTGGGCGTGCTGCGCCAGATCGGCGTTCAGCCGGACGTGCTGGTCTGCCGCACCGAGCGCCCCCTGACACAGGAAATGCGCGACAAGATCGCCATGTTCTGCAACGTGGAGAAGCAGTACGTGTTCGACGAGCGCGACGTCGAGCACAGCATTTATGAGCTGCCCCTGCAGCTGCAGCAGGCCGGGCTGGACGAGGCGCTGATCCGCCGCCTGGGCCTGAAGGCAGGCCCCGCCAAGCTGGACGCCTGGCAGGACCTGGTGCACCGGGTCCTGAACCCCCAGGGCACCGTGGACATCGCCGTGGTGGGCAAGTACGTGGAGCTCAAGGACGCCTACAAGAGCGTTTACGAGGCCATTGACCACGGCGGCATCGCCAACCGCGTCGAAGTCAAGGTGCACCGCATCAACGCCGAGGAACTGAACGACGACAACGCGGGCAAGATGCTGCGCGGCATGGCGGGCATCCTGGTGCCGGGCGGCTTTGGCGAGCGCGGCATCGAGGGCAAGATCAGCGCCGTGCGCTTTGCCCGCGAGAACCGCGTGCCCTACTACGGCCTGTGCCTGGGCATGCAGATCGCCGTCATCGAGTTCGCCCGCCACGTCGCCGGCATGACCGACGCCAACAGCAGCGAGTTCTCGCGCGACACCCGCCACCCCGTCATCACACTGCTGAAGGACCAGCGCAACGTGAAGGACATGGGCGGCACCATGCGCCTGGGCGCCCAGCCGTGCAAGCTGGCCGAGGGCACCGCCTCGCGGGTTGCCTACGGGGCTGAGCTGGTGCAGGAGCGCCACCGGCACCGCTACGAGTTCAACAACGAGTTCCGCTCGCGGTTGATCGAGAAGGGCCTGGTGGTGGCGGGCCTGAACCCGGACCTGGACCTGGTGGAGATCTGCGAGCTGAAGGACCACCCGTTCTTTGTGGGCGTGCAGTTCCACCCCGAGTTCCAGAGCAAGCCGCTGAAGCCGCACCCGCTGTTCGCGGCCTTCGTCAAAGCCGCCGTGGAACGCGCCAAATCGCGGTAGCCGGCAGATGGCAACGTGCCAGGCGACAGGAAGCAGGCGGCAGGGACTAACGCTGCAGGCTGCTCCTGCCACTGGGGCGCCTGCCCGCCGGAAAGCTACTCGCTAAGCGGCCCAGCCGGAACCAGGCTTTGGCGATTTGGCGGTCCAGCCGTTGCGCAGTCGCGGTTCTCCGCGCCTCCGTGGTGAAATGCAGTACTGAGCGGCATCTGCGGCCGAGACGACCGCAGGACGCACAGCCGGGGCGTCCGTGTCATGAACGGCAACGGCACGCGGCGGGGACGGCCACGCCACGAACGGAAACGGTACACGGCCAGCTTGCAGACGCACTCGCGGGGCGGCGGTTTCCACAACCGGCGAAGCAGGGCACAATGTGGCCATGCACGAGGAAGTCCTGCCTGACGTGCTGTGGCGTTCGCGCCGCGGCCTCTGCC
>JADLBZ010000176.1 GCA_020847415.1 Planctomycetota bacterium
CACCGGCGCCGACCAGCAGCGCAAGGGCCGCTTTGAACTGGCCGACGGCGGCACGCTGTTCCTGGACGAGCTGGGCGAGATCCCGCCCTCTACCCAAGTCAAGCTGCTGCGCGTCCTGCAGGATCGCGTGATCGAGCGCGTCGGTGGCGGGCAGCCGCAGCGTGTGGACGTACGGCTGGTGTGCGCCACCAACCGCAACTTGCGCGCCATGGTCAAGGAAGGCCGCTTCCGCGAGGACCTGTACTATCGCGTAAACGTGGTGACGGTGAGCCTGCCGCCCCTGCGCGAACGCGCGGGTGACCTGCCCCTGCTGGTGCAGCACTTCGTGAAGCGTGAGGCCGTCAGGCTGGCCATTCCGCCTGACGTGATGGAAGTGCTGGGGCGCTATCACTGGCCCGGCAACGTGCGCGAGCTGGAAAACGTGGTGCGTCGCCTGGCGGCCCTGGCCCAGGGCGGCGTTGCGCGCCAGAAGGACCTGCCGCCGGAACTGCTGGAGGCAGGCCGCCTGCCTCCCGGCGAGGAACCGGCCACGGGCCTGGTGGGCGATATGGAACGGCTGGAACGGGGCTCAATTGTATCGGCGCTGGATGAGACCGGCTGGAACATCTCGCGCGCGGCGCGGGTGCTGGGCATCGGGCGGACGGCGTTACAGTACAAGCTGAAGAAGTATGCGATCGTCAAACCAACAGCCTGATTTGCGCGCCCTGCCGGTGCTGCTCGCCCTGCTGCTGCTGGCAGCATGGGCTGTTCCTCTGCGCGCACAGGAGAAGTTCGACCGCCTGAAACAGGAGGTCGCCCGCCTGGCCACGGACCTGGAGGCTGCCGGCAGCGCGGAAGCGGACGCAGCCGCCCGCGTGGAGGAAAACCGCCGCGCCCAGAACGACGCCGCCGGCGATGCCAAACGCCTGGAAGAACTGAAGCGCGAGGGCCGCAAGCTGGCTGACTCAGCCCACGGCGCCAAAGAGCGGCGCGAACAGGCCCAAGCTGCGCTTGCCGGCAAGCAGGGCGAACTGCGCGATACAGCCAGCAAGCACGCCGTGGACCGGCTTGCTGCGCAGGGCAACTTGCAGCAGAGGGTGAACGACGCCAATGCGGGCGTGGACGCCTGGCAGGGTGCTCTGGGCACTCTGCCCTCGGTGCCCGCGCTGCGGCCGCTGGAAGGCATCACCGACCCCGCCCTGCGCAAGGCCACCCAGGACGGCGACCGCAAGCGGCTGAAAGACTTTGACGCCTGGTGCGCGGCCGAGGAGGCCCGCCTGAAGACCGAGCTTTCGCGCGTGGACCAGGTGATCAACGCCGAGGCCCAGGTGAAGGGCGCCGACGACGGGCCCCTGCTGATTGACACCGCCAAGACTCTCAAGAAGACGCTGGAGTCGCGCCAGTCCACGCTGAAAGCGCTGCGCGCCGACGCCGCCCAGAAGCTGCAACAACTGGGGTAGCGTCGCCGGCGGTCGCTTTCCGGCACAGCGCAGAATTCCCGGGTCCTCGTTGGTTGGTGTGGAAACGGCAGCGCGCGCCCTTTGCGCTGCAGGGCAACGACTGACGCGATGGCGGCGAAGAAGCGCGAAGAGGAGCAAGCGAGTCAGGTAGGGGTGCAGCTGCTGCGGCACTGAGGCGCGTGCCGTTGGCCCCCGGAGTGCCCGCGCGACCTTGGCCGTCTGGGTACGCCAATCTCCTGATTGGCGCCGTGCACGAGTGGCGCAGGCTTCTTCTCGCCCGGTTCAGGGCGCGGCTGTAATGAGGGCGGCGCACACGAGGTCCTTGCGCAGCAGGACAGCATCTGAGTCGTGCCGAGCCGAGACGACATTGCGCTGGTCCTTCAAGGCCTCTTGCAGGAACTCGCGGGCCTTGACCAGCAACGTCTCCGCGCGGGCGGGCGACAGCGCGGCCATCAGCGCATGAACGCAGGCGTTGAAGTATGCCCGGTCTGTGCCGTCCGGGTAGTCCGCTGCGAGGTCCACCGCCCTGGCCAGGTCTTTCGTCGCGCGCGCAGGGTCGCCCGTCATGTGGGCAGCCAGCCCGCAATAGTAGAGGCACCACGCCTGGGTACGGCGCTGATCCGCAACCTGGAAGGCCGTCTCCAAGTAAGGAAGCGTAGAAGCCCAATCACCTCGCGCGGCATGCACCTCGGCATAACCCAGGTTGGCGATCATGGACGACTTCGAAAGATGCAGCGCTTGCTCAAAGGCCGAGAGGGCGCGAGCGTGGTCGCCAAGGCGCAGGCACATCATGCCGACGCCGGTATGTGAATCCACGCTAGTAGGCAGCACGGCAACAGCTGCCTCATAGTCTTTCAATGCTCCGGCGTAGTCGCGAGCTCTTGCGGAGACGCCCGCACGCAGAATCAGCGCTGGGTGGCATTGCGGATCCAGTTCCAGAGCACGGGCCAAATCGCGGAGGGCGGCCGGCTCGTCCTTGAGTGCGAGATGTACCCGAGCGCGATAGGCGTGCGCCTCTGCCAGGCCGGCGTCCAGTTCCAGGGCCCGTCCGAAGTCCTGCAACGCGGCATCCAGGCGGCCGGCGCGCCGGTAAGAGTTTCCGCGAAGGACGTGAAGCAGCGGGCTGTCCAGTGTGTGTTCGAGCGCTGCGGTAAATGCCGCGATGGCCTCTGGAAAGCGACCGCAGCCATGATTAGCGAGCCCGATGACTTCAAGTACGCGCGGGTCTTTGGGCCTTGCTGCTTGGGCGGCTTCGATGTCCTCAATGGCGCCCTGCTTGTCGCGACTGGACAAGCGCACCGCTGCACGCCGCGCCCGGAACTCGGCCTCGCGCGGGGCGCTTTGGCAGGCCCGGTCGGCATCGGCCAGCGCCGCTTCGAAGTCACCAAGAAAAGCGTGCGCCTGGCTGCGCAAGGACAGCAACAGCGGTACCCCGGGGTACTGCCTTAGCGCGGCGTCGAGCTCGCCGACAGCGGCGGCGTACCGGCCTGCAGCCATTTCCTCGTTGGCGCGATCCACGACCGTGAGAATGCGGTCCGCCCGGCCTCCGTCGAACCAGGACTTGACTGTGCGCAGACACCCGAACATGCGCCGAGTCTAGTTTCTGCATCGCGCCACTGCCAATCGCGGCCGGCACTTGAACTCGCTTGACTCTCGACCGTCGACTCTTGCCCCCTAATACGCGGCCTTCACTTCGGCGCCGGGGTACATGGTCTTCAGGATGCGATAGGCGTCCCAGCCCGCCACTGCCATACCCTTGGCGCTCCACTGGCACAGGCCCACGCCGTGTCCGTAACCGCGGCCGCGGAACACCCAGGTGTCGCCTTCCCGCGCGGCTTCAAAGCTGGTACTGGGAAGGCCCAGGGCTTTGCGCAGCTCAATGGCGCCCACTTCGCTGTTGTGGCCGCGGCTGTCAAAGAGCTTCAGGCGCGTGGCATGGCCGCCGGGGGCGGTCTGTGCAGCCTCCATGCGAATCAGGCGCGAGGGCTGGATGCGGGCCTCAATCAGCCGCGCGGTCAGCTCGTTGTCGTCCAGGCGCGTCTCCCACCGGAACTTGGGGCTGTCCTTGCTGAACTCGCCCAAATCCACGCCGGCAAGCGGCTCGATCACCTCGTCAATGCCGAAGCCCGCGCGCGGGTCCACCGTGTGGCCGCCGCTGGTGCTGTGAAAGAAGGCCTTAAACCCCTTGCCGTCGTAGGTCAGCACCTGGCCGGTGGTCTGCTCGCGGGCGGCCAGCACGTTGGGCGTCTCGCGCCACAGGCGCTGGTCGTTGCTGGGGCCCACGCCGCCATACACCTGGTAGGCGGTGGTGTCGTCCAGGTCCCAGCCGCGCTGCTTGTCGCGGGCCTCTTCCATCACAAAGAGCGCATAGGTGCGGCTGGCAACGGCCTGGGCCTTCAGGGCCTCCACGGGCCAGCCGGCCATCATCTCCCAGCCGATCACGCCCGCCACGTACTGCTCCAGGTCCACCAGGTTCACCACATCCCACCCGCCGCCCGCCGCCGTGAAGCGCAGGCTGCCGCGGTAGGTGCGACCGTTGATGCTGAAGTGCTCCGGCTGTTCCACGGGCTCGACCGCAACCACGCTGCCGCTGCCCAGCTCGCCCGCCGAGACGCGTCCGTTCTCGGGGCGCAGCTCGAGGCGACCGTCAAAGGGCAGGCGCTCGCCGTCCAGGGTCACGGTCACCTTGCCGGCCTCCACCACGGCCGAGGCCGCGCTGCTGGGCCCAGCCAGCTTGACGCGCATCACCGGTGCCGCGCCGTAGCCGGGAATGGGCTTCAGCAGCACGCTGGTGGCGGGGCGCGTGTTGGCGCAGCCAGCCGCAACGATCACAAGCACTGCCATGACAGCAGCCAGAACCCGCGTCAGAATCCGTGTGCGCATGGTATGACCCTCCGTGCCGCCAAAGCGGCAGTTCCGTTGGGGTTATCGGGCGCAGCCGCGCGGTAACTTGAGGGTAAGGGCCTTGAATCAGCCTCAAAGGAAGCAATGAACGTCGAGTTCGCCCATCCGTGGCTGATGGTGGCCGGGGCCGCCCTGCTGCTGGCGGCGCCCCTGGCCCGCCGGCGCCTGCGTCGCTGGCCGCCGGTTCTGTTTGTGGCGGCAGCGGCATTTCTGCTGGCAGCCGCTGCCCAGCCACGCGTGCAGGTGCGGGGCAGCACCGTTACCCACGTGGCGGTGCTGGATGTCTCCGGCTCCATGGAGCCTCGCCTGCCTGCCGCGCGCGAGGCCTTGAAGCAGGCCCTGGCGCAACTGGAGATGCCCGCCGGCCACGAAGTCCGGGTGCTGCAGCTTTCTGATGCCGTGCGCGACGAGGGCGCGCCCGTGGGTGGGGCAACCGACTATGCCCGCCTGGCTGATGCCCTGCGCGACGCCGACGGCGAGCTGGTGCTGGTCACCGATGGCCGCGGCTCCCTGGAGGCGCTGCTGGGTGCTGTGCCGGCCCGGCGGGTGGTAATGCTGCCCGCGCCCGTGCCCGATGCCCCCGATGCCGCCGTGGCCAACGTGCAAGGCCCGTCCGTGCTGGCTCGCGGTGCCACGGGCATGCTGGGCATTGAGCTGTTCTGCGACCGTGACGCCGAGTTGCGCTGGCGCGTCTTTGAAGACGACCGCGAAGCGGGCAGCGGCACCAAAGCCCTGCGCGCGGGCGTGCCCGCCGGGGTCACCCACCAGTTTTCGGCGCCGGAGTCCGGCCTTTTGCGGCTGCGTGTACAGGTGGAAACGCCCGGCGACCGCGACCCGCGCAACGACAGCGCGGCGTTTGCGTGTCTCGCCTCAGGCCGCCGGGTCATCGAGTACGCCTGCGACCCCTCGGTGCCCCCGGAGTCTGATGCCCTGCTGGCTGTGCTGCGCGCCGACGCCCGCAACGACGTGCGTGCGCGCCACACCCTGCCCGCCACGCGGGCCGAGCTTGAGGGCATCGGCCTGCTGGTGATCAACAACCTCTCGCGCGAGGCGGCCGGCCTTGAGCGCAGCCAGCTTCAGCCCATTGCCGACTGGGTGAACGCCGGGGGCAATCTGCTCATGGTGGGCGCCTCCGGGGCCTTTGCGCCGGGGGGCTACCGGGGCTCGCCCCTGGAGGCCGTCATGCCCGTGCGATTCGTGCCCGCCGACGAGCCGCCCCGGCACCTGCTGCTGTTGCTGGATGCCTCGGCCAGCATGGGCGAGACCACGGCAGGCGGGCGCGCCAAGCTCGAGTTGCTGAAGGAAGCGGCCCGCCGCGCCACCGACGCTCTGCCCGCCACCGACCAGGTGGCGGTGGTCGGCTTCAGCGAGCGCCTGCTGGCCGAGCCGGCCTTCACCTCCGCGGGCAACAAGCTGGCGCTTGCCAACGCCATTGAGGGCCTGCGTCCCCTCACCCGCACCCACATCTGCCGCGCGCTGGAAACGGCCCTGAGTGCCTTGCAGGCCGCGCAACCGGACCCCAAGCGCCAGCCGCGCCTGCTGCTGGTCACCGACGGCGAGAACACCGACGGCAGCGGCTCGCAGCAGTTTGCCGCCGTGGCGGAGCGAGCCGCGGCGTCGGGCGTGCGCGTGGATGTGGTTATCACCTCGCCCGCACAGCCGGATTGGCTGGGCTGGATGAAGGCTGGGGCGCCCGAGCACGTGTTTGCCTGGGGCGTCGGCGACAAGGGCTTTGAGGATCTGTTTGCGGCCCTGGAGCGCGCCAACGACGGCTTCGACCGGCGCCTGCTGCACCGCGAGAGCATGGAAGTCGCGGGCGTGACCGTGCGCCTGCCGCTGCTGGTGCGCACCGCCCCGCGCAAGGAGACCGGCATCGAGGCCATCATGGACGCCCAGACCCCGGTCTGGCGCGACCCCTGGTACCCGCTGCTGTACTGGCGCCAACTCGGCGGCCGCACCGCCGTCATGTGCACCGAGAGCGCCGGGACGCAGGAACTTGCGGATTTCTGGATGCATCCGTTCCTGCGCCAGCGGCTGGACATGGTGCTGAACTTCCTGCTGGCCCACGCGGGCCGCGCCAACCTGGCCCTGAACCCCCTGCCGGACAACCGCCACGAACTGGTGTGGGTGGGTGCAGGCCCTGCGCCGCAAGGCGACCTGACACTGCAGCCGGGCGGCAGCGCCGTGCGCGAGGGTCCGGGCCGCTGGTTGATTGAGGCCCTGCCGGAAGCCGACGAGCTGCGCGTGCTGGAGGGCGAGCGCCTGCTGCAGCGGCTGCCCCTGCCGCGCCGGGTGCCCGCCGAGCTGGCCCGCACGGGCAACGACGAGGTGTTCTTCTCGATGGCCGAGCTGGCGGGGGTGCGGGTGTTCAGCTCGCTGGCAGCCTGGCAGCCGAACCGCTTCGAAGAGCAGGCGCCCGAGCCCCTGCACCTGGAGTGGGCAGCGGCCACGGCAGCGGCGCTGCTGCTGCTGGGCGGCTTTGCCCTGCGGCGCCGCTCATAACAGCCCGGCAATGCGCTCGCGCAGGGCCAGCACACCCACACCCGCCACCGCCACCAGCGCACCGGCCAGCGCCCGCCAGGTGATGGGGTGCTTGTAGACCAGCCGCACCACGGGGATCACCAGCACCGGCGATGTCGCCATGACCGTGGCTGCCACGGCGGTGTTGGCCCAGGTGACGGCGGCCAGGCTGAGGCTGACGCCGACAAAGGGGCCAAAGAACGCACCGGCCGTGGTCTGGACCAGTGCTTTGCGGTCGCGGGCTTCAGGCGAAAACAGCGCCAGCGTACGGGTTGGAATGGCCCAGGCGTAGAGCGCCACTGTGCCCGCCAGCATACGCACCAGCGTGCCGAACAGCGGGCTCAGCGCCACGGTGCTGCCGGCCTGAACGCCGCCCGCGCCCGCCAGCCACGAGTCATCAGCGGCGCCAAGCCCCACTTTGGAGAGGATCAGCCCGCCGGCCTGGCCCAAGGCTCCCAGCAGGCCCATCACGACGCCCACCCACACCCGCCCCCGGATCTCGCCGGGCTGGGCGCGCTCCAGTACCACCCCCATCACGCCGCCCAGGGTGATGACCCTGCCGGCCATGCCGATCCAGTCCAGAGACTCGCCCAGCAGCGGCACCATCATCAGGGCGGCAAAGCCGGGCGCGGTGCTGCCCAACAGAGAGGCCCGGCGTGCCCCCAGCACCTGCAGCGCGGTGAAGCCCGCGGCGTCGCCCAGGGTGAGCCCAACCAGCCCCGAGACAGCCAGAAACGCAAGTTGCGGGGCTGGCGCGTCAAAGGCAAACACGCCCGCCACCGCGCAGGCCAGGGTGAGGAACAGGCAGGCCTGCACCAGCCGCACCTGGTTGACGAAGTATTGCCCGATACGGCGCGAGGCAGCGCCGAAGAACAGCGCTGTCATGGACCAGCAGAAGGCTGTCCCGCCTGCCGCCAGCAGGCCGGGTGTTTCGCCGGCGTTCAGGGTCATGGCGCGGGCAGCTTAGCGACCTGAGGCGCGCGTCAAGGGCAGGACGCTTGCCGGGCGGCTTGCTGCGCGCTGACGGCAGCCGCAGATGCCGTTGTGAGCTGCTTTCACCACGAAGGCGCTGAGAACGGCAACCGCGACGTTTCAGGGCCACGAGTGCAAACGAGTGGCCCAGCGCAGAGGGCGATCTTTCGCGCAGTACACGAGCGTTGGCACGAAGCTGAACAGGGGCGTTCGCGCCTGAAACCGTTCCCAGCTCTGAAATGAACCCAGACAGGGGCGGTTGCTTGCGCTCCCGCCCATGATGCGACGGCCTGACAGTACGGGATGTGCTTTGCGCCCCGTGCGCCCTGGCGTGAGGCCGCGGTTGCCGTAGCTGTCCTGAACCACCGCCCCCTCAACCCGCTAAAACATCCACTGGAGTTGCAGGCGCAGCTCCTGGAACTGGCGCCAGTCCGCCACGCGCTCCACGCCTGCCGTGGCGGCCTTGCCCTTGCCCACGCCGTGGGGCAGTTGCTGGGTCACATAGCGGTAGTCAGCGGACAGTTTCAGGTGGTCGCCGTGGATGGTCCACACCACGCCAAAGCCGTATTCCTGGCTGTCTGCCCCGAAGCTGTCCCCGTCCACGGGCGTGCCGGTGCCGATCATGCGGCTCTTGAACTCATCAAAGTCCACTGCAGCCCACCGCACCTGCAGGTTCAGCACGTCGCGCAGCACGAAGTAGCTGACCTCGACGCTGGCGCCGCGGTCAGCCAGGTGCTTGAGCAGGTAGGGGTCGTCATCGTCCAGGGCCTGGTTCAGGCGGCCCTCGGCGTCAAAGCTCACGCTGCGCCACTGCAGCGCCCAGTTCACGGACAGGCCAAGCCACCGGAAGTGTCCGTCCAGGGAGACATTCAGGGCCTCAAAGCGCACGGGCGGGCGACCGCTGGCCGGGCCGGGAATGCTGCCCACGTTGGGGACATTGTGGAACACGTTGCCCAGGAAGGTGCCGTAGCCGTTGACATGACCGCGCATCCAGTTGGCCGCCACGCCCACCATCACGCGCCATACTGCCGAGTCCTCGTCGTTGACGTCGTCGGCCATGTGGCGGTTCACCTCGCCCACGGGGTGAAACTCGAGGCGCCCAGCCACCATCAGGTCGCCGTCCACGGCCTGCGAGAAGTTCTCGGCGTTCAACTGCCAGTCGTCGTTGCGCAGGCCCCCCGCGAAGTGCTCGGTCGCGCCGGCATTGGTGACCGCGATACCCGTCGAGCGGCCGCCCGAGAGCAGCATCTGGCCGCGGCCCTGGGCGCCATCGCTGCTTGCGGGGACGCCGTTGAAGAGGCCCGCCTGCCAGCGCAGCAGGGCCACGTCGTCGGCCGTGTCGTACAGGCCCGCTGTCCCGGAGATCTCGATGCCCTTGCCCCAGCCCTGGTTGAAGGCCTCGTCCGTGATGCTGCGGTCCGCGATCAGCGTGCGCTCCTGGTCCACCAGCTGCTCCCAGCTGGCTGGAATGCGCATCTGGCCGACCGTGACATTGAACAGGGCATCGGGTGCCCAGCGGAAGTGCGCGTCCAGCACATGAAAGCCGCCGCCCGGCCAGCTCCAGACCAGCCAGACGCGGTACTGGAACTGGGGGTCAAACAGGTGCCCGTGCAGAAACGTGCGCGTGTTGGGCAACGAGAAGTTGATGTAGTCGCGCCCGTTGTCGCCGTTCTCGCCCTGGCCCCTGGTGTCGTGCCAGGTCAGGCGGGTCTGCACGGCGGTGTGCAGGTTCAACTCAAAGGCTCCGTCATTGGTGCGCCAGCGCAGGCCGTCGTCGCGCAGCCACGTCTCGGGGTCCTGGGCGGCAATCACGGCGGGCAACAGAAACAGGGCAAGCAGCAGGCAGCGAGCGGTCATGTCGGCTCCTGGGTAGGTGTGTGAGGTTAGCCACGAAGCGGGGTTTTGTCGTGGGTGCACTGCAAAACGGATCGGGCGTTCTCCACAAACCATCAACGGCCGCAAAGCCGCTTGGCAGGCGGGGTTTCGGGCGCCTCGCGGGGCCGTGAGTGCTTGCGGTGGGGGGGTGCAGCCGCTAGATTCAGCCCCTTCCCGGCGGTGCGCTGAGACGTGCGTTCTCAGCGCACCGCACGGGCCGGTCGGCGAGCGGCTACACGCCGCAAGCCGTGCAGTTGTCGTCCGTTGAAGAGGGCGCCGAGAGCGACTTGTTCAACGGCCTGCTATCGAGGTGCACATGGCCAAGAAGGAAGCTGCCGCAGCCCCCAACGAGGGCAAGATCGAGCCGCTGAACATCGCCGACGAGATGCGTGAGTCGTACCTGACCTACGCCATGTCGGTGATTGTTTCGCGCGCCCTGCCCGACGTTCGCGACGGCCTGAAGCCCAGCCAGCGTCGCGTGCTGGTGGCCATGAACGACCTGAACCTGGGGCCCGGCTCCAAGCACCGCAAGTGCGCCAAGATCTGCGGCGACACCAGCGGCAACTACCACCCGCACGGCGAAAGCGTCGTTTATCCCACGCTGGTGCGCATGGGGCAGGACTTCAACACGCGCTACATGCTGGTGGACCCGCAGGGCAACTTCGGCACCATTGACGGCGACCCGCCGGCCGCCATGCGTTACACCGAGGCGCGCATGACCCGCGTGGCCACGGACATGATGGAGGACCTGGACAAAGACACCGTGGACTTCGTGGACAACTTCGAGGGCACGCGCCAGGAACCCACGGTGCTGCCCGGCAAGTTCCCGAACCTGTTGTGCAACGGCTCAGGCGGCATCGCGGTGGGCATGGCCACCAGCATGCCCCCGCACAACGCGGGCGAGATCTGCGACGCGATTACCACGCTGCTGGACCGGCCCGATTGCTCGGTTGACGACCTGATGAAGCACGTGAAGGGGCCGGACTTTCCCACCGGCGGCATCATCTGCGGCCGCGCCCCCATCGTGGAGGCCTACCGCACCGGGCGCGGCATCGTCACGGTGCGTGGCAAGGTCGAGATCGAGCAGGCCGAGCACGGCAAGGCCAACCTGGTGGTCACCGAGATTCCCTACCAGGTCAACAAGCTGGCGCTGATCGAGCGCATCGCCGACCTGGTGCGCGCCGGCAGCATCACCGGCGTTAACGATATCCGCGACTACAGCAAGAAGGACATCCGGCTGGTCATTGAGGTCAAGCGCGGCGACGACCCCAACATTGTGCTGAACCAGCTCTTCAAACACACGCAACTACAGCAGAGCTTCAGCATCATCAACATCGCCATTGTGGAGGGCAAACCGCAGACCCTGAACCTGAAGCAGCTCTGCGAAGCCTACCGCGACCACCGCAAGGTGGTGATTGTGCGGCGCACCCGCTGGCTGCTGAACAAGGCCAAGGCGCGCCAGCACATCGTGATCGGCCTGCTGCTGGCCCTGACCAAGCTGGACGAGATCATCAAGTTGATTCGCTCCAGCAAGGACCCGGCCGAGGCCCGCGAGAAGCTGATGGCGCTGAAGTTCGCCCGCAAGGTAAAGACCGACGGCGGGCAGGTGATCGAGGACAATGAGACGCTGACCCGCGCCCAGGCCGACGCCATCCTGGCCATGACGCTCTCGCGCCTCACCGGCCTTGAGCGCGACAAGCTGGAGGACGAGTACAAGGCCCTGGTGGCCGAGATCGCCGACCTGATGGACATCCTGGCCCGCGAGCAGCGCGTCATTGACATCATCAAGACCGACCTCGCCGAGATGAAAGAACGCCACGGCGACGACCGCCGCACGCAAATCCAGGCCAAGGGCGTGGAAGACTTCGACATCACCGACCTGATCCCCAACGAGGACGTGGTGGTGACCCTCTCCAACGAGGGCTACATCAAGCGCGTGCCGCTCGAGGAGTACCGCCGCCAGAACCGCGGCGGCACCGGCAGCGTGGGCGCCAAGAGCAAGGAAGGCGACTTCATCGAGCACTTCTTCCTGGCCAGCACCCACGACTACCTGCTGGTGTTCACCACCCTGGGCAAGCTGTTCTGGCTCAAGGTCTACGACATCCCCGAGTTCAGCAAGCAGGCCAAGGGCCGCGCCCTGGTGAACCTGGTTGCGCTCAGCAGTGTCGAGCGTGTCTCGGCCTGCATCCGGGTCAGCGAGTTCAAGGAAGACCGCTTCCTGCTGTTTGCCACCAGCCAGGGCATGGTCAAGCGCACCGCCCTGGACGCCTACAGCAACGTGCGCGCGGCAGGCATCAAGGCCATCAAGCTGAACGAAGGCGACCGCCTGATTGACGTGATGGAGACCGGCGGCAGCGACGAGGTTGTGCTGGCCAGCCGCAAGGGCATGGCGATCCGCTTCCCGGAGCAGGAAGTGCGGGCCATGGGCCGCGACGCCGCGGGCGTGATCGGCATGAACCTTGAGGACGGCGACGAGGTGGTCAGCATGGCGGTGGTGAACCGCAAGGCGTCGCTGATTACCGTGTGCGAGAACGGGTTTGGCAAGCGCACCAGCTACGACGAGTACCGCCTGCAGCACCGCGGCGGCGTGGGCCTGATCAACGTGAAAATGACCGAGAGAAACGGGCTGGTGGTGGCTGCCAAGAGCATCTTTGCCGGCGACGAGATCATGCTGATGACGCGCCAGGGCGTGGTGCTGCGCACGACCGTCACGGTAGAGAGCATGCGCGAGATCGGACGGGCCACCCAGGGCGTGCGCCTCATGAAGGTGGGGGACGACGACGCGATTGTCAGCGTGGTGAAGATCATGAACGAGGGCGAAGCCCTGGGCGATGCCGAGGCGGCACAAGCCCCGCCGCCCGCCAAGCCCGGCGAGAAGGCCGAACCCTCGCCGCGCGCCAAACGCGGCGTGGAGGACGCCTTGAAGGCCGCCGACGACGCCATGAAGCGCGTGCAGGACGCCCTGCAACAGCCGCCGGCCTCGGGCCGGCAGAAGAAGACGCCGGAGCCCGGCAAGGACAAGGACAGTGGCAAGTAGCGCCATTGTGCTGGGGCTGGCCGTCGGCCCGGAAGGAAACAGCGCACCCCTGGCGCGCGAGCCCCGCGAGCGGCTGGAGCTGGTGGCGGGCCAAGGCGTGAAGGGCGACAAGAAGCTGGGCAAGAACCCCGACCGCGCCGTGAACCTGCTTTCCGAGCAGAGCTACACTTGGTTCCAGCGCAGCTTCGGGCGCGAACTGGCCATGCCCGGCGGCCTGGGCGAGCAGGTCGTGATCTCCAACGCTATTGATCCCGCCTGGCTGCCCCTGGGCGCCCGCCTGCAGGTGGGCGAGGCCCTGCTGGAAGTCTTCAGTCCGCGCAAGCCCTGCGACCACCTGGCCGGCACCCTGAAGTGCGGCAAGGACAGCTACTTCGTGGGGCACGTGGGCGTGATGTGCCGCGTGCTGCAAGGCGGAGTGGTGCGCCGCGGCGACACGGTGACGTTGCTGCAAGGCAACTGCTGACGCGAATGCACGGGCCGGCCGGCAAGCGGCTTTACGCCGCGAGCCGGGCAGTTGCTTTCCGTTGAGGAAGGCGCCAAAGGCGACTTCTTCAACGGCCTGCTAGAACTGCAAACTGCACCGGCGTTGCAGTTTGTCGTGTGGGCCTCCGGCGTGCATGCTGCTCATGGCCTTCGCCGGCACAGGTGCCGCCGTACACGCGGCTGTGTCACGTAGCAATGGCGG
>JADLBZ010000177.1 GCA_020847415.1 Planctomycetota bacterium
GCCCCGCCACAAGTGCACCATGCCGAGCCGGTTACCCCAGGCCCAGCAGCCAAACCGCCATGAAGCAAAGCCCCGGAACCACCAGTAGCGAGGCCAGCGCGCTGGTGGGTGCCAGCTTCCAGGTCCAGCGGCCACGGCCGGCGCGGCTGGCAGGAAGCAAGCCTGCGCTGCGCGGGCGGGCAGCCCGGGCCACCGTCACGGGTCTTGGCAAGTACGACTGCGCCGGCGGGTAGGAAAGCAGAAGCTCGCCGGTACAAGGCTGCGGCTCGCACGGCGGTTCAACGGGCCCGCCCTTGGCTTCAGCCACAAGGCGGGCAACCTGGTAACCGCCCAGGGACTCCAGATCTGCCGAGTCAGCCGGGGCGTCGAAGAACACGTAGGGCATAGTGGCCTCCGGGCAGATTATCCCCTATGGAAAGCGTACAGGCCAGCAGCTTCAAGCAAGTGGGTTTCATTGTGGGCGGGACGTTGGCTATCATGTTGCAGCCAGAGGCGTTGCGCCGGAATCGGGGGCCCCATGTCCGTCGAAGTGTCGCTGCTGTTCCTTGAGAAGAAGGTCGAGGCCGCGCGCCTGTGCGCCTCGGTGACTGAGCCCGTGGCCACCGGCAGCGTGCCCGGCGACCCCAAGGCACTGGTCGCTGATTACGAAGAGGTCGTTACGCGGCTGAGCGAGTCGTTCGCCGATTTGCGTTCCCTCAATGGCGCCGTGGACAAAGCCACGCACCTGGAAGCCGGCGATGTGCGCAACCTGAAACAGCGCATTGCGGCGGCTGTAGGCGAAGTTGCCCGCGTGGCCCAGGACCTGGCGGCCCAGGTGCGCTTCTTCCAGGCCATGAACCCGGCCTCGGCTGCGCTGGCAGGCAAGGCGCTGGCGAAGTTCGACGAGGTAGATCGCGGCACCCGCGAGTTCACGGTGCCGGATGGCCCCGAGGAGGGCGCCGAGATTGCTCCCGACGCGGACGAGCCGGCCGACGATGCCGACCCCATGCTGATGTAGCGCCCCACGGGCGCGCTGCTATTGCCCTCAGCACCCGCCGCCCTTGGTGCCGCGCCAGATCACGAACACGATAATGCCCACCACAAGGGCAACGGAAAGCGCGGTGTCCATCCACTTCATATTTGCCCCCTTCTCCCCGGCAGCATAACACCCGCAACCGCCCGCGCATTCCACTGGGCCTTCAACGCACCAACCCGTTAACCTGAATTGCCACAAAGCACGTATTGTCTAGACTCCGGGACCATGCCCACTGACCTTGCCACTCGCCTTTCGCACCAGCTGTCACGGGCCCTGATCGGCAAGCCGCAGACGGTGCGGCTGTTGCTGGTGGGGTTGTTTGCGCGCGGCCACGTGCTGATTGAGGATTTGCCGGGCCTGGGCAAGACCACCCTGGCCCGCGCGCTGGCCCGGGCCGTAAGCTGCGAGTTCCGGCGCGTGCAGTTCACGCCCGACCTGCTGCCCACGGACATCATCGGAACCAGCGTCTACCGGCAGCAGGACGGCACCTTCGAGTTCCGTGAAGGCCCGGTGTTCACGCACATCCTGCTGGCCGACGAGATCAACCGGGCCACGCCGCGCACGCAATCGGCCCTGCTGGAGGCCATGAGCGAGCAGCAGGTGAGCTCCGAGGGCCAGACGCGCAAGCTGCCGCGGCCCTTCTTTGTGATCGCCACGCAGAACCCCATCGAGCATGCGGGCACTTACCCGCTGCCCGAGTCGCAGCTTGACCGCTTCATGCTCAAGTTCGAGGTTGGCTACCCCGGCGCCGACGAGGAGAAGCGCATCCTCTTCGAGCACGCCCAGGGCGACACCCTGCAACACGTGGAACAGGTGCTGAACCGCGAAGACGTGCTGGTAGTACAGGAAGCCGTCAAGAAGGTTCGCGTTGAGCCCGCTATCGCCGATTACATCCTGGAAATCGTCAACGAGACGCGCAACAACCCCAAGCTGGTCTCGGGTGTCAGTCCGCGCGGCTCGGTGGCCCTGTTCCGGGCGGCCCAGGCCCATGCGCTGATTGAGGGCCGGGATTTCGTGGTGCCCGACGACGTGAAGGCCCTGGCTGTGCCGGTGCTGTCGCACCGTGTGATAGAACGCGCGAGCTTTGACCGCCGCGGCGGCAAGAGCGGCCAGGACGTCATCCGCAAAGTGCTGGGCAAAGTGGCTGTCTCAGCCTGAGAGCCGCCAGCCGGATTGTGCGGCGCTGCGCCGTATCTCGTGCATGTTTCAGGTGTTGGCGACCCCGGGCAGGCCGGCGTGTCGCGCTCCGGCATGGGCGCGAAAGACGGGCTGGCTTTGAACACCGCCAAGCCCTACAGTGCCGCCGCTCACAGCCAACCGGGGTTGCTTTGCACCGCGCAAACGCCCGCGTACGCGCAGCTTCGGTGAAACAACGGGCGCAAGAGCGTCCGGAATGGAAACCAAGAGAGGAATGATGATGCACAACCTAGATTCGAAGGGGCTGAAGGCTCTTTCGGCGGTGCTGCTGCTCGGAGGCGCGCTGCTGCTGAGTGGCTGCCCCGGCGACGACGACGATGGAGGTAGCGGAGCCTGTGGTATCGGCGGTCCTCCAACGGCGCGACCCACGTTGACCGGCCTTACACCGGTCATTGATGTCAGCGCCGGCAACGGCACTGCCGGCAACGGCGGCGTGGGCGGTTCTGCGTCGCTGTCTGCAGCGCACGGCCTGATTCGCGTCGGCGGCAGCGCGCCGGGGGTGGACAACAACTTCCTGACCACCGGTGTGCTGGCCGACAACACAGTGACTTACACCGAGTTGGCTGCCATTGATCCCGGCTCGTTCTATCTCAACGGCACGACGGCGGAGTTCGACCTGTACGGCAAGGACTTCTGGTTGCCCAACGGCGCCACGCTGAACATGACCGGCGCAGTATCCGGCGTGGTGGATACCATCGTTATTCGCACCCACAAAGCCGGCGACGTGATTCGCATTGACGGCATCGTCAACACCAGCCGCGCAGGCGCCGACAACGTGGCGCTGGCGCTCTTGGGCGGCCTGGAGCCCGGTGTTTCCGTGGCGGTCACGGGGCTGATTAACGCCAACGGCGCGGGCACCCGCCCCGGCGGCAATGTGTTCCTGTTCGCCGACTGGGGCCATGTAGCCCTGACGGGCAAGGTCACCGCGATCGGCAGCGACGACACGGTCGGCGATGATGGCGGCTCGGTGCTTGTCGTGGCTGACCGCGGCGATATCTGGATGGCCTCCGGCGTGGTCGTGTCCAACGGCGGCGACGGCACCGTGGCGGGCGGCGACGGCGGAACGCTCAATGTTTCTACCGGCGTCTCCGGCGGCTTCTATCACGGCCTGCGCGCAAACGGCGGCGACGGCGGCACCAGTATCGGCGGCAACGGCGGCCAAGCCAACCTCTACCAGTCCATGGTTGTGGACGACTTCTTTGCCGCGGAAATGAACGGCGGCGACAGCACGTCCGACGACGGCGGCGATGGCGGCGAAATCGTGTTGCAGGGCGAGATCGTGCGTGGCGCGGTGGTCCTGACTGCCAACGGCGGCAACGGCGGCAACGGCGCCGGCGACCTTGGCGGCGATGGCGGCGGCTTCGGCAACGGTGGCAGCGGCACCGCAAATCTGCAGAGCCTGGCGCTGCAGGCGACAGCCCTTGGCGGCGATGGCGAGCAGGGTGGCGACGGAGGTATCTCCGCGATTACCACTTACGGGTCCATTGAGCAGGTGCTCGTGGATGTCCTGGCCACCGGCGGTGCCGGCGTCAGCGCGGGCGGCGACGGCGGCGGGTGCAACATCGTCTCGTATACCGTGTGCAAGAACCTGACCATTGAAGTGGACGCCGTCGGAGGCAGCGCCTCGTCGGCAACCGGCACGGGTGGTGACGGCGGAGAAGGCAGGTTGGACGCGGGCGGCGTCGGTGCGTCTTCTACCGGCCCGGTCTGGATCAACGTCACAGCCCACGGCGGCAATGCACCCACGGGCACGCTCGGCGGCGACGGCGGCAATGCAATAGTCATTCAGGGCGCGATGCTTCCCTTTGGCACAGGCCAGTGCTACCTCACGCTGCTGGCCAACGGCGGCACAGCCGGTGCCGCGGCCGGCGTTGGCGGCGACGGCGGCGCGGTGGCTGGCCAAGTCGGGCTTTCCGCAGCGGCCCTGGACCTGACTGTGAACGTGACCGCTAACGGCGCCCAGAGCCCGACCGGCGGCAACGGCGGCGGTGCGGCAATCAGCCTCGATTCCCCGCCCCAGGGTGGACGCATCCACGTGACCGGCACGGTAGTCGCCCGTGGCGGCACCAGCACGGGGGCGGCAGCCACCGGCGGCACCGGCGGCTTTGGTGTTCTTACCTGCGGCAGTCTCGGCTACTTCCAGGCCACCAACCTGAGCATGGACCTGCGCGGCGGCGACAGCACCAGCGGCAACGGCGGCGCCGGCGGCCAGATCCTGGGCGAGTTCTTTGGCGATGTGTGGGTCACCGGCGGTGTCTATGACACCTCCGGCGGCACAGGCGGCACTTCCAGCAACGGCGGCGAAGGCGGCGACCAGAGCTGGGCCGGCGAAAACGTGGACATGTACTTCGCCGCGGGCACCATCTTCCGCGCCAACGGCGGCAACGGGCCCTCAGGTGGCGGCAACGGCGCCAGTGACGCCAGCGCCACTGTCTTCGGCCTGGAGTTCACTCCGGACCGCGGTGACGACGGCCGCGGGGCCTACATCTACTTTGCCGCAACGGCGGAAGCCAAGGGCGGCAACGCCACGGTGGCTGGCGATGGCGGCGATGGCGGTGAGGTTGGAATTGACAACTTTGACAACAGTACTGCCTACAGCTACAGCGGCTTCAGCGAGTTCCGCGGCGTGTTTGATGCAAGCGGCGGTAACGGTGCGGGCGCCGCGTCGGTTGGCGGCGGCGGCGGTTACTGCGACGTGGACAGCAACGGCGACGGAACCTACGTGAACGGCACCATCCGCGCCAACGGCGGCAACGGTGCAACCGGCGGCGACGGCGGCGACGTAGCCCTTTATGGCAACGATGCCTCAGGCGCAGCGGGGATTACCGTGACGGTCTATGGCCTGGTACAGGCCAATGGCGGCACGGGCACAACCGCCGGCGGCGACGGCGGCGCCATTGCGGTGAGCAACCAGAGTGGTGATGCCCTTGATGTCGTTGTCGGCGGCCAACTCGAAGTCAACGGTGGCGCCGGCCCCACGGGCGGCGATGCCGGCGCGATTGCCATTGGCGACAATGCCGAAACGAGCATCACCATCGCGTCCAGCGCGCGCCTTTACGCCAACGGCGGTGCCACAGGCGGCGATGGCGGAACGATCGACATTGACCCGGCCGGCACTGGTGGCCTCGCGAACCCGAACCTGGACGAACAGGCCGGTTCTGTGATTCAGGCCAACGCCAACGGCGGCGGTGCTGTGGGTGCGATCACCCGCGACTAGCAGGGTGTTGAAAAAGTCCTTTTCAACACCCTGCCCGGCCCGCGCGGCTGCACGGGCCGGCCGGCGAGCGGCTTCACACCGCAAGCCGGGCAGTTGCTTTCCGTTGAGGAAGGCGCCAACGGCGACTTCTTCAACGGCCTGCTAGTGCTTTCAACCGCTGTGCTGTGTTTCCCATCCGGGGGGCCAATAGGCCCCCCGGCTCCTTTGGTTCATCGCAACTGGCGTTGCCTTCCAGCCAATGGCGTGTCGTGGCGTTTCCAGCGCCATGCCTTGGCCGAACGCCAACGGCAAAGTACCGATGCCACGTGCCGCTGCACCGCTGGCCAACTCCGTGTGCTCTCGTCGCGTTTGACGGTGGCACTCGCCAAAGTGTCGCAAAGCCCAGCCTGGGCTTGCCGTGAGTCACACGCATCGCAAGTGCCGCGAACTTCGTAAACCACAGCCAACGGGAGTTTTACATCGTTCACCAAGCATCCTTGAGCGCCGTCACACGACATGCTTAATACTTCAACAGAGCCTCTGGACAGGGTAGTCATCAAATTGTAACAAAGCGCCGCTCACGACATGCCGTGGTTGTTTCGGGGAGGGGTGGTTGTCCTTGACGGCCCACTTCGTTTCGCAGCGACGCGGCTCACTTTGCCCGGATGCCTGTGCAGCCGGGAACGGAACCCAGGAGAGTGGAATGAACGGATACCTGAATGCGAAGGGGCTGAAGGCCCTTTCGTCGGTGCTGTTGCTCGGCGGCGCGTTGCTGCTGAGTGGCTGCCCCGGTGATGATGACGATGAGAGCGGACCTGGCGGGCGCGTGTTCCCGGGCATTCCGGGCGCTGTGCCTGCCTTCGGCGCCATGACGGTTGCGATCAACGCGTCCGGTGGCGCAGGTGCCGGTGCGACCAACGACGGCGGCCAAGGCGGCAACATCGAGATGCGCGCTCAGGACGGCCGCATCCTGCCGGCGGGCGGCGGCGATCGCTCCGGTATTGACAACAACTTCCTGCCTGCAGCCGGCACGGGAGCGCTGACGGACAACGTCCTCACTTACACCGAGCTTGCGGCAATCAACCCTAACTTGTTTTCGACTTCCGGTGGCGAAGCGCAATTGGGCCTCACGGGTCAGGACTTCTACCTGCCAGCCGGTGCGACAA
>JADLBZ010000178.1 GCA_020847415.1 Planctomycetota bacterium
ATCCACCATCTTCTTGATGGGGCGCAGAGGGTGGTCGGCCGGCACGAAGTGCTCGGTCTGGATGGCGTAGAACATGGCTGCCTGGCGATTCTTGCGACCCCGCATGACTGGCCCTCCGAAAGAAGACCAGCTAACGTTTTTCCAGCCGCCAGGTTCAGGACTTTTTCAACGCCCTGCTAGCGCTTGCCGAACGCCTGCGGGAAGTGCTTGCGGGCGCTGTCCAGGGGCTTGGCAGCAGTCATGCCCAGGCCGCAGATGCTGCCTTCTTCCATCTCCCACGCCACGTCGGCTGTGTGTTGCAACGTGGACGGGTCGCCCTCTTCCGCGTACTGCTTGAGCGCGTTGTGCGTGAAGCGCGTGCCGATGCGGCACGGGGCACACTGGCCGCAGGACTCGTGCTCAAAGAACTCGGCCTGCCACAGGGCCGCCTTGGCCATGTCCACGGTGTCGTTCAGGACCACCACCCCGGCGCTGCCCAGCATGGTGCCGGCTGCAGCCAGGTTCTTGAAGTCCAGGGGGCGCTTGCGCTCGGCAATGGGCAAGAAGCCGCTGCTGGCGCCGCCCGGCGAGAAGGCCATGGGTGTGCCCTCATATCCGCCGGCGGCCTCTACCAGCTCATCCAGGCACACGCCCAGGGCCAGCTCGTAGACACCGGGCAGGTTCACGTGGCCCGAGATGCAATACAGCTTGCTGCCGGCCTCGGCCCGCCCGTGCGCCTTGAACGCCGCCCCGCCGCGCAGAACGATGGCCGGCACGCAGGCAATGGTTTCCACGTTGTGGATGAGCGTGGGCTTGCCCCGGAAGCCCTGCTCGGTGGGAAAGGGCGGCTTGAGGCGCGGCATGCCGCGGCGGCCCTCCAGGCTCTCCAGGAGCGCGGTTTCCTCGCCGCAGATGTAGGCCCCGTGCCCGCGATGAAAGTGAAAGCCAATGCCGTCCAGGTGCTCGCCGTGCTTGAGCAGCACAGCCTGCATCGCCTCCAGCTCGGCTTTGAACTCGCCACGGATGTACACGTACACCTCGCGGGCGCCAATAGCCAGGGCGGCAACGGCCAGACCTTCCAGCACTTTCTCGGGACGGCGCAGCAGCACTTCGCGATCCTTGAAGGTGCCGGGCTCGCCTTCGTCGGCGTTCAGCACAACATAGCGTTCGCGTTCGCGCTGGCTCAACACGCTCTTCCACTTCACGTGGGCCGGAAAGCCCGCGCCGCCGCGGCCCTGCAGGCCTGAGGCCTCCAGCTCGCGCACGATCGCGTCCGGCGACAAGGCGCGCGCCTTGGCCAGAGCTGCAAAGCTGTAATCCGGCTTGCCCCCCAGGTTGATGGGCAGGGCAGGGTTGTCCGGCGTCACGGCGCGTTTGGCTGGGCGCGGCGAGTACACCTCAAGGTGCTCGTCCAGTGCCGCGGGCGCGCGGTCACACTGGCCCAGGCAGCTCACGCCCTCAGCCGGGGTGCCGGACTTGGCCAGGTTGGCCAGCAATTCATCGGCGCCACGCAGGCGGCAAGAAAGCCCCGTGCACACGCGCACGTGTTTGCCGGGGTTGGTGAGCAGCGTGTAGAACGTCCCGGCGCCCCAGACCTCGGCTTCCGCAACCTGGGTGATCTGTGCTACGCGCCGGACGTTCTCTTCCGTGACGCCCCCGAACTGGGCCAGCAAGGGCAGCACACGTTCGCGGTTGGCATGGGGTCTTTGCATGGTGGTTTCCGCGGCTGAACGCGCGCATGCTACCAGCCGCGCCGGGCAGGGCAACGCAAGGACCACCGGTCGGCAGTGGCAATGTGAGCAGTGGTCAAGCCCGGCCGCGGGCATTGAATGCGCGCAGGAACGACTCCAAAGCACCCCGGTCGTGCTCATCCACGGCGGTGAAGTGCACCGCGCAACGGGTGCCGTCGCGCCGTATCACCTCCGCCAGCACGCTGAACCAGGCATCTGGCGCCTCACCGCGCAGGTTGCGGTGGCTGGTCCACCCCACCAGGCGAACCTGCATTTCGACTGCGGCACCCGGCGCAACGGGCGCCGCCAGCACCAGAAGCGCCCCGGACGCACTGATGTCCAGCAGCTCGGCGTCGTGCCACGGCGCCTCACCCCCACCGAGCACATACTCGCGCAGGCGCACAGCGCTTTGCTTGCGAAAGCGCTGGGCGGCACGACGGTTGACGGATTCCGTTTCGCGCATCATGGCTTCACGCGGCAGCAGGGCGGCTCGTCGCCTCGTCCAGAATTTCCGGGCAGAGCAGGATCAGCAGCCGCTCGTCCAGCCGTACTACGGCCTGAACCAACACGGCATTCATGCCGCCCATGACGGTGGGCGGCGGGAACAGCAGGTCGCGCGGAATGCGCAACAGCTCCTTGACGTTGTCCACCAGCAGGCCGGCCCGTCGGCCCTCGCGGCTGCACAGGATGACACGGCGGGGCTTCTCGTCGCCTTCAAGGCCGATGCGGCTGGCACCCGAGATCACCGGCACCACTTTGCCCCGCACGTTGATCACGCCCAGCACATGCTCGGGCATGCGCGGCACGCGCGTAACCGGCACGGCGCGGATGATCTGCTCGACACAGGCAATATCGAGCACGAACTCCTCGCCGCCGATGCTGAAGGCCACCGCCTGCAAGACGTCCGCCATGGGGCACCCCGGTCAGGGCGCCAGCCACCCCGCCAGCTCGGCAGCGCGGAAGACGCCATCCTCGGTAATGAAGCCCGCGATCAGGCTCGCGGGGGTCACATCGAAGGCTGGATTATACACTTTTGCCATTTTTGGCACAATCTGCGCGCCGTTGAACTGTCGCAATTCGTCTTCATTGCGTTGCTCAATGGGAATGCCCGAGCCATCCGCCAGCGACGCATCAAATGTGCTGCGCGGCGCAGCCACGTACAGCGGCACGTTGTGGGCACGGCAAAGCACAGCCACGCCATAGGTGCCGATCTTGTTGGCCGTGTCGCCGTTGCGGGCGATGCGGTCGGCCCCCACGATGGCTGCCTGCACCCAGCCGCGGCGCAGCACGTCGGCAGCCATGTTGTCGGCCAGGACGGTTACATCGAGGCCTCCCTCGGCCAGTTCAAGAGCCGTGAGGCGCGCCCCCTGCAACAACGGCCGCGTTTCGTCGGCAAAGACGCGAAAGCGCATGCCCTGCTGGTGGGCCGCGAACATGGGTGCCAGCGCCGTGCCCGTGCCTGCCGTGGCCAGAGCACCCGCGTTGCAGTGCGTCAGCACGCCGGCGGCGCCGGCCAGCAAGGGCGCCCCGTGGCGGCCAATGGCTTGGCAGGTGGCGCGGTCCTGCTCGTGGATGGCGCGCGCCTCGGCCAGCGCCTTGTCCGGGTTGCCGCCCGCTGCGTTGCGCACGCGCTCCACGGCCCAGCGCAGGTTCACCGCGGTGGGGCGGGCATCGGCCAGGCGCTGCAGGGCTGCATCTCCGCCGCCGGCACGCAGCGCCAGCACACAGCCGTAAGCCCCCGCCACGCCAATGGCCGGGGCTCCGCGCACAGAAAGGCGGCGAATGGCGGCAATGAGCGCGTCGAGTTCACGGATTTCCAGGGTTTCGATGCGGGCCGGCAGCAGGGTCTGGTCCAGCAGCAACAGGCTTCCGCTGCGGGCGTCGCCGTTCCATTGCACAGTGGCAGGCAGGGCCATGATTTCCTCGTTCTTGGCGCGTGGTTCGCATTCCGCGGGCGCAGAACTATATTGATGGCACGGCAAATACGCACGGAATTGGGGCGGCCATGGCAAAGCACGGTACCAAAAAGGCACCGGCGGCAGCGCGTGAACACGCGCCCCCGCCCGACGACACCGAAGAATCCGAGAGCGAGGCCCTTCTGGGCACCCTGCTCGACGAAACACACAAGGTGCTGAAGACCGCCGTGGAACGCGCCGGCCCCAAGCGCGTGGCCCGCGCCTTGGATGTGAGCCTGAGCCTGGTCTACAAGTGGACGCAACCTCCGCGCACAAAGCGCAACCCGCAGGCCTCGGGTGCCAGCAACCCGCTGGACAAGCTGATCACCATCTACGCATTGAGCCAGGACCTGGAGCTGGTCCACTTCCTGTGCCGCGTGGCCAAGGGCTACTACGCGCCCAACCCCGGGCGCAGGGACGGCGCTGCCCTCAGCTTCGTCACCGAGACGGTGCACTCGCTGAACGAGTTTGCTGACCTCATGCACCTTGCCGAGAAGTCGCTGGCCGACGACGGCCGCATTGACACCAACGAGGCGGAGCGCCTGCGCCGCAACTGGGACCGCCTGAAGGGTCGCCTGGAGCAGTTCGTGGTCGCCTGCGAAGAAGGGCACTTCAACGTGGGCGGGCACGCCGAGGATGACTCGGACGGCGACGCCGAAGAGTAACCATGAGCGACAGTCTGCCCATCCCCGAGCTGGACGACGAAGATTTGCGCGAGCAAATCATGCGCCTGCGCGGGCTCGTCGCCGAGGAAACCATTGACACCCTCAAGATGGTGCGGCTGGACCACGTGGTGAACCCGCGCGGCAAAATCGTCGAGTACGACGAGCACG
>JADLBZ010000179.1 GCA_020847415.1 Planctomycetota bacterium
ATAGAGCGAAAGACTTCTTTTGCTCGGCATCATATGCCGCTCTGGTAACACTCCGATGTTCCACAAGGAGGTTGATGTTCGGCGAAAAGCCATTCCGCGGTTTGCCGGAATAGGAGAATGCCGGCCTGATCGCCTCGCCTGCCGTGGGCAGCCCCAGCTTGGGTATCGCGCACTACACGCCCAAATCGCGGCTAATGAATTTGTCATGAACCGCAGCGGGTTCGTCCGGAGCTCCACCAGCGGCTGGTTCTTTCTGTCCGAGGGCGCTTTCCGCTTCGGCCCGGGAGCCGCTCCAAAGCAACGCGCACGCAGCATTGGCCAGCAGCAACAGAAACAGCACGGCAGGCTTCCAGTTTCTTGCGAGCAAGTGATCTCCTCTTTGGTGATGTGACGCCTACATCAACGCCGCGGTCTCGCGCACCGCGCGCTCGATGCCTTCGGCCACGTGGGCGATGCTGGGGCCCAGCATGTAGGCCGGCGTGGTCACCAGCTTGCGTTTCTTGTCCACCACAAACTCGCGCACGCCGCAGTTCTCGTGGCTGGCGCCGCAGGCCTCCAGTGCCTTGGCGGTGCCCTCGTCGTTGCCGATGGTCAGCACCGGGTGCTCCTCGCCCAGCACCCGCGCCAGGATGGCCGGCGCAATGCAGATGGCGCACACCGGCTTGCCCGCCTTGTGCACCTCGCGCACCAGCCGCGCCACCTGTTCGTTCACGGTGGCCTTCGCGCCCTTGGCGGCAAAGTCCGAGAGGTTCATGGCTGCACCGTAGCCGCCGGGCAGGATCAGGGCGTCGAGTTCGGCAGCCTTGACCTCGGCGATGTTGCGGATCTTGCCGCGGGCGATGCGGGCGCTTTCCACCAGCACGTTGCGCTTCTCGCGGGCTTCCTGGCCGGTCAGGTGGTTCACGACCTTGGACTGCTCGATGTCCGGGGCCATGCAAACCGCTTCCAGGCCCAGGCGGTCCAGGGCCAGCAGGGTGCAGACGCTTTCGTGAATCTCGGCCCCGTCCTTGAAGCCGCAACCCGAAAGGATGACACCGACTTTTCGCGCCATGGCAGGCTCCATGATGCAGAAAGCCGCCCGCAGGCGGCTTCCTGGCGTGGTTGGATCTCTCTACACGTCCTCGCGGTGCGCGATGGTCAGCACCTCGGGGATGGTGGTCTTGCCCTCCAGCACCTTGCGCACGCCGTCTTCAAGCAGCGTGGTCATGCCGTTCTGGCGAGCCTCCACACGTATCTTAAGGGCGCTGGCCTGCTGGAAAGTCAGCTCGCGAATCGGCGCGTTCATTTCCAGCAATTCGTAAACGCCCTGGCGACCACGGAAGCCGACGTTGTTGCATTCCTTGCAGCCGGCGGGTCCGTACAGCGTCTTGCCGGCAATGTTCTCGGGCTTCAGGCCCACCATCTTCAGCTCGGCAAAGTCCGGCGTGAAGGGCGTCTTGCAGTGCTTGCACAGGGTACGTACCAAGCGCTGGGCCAGGATAGCCTGCACGGCGCTGGCCACCAGGAACGGCTTGACGCCCATGTCCACCAGGCGAGTCAGCGAGCTGGAGGCGTCGTTGGTGTGCAGGGTGCTGAACACCAGGTGGCCGGTGAGGGCCGCCTGGATGGCGATTTCGGCGGTTTCGTGGTCGCGGATTTCGCCCACCAGAATGATGTTGGGCGCCTGGCGCAGCATGGCGCGCAGGATGCGCGCGAAGCTGAGCTGGATGGTGTGGTTCACCTGGGCCTGGTTGATGCCCGAAAGGTTGTATTCCACCGGGTCTTCGGCGGTGATGATCTTGACGTCGGGCCGGTTCAGCGCGTTCAGGGCCGCGTACAGCGTGGTCGTCTTGCCGGAACCGGTGGGGCCGGTGACCAGGAAGATGCCGTTTGGCTTCTTCAGGATTTTCTGGAAGCGGTCAAAGTCAATCGGGTGCATGCCCAGGATCTCAAGGCCCACCAGGTTCTTGGCCTTGTCCAGGATACGCATGACCACCGATTCGCCCCAGCTGCAGGGAAGCACACTGACACGCAGGTCAATGTCGCGGCCTTCTACCTTGGTCTTGATGCGGCCGTCCTGGGGCTTGCGCTTCTCGGCGATGTCCATCTTGGCCAGAATCTTGAGGCGCTGGATCAACGGGCCCTGCAGGCGCTTGGGCGGCGATTCCATTTCCACGCAATCGCCGTCAATGCGGTAACGGATGCGCAGCTTCTCTTCCATCGGCTCGACGTGAATATCCGAGGCGCGGCGCTTGATGGCGTCGGTGATCAGCAACTGCACGAGCTGGGCCACGTAGCCTTCTTCGTCGTCGGTGGTTACTTCCTGGGCGTCGAAGTCCTTGTAGGCGATCTCGTCGCCCTCGCCCTTGAGCACGTCAGCCATGCCGCCGATGCCGTAGTACTTCTTCATCGCCTCTTTCACGTGGGATTCGGGCGTCATCACCCAATCCACGTCCGCGCCCAGGATGAAGCGCAGGTTGTCGAGCGCGTAGTACTCCAGCACGTTGTGCGTGGCGACGGTGACCTGCCGGCCCTTCTTCATCACCGGGATGATCTGGTGTTCCTCGACGATTTCCTTGCTGACGAGGCCCGTCACTTCCGGCGGAAGCTCGTACTTGCGCAGGTTCACGAACTTCACGTTCTGCTGTTTGGCCAGCGCGCGCGCGACCTTCTCGTCGTCCAGGAAACCCAGCTCGACCATGGCCTGGCCAAGCAGCTGCATCGCTTCCTTGGACTTCCGGAGGCCTTCCTTGACCTGCTCCACGCTGGCGAACTTCAGCCCCACCAGGATCTTGCCCAGGGGCATCTTCTTGGAGGTGTCGGTCAACATGCACCTTCCCGCATTCAATGAGCTGAACAATTGCGGCCCCGGCTTTGCCGGAAGCAGCAGCAGGGGGATTGCGACAGACAGGCAAATGTACCCCTGCCTGTGGTGCCGTCAACGCCGCGTGTCGCTGCGCAGGGCCAGAATCGTGTCCAGCACGGCCCGCGCACCCGCCATGGCAACCAGCGCCAACGCAAGTGTGGTCACTTCCCCCGCCAGTTCAATGTGCAGACGTCCCGAGACCGGAATCACCAGCAGCGCCAGGTTCCCCGTGCCGGTCAGGATGCGCCGCACCCATTCGCCGGGGTGGGGGGCCGGCCCCTTGCCTCGTGCCACGCTTACTGTGTCCAGACCGCCCGCCAGCAGCCAGTACACAGCCACCGCGGCTGGCTGGAACAACGCTGCCGGCGCGAAGGTGGCGATGGCCATTCCGGGCGCGGCCTCGCACCCAGCCAGCAGCAACCGCGCGGCTGGGCGTTGCGCCGCCATGCCCGCGGCGCACAGGCCCAGCAGCTCGGCGCCGGCCACCAGCCCGCACCCGGCCCACAGGGCCCAACCCGGCAGCGATGCATGGGCCAGCAGCGCGCCCAAGCCGGCAAGGGACAGGAACAGACGGACAGCAGAGAAGCGTTCCAGCATGGCGGGGCAGAATGGCGACGCCGGCCCCCGCGGTCAATTGTGCAGCCCGCTGTCGCAGGGCGAGTTATGTTGAGGTCATGGCTGTGAGACCGATTGTGATCGCCGCCCCAAGCGCTGACTGCGGCAAGACCGCGTTGGCGGTGCGGCTGGTGCAAGCGCTGCCGGGGGCGCAGGCGCTGAAGATCACGCGCTTTCACCGGGAGGAGCACTGCCCCGTCCACGGCGCCCACGGCAACGACTGCGACGGCTGCGACCCGGTGCCCGCGGGCTATCAACTCGTGGACGACCCGGCGGTGCTGGCCACACCCGGCAAGGACACGGACCGGCTGGCCAGGGCGGGGGCATCGCCGGTGCTGTGGCTGAGGGCGGCGCCGCACACCTTTGAGTATGCGCTGGGCGTGGCCCTGAAGCGTTTTGACAGTGGTCGCCCCCTTGTGATGGAAGGCAACTCCGCCGCCACCGTGAGCAGCCTGCAGGCCGTGGTGGTAGTGATCTGGCCCCAGCACCCAAGGGGCGTGAAAGCCAGCGTGCTGCCGGCCTTGCGTCGGTGCGATG
>JADLBZ010000180.1 GCA_020847415.1 Planctomycetota bacterium
GCCAGGCCGCCCAGGGTACCCACCGAGAGCAGCAGGCCCAGCGACACAATGCCCTTGTGGTGGGCAAAGGAAAGCGCGCCAAAGCCCAGCAGGGTGGTCAATGCACACAGCAGGCAGGCCTTGCGTGCGTGGCGCAGGCTGAGCACCGGGTCGCCGTGGCGCTGGGCGTGCACCATGTAGACGCCCGCGTCCACGGTCGTGCCAACCAGGATGGGCACGGCAAAGAAGTTGGCAAAGTTGAAGTCAAGACCGCTGACCGCCATCACGCCCAGCAACATCGCCAGCGAGCCCAGCAGCGGCAGCATGGCGGTGGCCAGCGCCAGGGGCCGGCGCAAGTCCAGGGCCAGCAGCGCCGCAATCATCAGGAACGCGTAAAGCACGCTGCGCAGGAAGCCCGCCACGATCAGGTTGGCGCTCTCGTGAATCTGGATCGTCACGCCGGTGGCCTCGGGGTCCACGGCCAGCACGGCGCGGTTAAACTCGCCCGCCAGCTCGTGCTCCCACACGTTCCTGGCCGGGTACACGTAAAGGGCGTGCACTTCCTCGCCGGTGGGGCCCTTGCCCAGGTAGCGGGGCTTGAGCAGGTCGGGCAGCGTGGCAGCCGTGACGGGCGGCGGGTTGCTGTCGGCGCGCAGTTGCAGCAGTTGCGTGCGCAGGGCGCCGAAGAAGGCCGGCCCGGTCTCGCCCATGCGCTGCTCCACGTGCCCCGGCTGGTCCTTGATCAGCTCCTGCAGGCGGCGCAGTTCCTCCGTGGCGGGGGCAAAGGCCGCCGCCACGTCGTCGCCCCGGGTGGCAAGCTGGGCCAGGGCCGCCTGCAGCTTGCGGGCAGCGGCGCGCACCTCGACGGCGTTGGCTGTGGTCGGCTCGGCGAAGTGCCCCGGCAGCAGGCCGTGCAGCTTGTGCAGCACCTCGCGCTTCTCGGTTTCCTGCTCGGGGGCCAGGCACTCGAAGGCGCGCACCAGGCCCTGTTCGCGCAACGGCTCCAGGCGGCGGCGCAGCTCGTGCAGCTCCTGCAGGCTGCCTCGCGTGCAGACCACGTAGCTGGCCCGCTGGTCGTGCTGCACCAGCATGCGCTCCCAGTGCACGGCGGCGCTGCTGGGGTCGTTCAGCTCCAGCAGGTTGTACTCAAAGGGCACCCAGCCTTGCGTTGCCCGCAGGCCCGCGTAGCCCGCGCCCGCCAGTGCCAGCAGGGCCACCAGCAGGCCCAGGGTGCGGGTCAGGCGCCCGGCGCCAATGTGCCGCGGCTGCTCCAGTTCACGCAATTCCTCGTCGCGGCCTGCCTGGCGGGCAATGCGGCTGCCCTCCCCAACCCGGCGCGCATCCAGCAGCACCAACAGCGCCGGGAAGACCAGCAGCATGGCCAGCAGGCAGAGCATGATGCCCATACCGCAGATGGCGCCCAGCTCGGCCAGGCCAAGAAAGTCCGTCAGCATGGCGGTGGCCAGCGCCGCCGCGGTGGTGGCGGCTCCCAGCACCGTGCCCATGCCCAGCTCGGCGTAAACCTGCACCAGGGCCTCCTGCACGCTGAAGCCGCGCCGCAACCCGTGGCAGTAGTGCGCCAGCAGGTGAATGCCGAAGTCTATGCCCAGGCCCACCAGCACCACGGCAAACACCATGGCAAAGATGTTCAGGTGCCCGATGACCAGCGTGGTCGCGCCGAACGTCCAGCACAGGGCCAGCACCAGCGAGACCACAGCCAGCAAGGGCCTGGAGACGCTGCGAAATGCCGCCACGAACAGCACTGCCACGCCCACCAGCGAAATGAGGGTGGCCCAGGTCATGTCACGGCTGCTGCTGGCCATTTCGTCGCTGTAAATGACGGGGCGACCGGACAGGCCGATGGCGAGTTCGGGGTAGCGGGCACCAGCCTCGGCCACGGCCTGGCGGGCAAAGGCCAGGGGCTCGGCCACCTGGTCCAGGGCGCCCTGGTCGCGGGCCGGCAGCACAGGCACAAACAGCAACCGCCCGCCCCAACTGAAGAAATAGCCCTCGTTGTCCAGGGTGGGGTCGCTGCTCTCGAAGGTGAACAGGCCCTGGGGCGGCGCCTCGCCGGGGGCAGCCGCCAGGTTCTCGCGCAGGGCGCGCAACAGGGTGGCCATGCCGTCTCCGGCCTGTCGCAATGCGGCGGGGTCCGCCTGGGCGGGAGCGCGGCCCTCTTCGATGCCGCGCCGCAGGCCGGAAAGCAGGCCGGGGTAGCTGGGGTTGGCGGCCAGTTCGCGCAGCACGGGTTCGCCGGCCTGCACCTGGGCCTCAATGGACTGCACGTCCGGCAAGGGCAGATACAGCATGCGGGTGCCGCCGAAGCCGTTCGGGTCTACGCGCTCGACCACCTGCGGGAACAGGTCGGGTCGCGAGCGCAGTTTTTTGGCTACTTCGGCGGCGGCGGCTTTCATTTGCGCGCGGGTGCGCGGGCCGGGCACCGGGGGCGCATAGTCGGGGTTGTCCACGGGGCCGGGCGCGGGGGCCACCATGAGCAGCATCAGCTCCTGGTCGCCGAAGGCCTGCTGGTAACGCATGAAGCGCTTGTTGTACTCGGCGTCCGGACCGACCAGGGCGTTGCGGTCGGTGAGGAACTCGATGCGCGCCAGCGTGTAGGCCACGCTTGCCCCGGCCAGCACCAGCGCCGCCAGCACAATCCACAGGGCGCGCCGGCACACAAAACGGGCCAGCGCCACCAGCGCGCGCTGGCGGCGTCCCAGTTGCGGCTGGGAGTTCTCGGCCATGGGTTGCTTATAGCAGGCAGTTGAAGAAGTCGCCGGAGGCGCACGCTGCAACGGAAGACAGCTGCCCGGCTCGCGGCGCACCCCTGCAAGGGAAGCGACGCGGCGAGGGCGGCTTGGCGTCTTGGCGAGCCGATTCGCAGCCGCCGGCGCAAGGTGCCCGGCAAAGTGCACCTGATCCGACGTGCCCAGCGGCGATTGTGGTCAGGCGCGGGCGGCGTCCAGCAGCTCGCGCACGCGCACCAGCAGCGAGTTCTGGCCGAAGGGCTTCTGCAGGAACTGGATGCCAGGCTCGACCACGCCCTGGTGCACGATGGCGTTCTCGGTGTAGCCGGACATGTACAGCACCGGCAACCCGGGGCGCGTCACGTGCAGCAGGTTGATGAACTCGGGCGCCCTCATGCCGGGCATGACCACATCGGTCACCACCATGGCAATGTCGGGCGACTGCGCTGCCGCCAGTTGCAGGGCGTGCCGGCCGTCCTCGGCGGCAATCACGCGATAGCCGCCGGTGAGCAGAATCTCGGTGCACAGCTCGCGCAGGGCGCGGTCATCTTCCACCAGCAGCAGCGTCTCTCCGCGGCCGGTGGGGGCTTCGTGCACTGCGGTCTGGGGCTCGGCCATGGCGGTCTCCTGCACACGTGGCAAGTAGATGCGAAACGTAGTGCCCCGCCCGGGTTCACTGTAGACGCCGATCAGGCCGCCGTTCTGCTTGACGATGCCAAACACCGTTGCCAGGCCCAGGCCGGTGCCGCGGCCCACGCCCTTGGTGGTAAAAAACGGCTCAAAGATGCGCGCCCGCGTTTCCGGCGACA
>JADLBZ010000181.1 GCA_020847415.1 Planctomycetota bacterium
CTTGAAGCTGTTCAGGTTCAGCAGGCTGGCGGCGTCCATTACGCGCACGCGGAAGTAGTCGCCCAGTTCACGATAGGTGCCCGCCGCACCGTACTCCTGCCCTTCCAGGAACGCCACATCGCGGGTACGAACCTGGCCGGCATTCAGGCCGTCACCCTTGAAGCCCGTCACGCCCGCCAGCGTGCCGGGAGCACCCAGGGCAACCGCCGAAGGGAACCTGTCGGCGCCAAACGCGCTCTCGTTGCCGCCGCGGACACCGTCGCCGTTCAGGTCAACCCAGTTGGCGTCTGCCTCCTTGGTCTGCGACGTGACGGACTGGTTGCGCGGCCAGCTTACCGCCTTGTCCGCCGAGCCGGCCGGCTTGGGTGCATCCTTGGGGTGCACGGACGTGCCGTCCAGCGAGGCGATATACATGCCCGGCTCCTGGCGACCGTTGAACTGGCCGGCGGCCGATGGGCCAAGGCCCTCGTACCACTTCTGGCCCGATTCCGCCCGCAGGCGCGCCACCGAGTACTCCACGCCGTCCAGGGCGAGGTCCAGGGCACGCTGACGGTCCATGTAATTGGCCGCCGCGCGACGCTCCGAGAGCGTCACGTAGCTGAACGACGTGCCGATCACGAACAGGGCCACCAGCAGGCCCAGCACAACGACCAGCATGGTGCCGCGACGCGACCCACGGCTTGCATGGTTCCGTGTCATCGTCATCCGTCTCCACCTTCCGTTGCCGCGACACTTTCCGCGGCTGCTGCCGGCCGCCGGCCGGCGAGACAAAACTGCGCTGAGCTGCTGCGAGTCCGGGTGCTACGAATCCAGGTACGTGCCCCCCGCAGCCTGCGCCAGACGCTTGTAGTAGTCCCGTTCAGCCTCGGAGAGGCCGATGCCGGTAATGTCCAGAGTGGTGTTCTTGCCCGCGGCCCGCCATTCCTTGACCTTGGCAATGATGTACTCGCCGGCCGAGGCGTGCCTGGCAAGCTCTTCTGCCGCCACGCCCTCGGGCGTGCCCGGCAAGCCGCCCACCATCAGCGTGGCGCTCTCGGGCATCTGCTCAAAACAGGCCTTCAGCATGGCGTGCAGGTCGCCGGCACCACCGGACTGCAACTTCTTCACCCAGTCGCGGGCCTTCTGTACGTTGTCGGGAGTTGACAGCCAGGGCTCACCGCCGCCCGCCAAGTCCTGCACTTTGCCGAATGTGACCACGTTGAAGCACAGGTCGCGACGCTTGGCCAGCGAATCCAGAGACTTGGACATCTCCGAAACCATGCGCTCCAGGCGCGTCACCTCGGCGTTGTCCATGCTGATACTGGCCGCCATCGCGTCCGAGACATCAAGCAAGTACACACGGGCCTTGCGCTTGCGGGCTTCGCCACCGGGCTCGCGCACTTCCGGGCCCGTGCCCCCAAACCGGATGCGGGGGTAGGTAGTAGGACGGTCGTGGCCGTCTTCCACCGGCTTCGCGTCAGGGTCATTGTTGGCGGGGCGCTCAGCCGGGGTCTGCGTTGACGGTGCTGCCTCCTGGGCAAAGCCACAGGGACTGGTGCACACCAGCACCAGCAAGCCCAGAACAACAGCCCGGGCAATTTGTCGCAACACGCTTAGTCGCATTGTGTTAGGCATTTCAGCACGGCACCGGCCGCTTGCAACCCCACACCTGACAACCCGAAATCAGCCCACTGTGTGCGTGAGATCCGGGTGCAATCGCGGTGCCAGCGCCACGGGCCCGTCTGTTGACGACCCGTTGAGTACTCCCCAACACGCTATCCAGACAAGACTTATGTCGTACTCGGCTTCTTCGGTTGGAGCGTATGGGTGGCTCTGGCTCGGTTCAACAAGGGTTGCCGGCCCGTAACACAGTCACCCTCGGGGAATCGCCTCAGCACTGCTAACCGAACGGCGAATCCTCGACCTTGCCCGGCAACCGGATTTGCCCCTGTTGCCAGCGGGCACGAAACGCCTCCAGAAACGGGGGGAAGTTCAAGGCCAGCCGGCTGTCCGGGTGCAGCAGGACCTGCACGGTTTCTGCCAGGGTCAGCAGCTCGCCGTCGGTGGCACGGTGGATTTCGTAGGTGTAGCGCAGCTTGGGCACCTCACTCCAGTGCAACAGCGCGGTGATGTCCACTTTGTCGCCATAGCGTGCCGGGCGCTTGTACTGCAGGCGCATGTCTACCAGCGGGGCGGCAAAGCCTTCACGCATGAAGTCTTCGTAGCCAAGGCCCACGTGGGCGCCCATGACCTGCCGGGCGTCTTCAAGGAACTTCACGTAGTGCCCGTGCCAGACGATGCCCAGCAGGTCCGCCTCGCGGAAACGCACCGTGGCGCGGATGGTGTGTTGAAGTGGCGGGACGGACTCAGCCATGGTTTCACCTTGGAAACTAACTCAATTCCCCGAGGGAGGCGGGTGCGCCGCGCCAAACAAGCCCGTCGGCAACGACCGAACGGCGGCATGGCTGGAGGCCGTGTGTAGTGAGGCCGGTGGCGACCGGCGATGTTTGCCGCAAGCAGACGCCCCCGAGCGGGACTTGAGACAGTTTCCTGGCAGCGCCCGCCAAGGGCGGAACCCTGCGCACAGCCGCGCGTGGAAACTACTTGCCCTCGTCCTTCTTCTCGTCTTCCTTCTCGTCTTCTTCTTCGTCCTCAGGCTCGTACTTGTCGTGGCAACCGGAACAGGTCTTGCCGATCTTCTCTTTCTCGGCGCCGGCCTTTTCCCAATCGCCGGCCTTGGCGTGCTTGGAGAACTCTTTGCTCGCGTCTTCCAGCGCCTTGACCCAGTCCTTGAAATCCTGCTGCTCGCGCGCCTTCTTGCCCTTGGCTTCGCCCTCCAGCACCGGGCCATCAAACTTGAGCACGTTCGGCGCATGCTTGGCCAGGGCGTCGGCTGCCGCAGCGGCTGGCTCGCCCGTCTTCTTCTTCAGGTTCAGCTTGAGCTTGTTCCATTCGCCCTTGATGTCGTCCATCAAGGTCTCAAAGCCCTCGGCATCCAGCACCTCGGGCTCCTTCTTCTCTTCGGCGGGCTTTGCGGCAGGCTTGTCAGCGGGCTTCTCGGCAGGCTGGGGCGGTGCGCCCTGCCCCGCGACCTGTGCCAGGCCAAAAACACCCAAAGCGGCCACGAACAGGAAACCGGCAACAAGGCGATAGTGCATTGCGGACCTCTCAATAGTAGGCTGCCAACCCCAAGGCATAATAACGGTGACCGCCGGCGCGGGCAGTACGAAAACCCTCGTGCACCCGCTAGTGGCGACGTAAACTGGCCAAGGCACTTTGGGCAGGAGCACCATGACGCGCAAGCAGGGCAGGGAAGCTGGTCCCGCGGACATGAACACAGACCCGATGCCGGGCATGGTGACGCGGCTCTTTGACCGCGTGCGGCAGATCAAGCGCGCGCACCCGGACCTTTCGCGCACCATAGACAGCACGGAGGCTGAGATCCGTGACCGTCTGATGCGCATCAAGGACGTGATTGACGAGTTCCCGCACCAGGAGCGCGAGTTGCTGACGGTGCTGGTAATCAACGGCGTCCACAAGATGTGCGACGAAATCCTGATTGACGACGCGGACGACACCCCGGATGCCTAGCAAGCAGGAAATGATGCTGATGGCCCTGGCGGTGAAGCAGGGCCTGATCCAGAAGGAACAGGTCCAGGAATGCCTGGACCTGCAGGCGGCGCTTAAGGAAGCCAAGGGCGTGGACATGCCCGTGGTCCAGATTGCGCTGAAGAAGAAGTACCTCACGCCGGAGCAGGCCGCCAATCTGGGCGGCGGCGCGGTGGATATCCCGGGTGTCGGCGACAGCGTCAGCATTGACGAGGCCCGCCGCATCCCCATCTTCGAGTTCGAGCGCGACGTGGGCGCGGGCGGCATGGCCCAGGTCTTCCTGGCGCGCAACCGCAACACCGGCAAGAAGTGCGCGGTAAAAATCCTGTACCCCAAGCACACCACCAACCGCAAGTTCGTGGAGCGTTTCATCCGCGAAGGACGCCTGCTGAAGGAGTTCGACTGCCCCTGCATTGCCAAGGGACAGGACTACGGCGTGGTGGACAAGGACGGTCCGCACCCCCTGTATTTCATGTCCATGGAGTTCGTGGACGGCCCCAGCATCCAGGACCTGCTGGATCGCGATGGGCCCTTTGACGAGCAGAAGAGCATCTACGTCATCACCGAGGCTGCCAAGGGCCTCGCCTACATGCAGGAACGCGGCGTCGTGCACCGCGACGTGAAGCCCGACAACATCATGTGGGCCAACGATGGTCGCGTACTGCTGGTGGACCTCGGTTTTGCCGCCCCCATCCGCAAGGACCTGGCCGGCCAGTACGAGGACGAAACCTGCGGCACCGTGCAGTACATCAGCCCCGAGCAGGCCAAGGGCCAGGCGGATCTCGACATCCGCGCTGACATCTACAGCCTGGGCGCCACCCTGTACCACATGGTGGTGGGCGAGACGCCCTTCACCGGCAAAGACAGCATGGAAGTGATGGCCAAGCAGGTGATGGAAGGCCTGGACGCCATGAAGCTCAAGGGCGGCAAGACGTCCGTGCACATGCATTACTTCATCGAGAAGATGATGAGCAAGGACCGCGACTTCCGCTACCAGAGCGCGCGCGAAGTCGTAGACGACGTTACCGAGGTGCTGCAGGGTGCAGCCGACCTGCAGTACGATCCCGGCAAGGACCCCAACAGCCCGTTCGTGCTTTCCGGCGGGCGGGGCGGCTCGACGGGGCGTTTTTCGCCGGTGGGGCACAGCACGGGTCGCTTCGCGCCCATCAAGGGCAGCGGGAACACCTCAATCCGCACTCGCCCAGCCGCGGACTCGTCCAAGTCTCCGGCGGCCAACTCAACCAGCATCCGCAAGCCCGTGGTTGCACCGCAAAAGAGCACCAACCGCGTGACCGCGCCGCCGGCGCCTGCGGCGGCCCCGGCCCCGCCGCCGGTTACACCGGCGCCGCCGCCCGTTGCCCCTGCCCCGCCCGCGGCACCTGGAACCAGTGTCCGCATGCCCGGCGCCCCGGCACCGGGCTCCGGCAAGTCCGTGCGCCTGCCCATCCCCCGCAAGCACTAACCAACTGCCGCTGCCGGGATTTTGGACTGTGCTGGAGCTCTCGCAGTTGCGCCGGTTCCGCTGCGTTCCGCAGGAGTATCGCCGTGCGAAAGCTGCTGTCGCTGCTCTGCCTCGCGCTCTCGGCGCTTGTAGGTTGCCAGAAGTCGCCTGACCCTCCCCGGCTCAACCTGGACCCGCCGGCCCCGCGTTCAAACCATGCGCTCGCACCCGCGGAGACGCCACCTGCCCCCGCCGGGTACAAGCTCGTTGTCACCGATGCCTCCACAGGACTCCCGGTGCCCGCTTACTGCCGCACCAGCGCACTGGATGAACCAGCTTTCCTCTGGCGCGCCCTGGGTGCCGCTGCCTGTGGCAACGCAAACGGCGAAGTGCTGCTTATCCCGCCTGACACTGCGGCGCCGCTGAACCTCACTGTGGACTACCCCGGCTACTTTCGCTGGCACTCCATGCCGTTCACGCAGGACGCTTACGAGTCAGCACTCCCCAAGACCATCGCCCTGGAGCCCACTCGCAATGTGCAGCTGGCCTTCACCGTGGACGACGACGGTACCGGCACCATCTGGCTGGAGCGCGTCTGGCCGCCGCCGGAGCTGTTCCAGCGACCGCTGATGGTAAGCGCCTATCCCAAGGGACCGGTGCGAATTCCAGATGGCATCTGGCTGGCAAGCCGTATTGCTGAGGGAGGCCGCAAGCGTGTTTGCGCCTTTGAGGTGACAGCCGCCACGACCAGGGTGGAACTGGACTTGACTGCAACCGGGAACTGCCGAGTGTCGCTCAAGCTCGCACCCGGAACCGCTCGCGCCAATGGAACATTGCCGGACGACTTCGACTGCGTACTGGAGCGACGCCTCCCGTTGGGCCGTTGGGCTGTGGAAGGCTCTTGCTGGCTGGGCAGGCACTCAGCGCCAGAAGACCAGCAAATCAACGGCGTGGACTCCGGCGCCTATCGGCTGCGCTGCACGCGCCACGATCGCAAGCTCATGGACCCGATTCCTCTGGTGCTCGCGGAGGGCCGGCGCGACGTACAGATCGAACTGCCTCCCTTTGATCAGTCCACGAAGTCGCACCTTCGGATGCGGGTTCTGCGCAGCGGCAAGCCGGCTCCCGGTGTGCGCGTTTGGGGCTCCAACGGCTCCCTTAGCGGCGGCACAGTCCCTGATCTAGAGCATGTGGCGGCATTAACTGACCGGAACGGCGAAGTCGAATTGTCGGCCTGGTTCAGCTTCTCCTGTTGGGGTACTTCCTGGGACCAGTACTCCAACCAACCCGATATGGACGGGCCGCTGGCATTCAGGCTGAAACCTGGCGAGCAGCCGGCCGACCTCGACCTTGAAGTACCCGCGCGCCAGAACGTTGTGCTGGATTCGTTCCGCGTGACCGTGAATGGACAACTCGCGGAGGGTTCCTTGTCATATCCCACCATTCGTTTGGCTGCCACGGATGGCACCCACTGGTACCTTCGCTATGTGGAGAACGGACTGCACCAACTCGATGGCCTGCCACACGGCACCTACTTGCTCCAAGGAACATCGGAAGAGGACGGGTATTGCGCGTGCTGGTGGCGGGAAGTCCGGCTGGACTCATCGGGCGACTTGCGCGTTACTCCCGAAGGCGATCTTCGGATGGTGGCTCTGGGTTCGGCCCGCGTCAGCGCCGCGGAGCACTGCCGTCTCCAGGTACGCACGGGCAACGGATATTGGCACACACTTACTGAAACCCGCCCTGGCATGGCGCTGGCGCTGCCCCCGGGCACCTATCGCATATTGGCCTCGCACGACTACAGCGCACGCGTCGTAGAAGAGTTCGAACTCGCAGCAGACGGCACAAAGACCTCCATCCCCGTGCGGCCCAGCGAACCACTGCCCGAAATGCGTGGTGCCGTCCCACCTGCAACCCAAACGCTGCGGCTGATGCCGCAAGATCCGTTGCCCGTGGCAGTGCGGCTCTCCGACGCACGGGCCGTGTTCAAAGAGTGGCCGAAAGTCGGGTGCGATTTCTGGTCGCCCAGGAAAGTCTGGTTCCAAACCGTGCGGGGAGAGGGGCGTTCCGAACACATACCCTTGCTGTTGCCCGGCGACCCGGTATGGGCAATGCAGGAGGTATCGCGCGACCCTCGGGCGCCCTGGGGCGACGATCCAGCGAGCGTCCAGATTTTGACGCGGCAACTATCCATGAGTGTGGGCGGCGTATTCGTGCCGCTGGCATTGCCCCCGCAATCGCTTCATGACATCGAGAACGCCGAAGTGCTCGACGCGGACGGCAACCGGCTGAAGTTCCACTTCGCCGCCTCCAAAGGCCGCCGGGGCGTGCTGGTTTGGCCCCTGCAACCGGGCCACGCGCAAATGAACATCAAGGTCGGGAGAGAGGACCGCATCGCGACAGCAGACGTGCGGGCCGGCGAGGTGATTGCGCTTGAATAGTCTGTAGCGCTCTTTTCCGGCGCGGGCCTTTGCTGCCCTCGTTACACTGCGGCCATGGACATCGCCGAGCTGGCCGGCCAGATCCGCGAGGCGCGTGCGCGCACCCTGGAGTGCATCGCGGGCCTCAGCGACGCCCAGTTGCGCCCGCCCCTCATGTCCATCGTCAACCCCTTTGTCTGGGAGGCCGGGCACGTCGCCTTCTTTCAGGAGCTGTTTGTCCTGCGCGCCCTGGATTGCGCCCAGCCGCTGATCGCTAACGCCGACGCCCTTTTCGACAGCACCACCATCGCCCACAACGACCGCTGGGAGTTGCCCCTGCCGTCCCTGGCCCGGGTGCAGGACTATCTGCGCCGCGTGGCGGAACTCACCGTGGCCCGCCTGCGCCAGGGGGCCTCGCGCGACGACCTGTATCGCAACTGGCTGGCAGTGGCCCACGAAGACATGCACGCCGAGGCCTTCACCTACATGCGGCAGACCCTTGCCTACCCGGCCCCAAGCTTTGACCTGCCCCGCATGAATCCGCGCAACGAAGGCCCCTTGCCCGGCGATGCCAGCGTGCCGGGCGGCCTGCTGCGGCTGGGCGCTGATCCGGGCGACGGCTTTGTACTGGACAACGAGCAGTGGGCGCACGAAGTAACGGTGCCCCCCTTTCGCATTGCCAAGGCGCCGGTCACCCAGGCCGAGTTTGCGGCGTTCGTGGACGACGGCGGCTACGCGCGGCGCGAGCTGTGGCGGCCCGCCGGCTGGGAATGGCGCGAGTACGCCAAGGCCGCGCACCCCTTGTACTGGCGCAAGCAAGGTCCCGGCTGGCAGCGGCGGCACTTTGACCAGTGGCGCGACCTGGAGCCCCATCGCCCGGTCGTGCACCTGTGCTGGCACGAGGCTGAGGCCTGGTGCCGCTGGGCCGGCCGCCGCCTGCCCACTGAAGCCGAGTGGGAGATGGCCGCCGCCTGCGAGCCCGCGGCGGGCGGCGTTGCACCCCGCAAGCGCCACTTTCCGTGGGGCGACACGGCGCCCACAGCCGCCCACGTCAACATGGACTGGCACGCCATGGACACCGTGGACGTGGCAGCCCTGGCCCCGGGCGACAGCGCCTTTGGCTGCCGCCAGATGATCGGCAACGTGTGGGAGTGGACCTCCAGCACGTTCTTGCCCTTCCCCGGTTTTGAGATCGGGCCCTATCGCGAGTACTCCGAGCCGCTGTTCTGGACGCGCAAGGTTCTGCGCGGCGGCTGTTGGGCTTCGCGCTCGCGAATGCTGCGCAACACCTGGCGCAACTTTTTCACGCCCAACCGGCGCGACGTATTCGCAGGGTTCCGCACCTGCGCCTTGCCGTAGCGCGGCGCCCGCCAACCCGTACAATTCTACGGGATGGAGGCCCCCATGCAGACCATGACCGTCAGCGCCCTGGCCAAGGCCGCGGGCATCAACCTCGAGACCGTGCGCTTCTATGAGAAGCAGCGCCTGCTGCCCGCGCCCGAGCGCACCTCGGGCGGGCACCGCCTGTACACGCAGAGCGATGTGGACCGCCTAAAGTTCATCCAACGCGCCAAGGCAGTCGGTTTCACCCTGCGTGAGATCGCCGTTCTGGCGCGTCTGCGCGAGATGGACCACAGCGCCAGTTGCGAAGACGCCATGGAACTCGCCCGCCGCAAGCTCGCCGAAACCGAGGCCAAGCTCAAAGACCTGCAACTGATCGCGGAGGCCCTGCGCGGCTTCATTGCTGCCTGCCCCGACATTGACGTGGGACGCTGCCAGGTGCTGGCCGGCCTGGAGAAGTTCGGCGAAGACTGCGGCTGCAGCCACCCGGCGGAAAAGACCGGCCGGGCGGCCCGTACGAGCCGCCCGGCCAGAGCTTGAAGCGGACTACTTGTTCGGCGCCGGTTCCGACTTGGGCGTCTCCGCCGGCTTGGGCGCTTCATCGGGCTTGGGAGTACCGTCCGGCTTGGGCGTCTCCGTGGGCTTGTCAGGCGCAGGTTCCGCAGGCGGGTCCAGCTGGTCGGCCCAGGTGCCGTAGTAGTCCACCAGCTCCAGCGCATCCGTCGCCGCCGAGAGCCCCTCGTTCTTGGCGGCAAACTCAGCCAGCTTGGCGGCGTGCGCGCGCAGGGCCGCAGCAAGGGGCTTGTCGCCGCGGGCATTCTCCACGGCTGCACAGGCTGCTGTACGCAGGATCAAGTACTGGCGGCGGGCCTCAGCCTCGGGCTTGAATTCCTTCAGGCCGCGGATGCGCTCGGCCTGCTTGGCCGGCTCTTCCACGTCTTCGAGGCCGGTGTAGTGGGCCGCCAGCTCGTCCCAGCAGGCTGCCGCGACATCATAGCGCTTGGTGATCTCGCACATCTCGGCGCGGTTGATAATGCGGTCGCGTCGCCCCTCAATGCGCTCCATGATGTAGGCCGCTTCCTTCAGCACCGCCTCGGGGTGGTCACCATCGGCCACCGCTTCCGCAAGCTTGTAGGCCTCGGCATAGCGGCCGGCGCCGAAAGCCTTGGCGGCGGGCTCGTTCAACGCGTCCACTTTGGTCAAGCCAAGACCGGGGTACACCACCTTCTTCAGCTCCGCCTCAATGGCCTCGACCCACTTGTCGGTGCTGATGTGCAGCATCTTGCCGTCCACGCCGATCACGAAAACGTGGCACAGCAAAGGCGCCTCAAAGCGGCTGTCAAAGAAGCCTTCCAGGGCCACCGGGTACTTGATCTTGAAGTCCGCCAGGTGCTTCTCGATCGTGGCAAAGGACTGGAACTGCCAGTAGGCGCCGAAGATGCGCAGGCCCTTGTCGGCGTACTTGTCGTGCAACTCGTTCAGCTTACGCAACTGCGTAAGGCAGGGCGGTCAGCCCACACCCCAGCGCTTGAAGACCACTACGTCGCCGCGATGGTCCGAAAAATAGGGTAGCGCCGGCGGGTTGACCCAGTTCTGGACTTCGCTGTCCTCGACCTCGTCGCCGATCTTGTAGCCCTGCGCAGCCAGAGTGCCGGCCCAGAGTGCCAGCAAAAGCAGCAATGCAAGTCGCTTCACGGAGTTGCCCTCACTGTGATAGGTAACACGCCCAAGAACACGTTCTTCACATTAGTGTCGGCTGGCCGCCGGTAGTTACGAAAAAAGCCGGCATCGCACGCCGCTGCCCGGCACTGCAGGGACTGTTTGAAGCACTTGGGCAGGTGCTTGAGGTCGCGCGGTGTCTCCGGCTGGCTCGGCCGGCTCCGGCAGCTTTCCGGCAAACCACGGTGACTTCCTGGCAGGGCGTTGAAAAAGTCCTTTTCAACGCCCTGCCCGGCCCGCGCGGCTGCACGGGCCGGTCGGCGAGCGGCTTCACGCCGCGAGCCGGGCAGTTGCTTTCCGTTGAGGAAGGCGCCAACGGCGACTTCTTCAACGGC